>QHYN01000088.1 GCA_003224145.1 Acidobacteriota bacterium
TGGCCGGCTTCATGACCGCGCTGGCAGTGGCCTTCTGCAACGTTGGTTCGGTCTGCATGACCTTCAACTCCATGGTGTCCGGCAGGGCCAGACCGATGGGCTTGTCCTCAAAAAACTCGACCCTCACGACGGTGTTGGGAATGAGGTAGTAGACGGTCTCGCCGAGCTGCTCGCGCGTGAGGTGCATCTGCTCGTAGGTTTGCGTGTTCATGAAGTGGTAGTCGTTGCCCTCGTGGTAGAGGTACTCGAACTCGACTTCATCTAGAATGGCACGCTCGACGAATTCCTCGGCGCGGAAGCGGTAGTCGATAATCGCGCCGGTCTTGAGATTCTTCATGCGCGTTTGCATGGAGCCGCGCTTGTTACCGGGCGTGCGGTGTTCCGTGCTGAAGACGGTGAAAAGCTGGCCCTCATGCTGGATGACCATGCCGGGGCGAAGTTGTGTGGCCTTGACGCTACTCATATGCTCCCTAAGAGGTTCGATTTCGAAAATTCAGGCGGGCCAGGAATGTGGCCGCATCCGGAATGAGTCGAGGCACGCCGGGGAGAAGCCCGCACCCGGCGCGAAGCAACAGTATAAATGGCCGCATTCCCAGTGGTCAATCAGGCTCCTCTTGCCGATGCGCGGGCACACAAAAGCGAGAACGGACGGGCCCTAGCGTTCCGCGGGCTTGGGCATTTCGGAGTAGTGGACGTGAACCAACACCCAGCCCCGGGAATTGTCCTTCCAATAGATCTGCGTCTCGCGGCCGTCGGTCGTCACCGGCGACCCGTTGCTTCTCAACTTGGCGTCGAAGTGCCAGAAGAACTCAGCCCAACCGGCGTTAGCGTCCACGTGGATCGTTACATCGCGAACGCTCAGTTTGCGCTCCGAAAAAGCGTCCCGCATCATCCGCTCATAGACGTTGTGCTTGATCTCTTCCCAGCCGTGCTGATGACCAAGAGGATTGATGAAGGAAACATCGGGTGAGTCCGACCAAATCTGGGCCGCGAGGACAGTGTCGGCGTCGCTTACGGATTTCGCATATTTCGCAATCAGACTCTGAATCGCACTGCTCTCCTCGTTGGTGTCCGTGGGTGGCAGGTTTTCACGGGTCAAGCTCTTCTCGGCGCCGGCGCGCTGTTTGGTGGCAGCGGCCATGATCTTTTCGATTTCGTCGGGATCGCGCGGGAGGCGCTCGCTGAGAAGCTGGTAGCCGGATTCGGTGATGAGAATGTCGTCTTCGATGCGCACACCGAGATTTTCTTCAGGTATGTAAATACCCGGCTCGATGGTGATGACCATTCCCGGCTGCAATGGGGCGCAGTATTCGCCAGGGTCGTGAACATTGAGGCCGATGTGATGCCCGAGACCGTGAATGAAATATTGGCCCAGCGGTTTGCCCTGGCGATCTTTTCCATGAGAGTTGATGTAGTCGCGGGCGATATTCGCCAGCCCGTCTTTCTTGTCTTTGCAGGAGAAATGGGCGTCGGGCTTGATGGCCGCAAGGGCGGCATTTTGCGCGCCTAGAACGATGTCGTAGATTTCGCGCTGGCGAGGCGTGAACTTGCCGTTGGCGGGCAACGTGCGCGTGATATCGGCAGAGTAGCCGGAGTACTGCGAGCCAACATCAAGAACGACGATATCGCCATCCTCGATTTTGCGAGACAGCTTATCGTAGTGCAGCGCGGTAGAGTTTGGCCCTGCGCCGACAATGGGTGCATACCCTTCGGCTTCGGAGCCACCCATGGCGTGTACTTCCACCATTTTTGCGGCGACCTGATATTCGTAAAGGCTGGGGCGCATCATTTTCATCGCTTCGAGGTGGGAATCGACGGAGAGATCGATGGCCCTCTTGAGAAAAGCAAGTTCACCGGGGGATTTGATCTGGCGCAGCGCGGCAATCTGCGCGCGAATATCTTTAAGCTTGAACTGCGGCGCAGCAAGCTGAAGCCAATCGACAACGGCTTTTTCGTGCGGGTAACCGCCAAGTTCTTTTTCGTAGGGAAGAATTGTGTAGAACGAGGAATAGAGCGTGGCGAGTTTCTCGACCGTAGCGCGCATCTCGGCGAAGGGCTTCACGCTGGCAAACCCGGTGCGAGCTTCAATATCGGGATCCGAGGGCGACATGCGGACACCGTTCCATTTTTCTTTGCCCGGATCTTTGGGCGGAAGAAAGAGGATTTCGCGCGGGCCGTCCCATGGGGCGATTGCCATCGTACCTTGACTGCTTTGAAGTGACGGAAAGAGGATCAGGCCAGCGCCTTCTTCGTTGTGGCCCGTCAAATAATAGAAATTTTCTTCTTGTGCGAAAACGTAAGCTTCCGAAATCTCTTCGCGGCCGGTGAAGCCCCAGAGGACGATGGGCGCGTCCACTTGAGAGGCGAGCTTGACGCGGCGCTCGCCATAGACACTGTTGGGTTCGCGCTCGCGACGCTGCTGAGCTTGCGTGCGCTGCGTGAGGCAGATCAAAAACAAAATCCCCAGAGAGGCTAGCGTGCGAGCTGCCGCTCTCGAAAGCGCCGCTACGTTTAAGCTGCATCGGCCATGCGACCGTACCCAATTCAGGCGACCACTCATTCCTTCACCTCGGAACCACGGATTTGTGTTGGCTCCCACAGGGCATGCGGGATTGCGACCTGCCACGAGCGGGCAGGCGCGCGTTACTTGCGGCCGAGTGATTGTATCCGAAGGGGACGTTCATACACAGAGGAACGATGTTTGATCACCCGCCGCAGCCTCTTGCGGAAACAGGTGCCCAGACTGGAGACGGAGCAGGCGACTCGCCGCTCAGGATCGGAAGAATTCCACAAGCATTTGGGAAACTTTGGCTGACTCTTCGTGCTGGAGCCAGTGAGTGGCGTCGGCGAATGTGAACAGCTCTGCGTTGGTGGAATAACGCAGGCTTTCGTGAGCCATTTCCGAGAGAAGAAAGGCGTCGCGCTCGCCCCAGAGGATGCGCGTGGGAACGCGGACGGTGCGGTCGGGGAATTTCACGCGATGACGGAAGAGCGCGCGATACCAGTTGATCATGCCGGTGAGCGCCCCTGGTTGCGACCACGCGGCACGATATTGGGCGAGTTCGTCGGGCGAGAATGTGCCGGGCCGGCTGGAGCGAAGAAGAGCGCGCGTGCCGATGTGAAAATGGAAGGCGGAGAAAATTGCCTCCGGCAACCAAGGAAGCTGGAAGAAAAACATGTACCAACTTCGCAGCATCTGCCGAGGGCGGGTTGACAGGAATCGGCGCATGACGGAGGGGTGCGGAACATTGAGGACGGCGAGTTTGGCGATGCGCTGCGGGTGGAGGAGCGTTGCACTCCAGGCGACGGCGGCGCCCCAATCGTGACCGGCGACAAAGATTTTCTGCTGGCCGAGCTGGTCGGCGATGGCGATGACATCCGAAACGAGTTCGGTTAATGCGTACGAAGCAACGCCGCGCGGTTTGCCGCTGAGGTTATAACCGCGCTGGTCGGGCACGATGACGCGAAAGCCTGCGGCTGCGAGCGGCTCAATCTGTTTGTGCCATCCGTACCAAAATTCAGGAAAGCCGTGAAGCAGTACGACCACGGGGCCGTCCTTGGGGCCGTTGGCAACGGCGTGCAGCTGCACTGGGCCGTTTTGAAAGAATATGGTTTCCAAGGGACTTGGCCTCGCGGGAGATTCTACCTGCTAAAACGAGGTTTTTCCGAGTCGACTCCTTTCTTGGCGTGCGCGCTGGAATGGCAGTCCAGGCATTGCTGGCCCGCTCCGGAGACCGCAGGTGCTTGAGCGTGGCTGATCGTGGAAATGAATGCCAAGAACAAAAAAGCAGCAAAGATGCGGAATCCCAAGAGATTGCAATCTTCCCATTCCGTGCAAATACGCGCACGGAAAGGGAAAGGTTAGAACCCCGGGGCGCCGGAGGCGGCCGGGCGCATCTCGGGAGCGTTGACGCCGAAGCGTAGATGGGCGAAGTAGGTTTGGCCGAGTGACATGAAGCCGGTATAGAGATAACCCCATACGAACAGCAGAAGGAACGGAACCGTGGCGTAGTTTTCGTTGGCGATGGCGTAGACGATGGTCAGCGAGAAGTACAGGCCGAGCAAAACTTCCGCGTAAGGCATCCAGCCCGCTTTGTTTTTGTAAGATTTCTTCGCGAACGTGCCCTTCTTGCCTTCGATTTTGAATTTCGGCGTGCGCGCGAATTCGCTCTTCTTCCCCAAGAGGGCTTCGATCACTGCTTGCGCGTTGCGCACGGAAATGCCGATGCCTGTGGCCATGACGAACGGCATGTAGAGAAACGTGCGCCACCAGGTTTTGGGCCGAAGCTCTCTTTGCGCGACAAGATAGAAGCTGGAGATCGAGCAGGTGGAGGCAAGGAAGAGCGGCAGGTCAATGACCAGCATTTGAAACCAGCCCTGATAAAAACGCACGATCATCGCGGGAAGCAGCATGGTCGAGAGCAGAACCATGAGCGGATAGCTGATGTTAGCAGTCAGGTGGAAAAAGGCTTCTGTTTTGACGTGCCACGCCACATCGGACTTGAATACTTTAGGGAGGATTTTCTTGGCCGTTTGCATCAGGCCCTTGGCCCAGCGCGCTTGCTGGGCTTTGAAGCCGTTCATGTCCACGGGCAGCTCGGAGGCACATTCGATTTGCGGGAGATAGAGGAATTTCCAGCCTTTGAGCTGTGCACGATAAGAAAGATCCGTGTCTTCCGTGAGCGTGTCGTGCTCCCACCCGCCAGCATCTTCAATGGCCTTTCGGCGCCACACGCCCGCGGTGCCATTGAAATTGAAAAACGTGCCGCGGCGGGAACGCGCGCCATGTTCGACGACGAAATGGCCGTCGAGAAGAATAGTTTCGACGTTGGTGAGCAGCGAGTAGTCGCTGTTGAGATAGGTCCAGCGCGTCTGCACCATGCCGATCTTGTCGCCGCCGTCGGGATTCAGGAAATAGGGGATAATGCGGCGGAGAAAATCCGGTTCGGGGATAAAGTCGGCGTCGAAGATGGCGATGAATTCGCCCTTTGCGGTTTTCAAGCCGTTTTCGAGCGCGCCCGCTTTGTAGCCTTCGCGATTAGTGCGGTGAATGTACACAATGGGCATGCCCTGGGCGGCGTGGCGCTCGACGCAGGCGCGAGCGACGTCGCAGGTTTCATCCGTGGAATCGTCGAGTACCTGAACGTCGAGCAGCTCAGGCGGGTAGTCGAAGCGCGAGACGGCTTCGACGAGGCGCTCGATCACGTAGCGTTCATTGAAAATGGGCAACTGAATCGTGACGCGAGGCCAGTGGGTGACCGGGGGAGGTGGCGGGGGGACGTTCTTGGAGTACATGAAATAGTCGTAGACCAGCCAGTAGCGATGCAGGCCGTACATCGCCAATACGAGAAGGACAAGGAAGTAGGGAATCATCATCGCCAGGTCGAAGGCGTTGGCGTGGTAAATGCCGGAGAAAGTCCCATCGGTGATCTTGTGCCAATAATGGCTGATCGGATTCTGCTGCGCGAGATAAACCGAGAGTGAAAGGGCAATGTGCACGATGAGAAATGATTCCGTAATGCGACAGGGCTTCTCTGAGACAAAGCTCAATTATAAGGCATAATCCCACACGACAATGGGTCCGAGTTAAGTTGCCGAGAGCCCGCGGTCCTCCCGGCTGCTGACTCGAGGCATCAGGGGATGAGGGCGATTTTTCCAGCGGCGCCGGGCTCGAGAATTTCCTTGTGCGCACGAGCAGCTTCCGCCAAGGGCAGCTCTTTACCAACCACGGGGCGCAGCGTGCCATTTTCGAGGCCTGCAATCAGGCCGGCGTGGATGTCCGCTTCCTCCGCAAGCGTAATCCCCCAGAGCGTGAAAGCACGAATCGAACCGCGGCGGGCCATGAGCTCGCGAGCATTGATAGTGACTTCTCCGCGGTTGCCAATCACGATGACACGGCCGTGAATCGCCAGAAGTTTCAGGTCGTGCGCGAGATTCACATTGGCAAGCATTTCCAGAATGAGGTCCACGCCGCGCCCGCCAGTCGCCTTCATAATTTCTTCCTGGTAGCCCGCCTTACTATGATCGAAAACCTGGTGAGCGCCTTCGCGCTTCACGAGCTCGAGGCCCTTTTGAGTTCCCGCGGTGCCAAGAACCGTGAGCCCTATGGCGCGGGCCATCTGAACGGCCGCCGTGCCCACGCCGCCGCTTGCCCCATGCACTAAGACAGCCTCCGAAGCGTGCGCTTTCGCGGAATGAAACAGCGCATGATATGCAGTCCCGTACGGAACCCAAACGCCCGCGCCCTGGCTGAAGTTGACTTTCGCCGGAAGCGAATGCACCTGCTCTTCCAGCGCCAATGCATACTCCGCGTAAGCGCCCGTGACGGTTTTCGCGGTGTAGACGCGGTCGCCCGGTTTCACTTTCTTGACGCCTTCGCCGATCGCTTCAATCACCCCGGCGGCATCCGACCCGGGAGTGTAAGGAAGCGCAGGCTTTTGCGCATACGTGCCGGCGCGCATGTAAGTGTCGTAGGGATTCACGCCAGCCGCATGAACGCCCACCAGCACCTGCCCGGCAGCAGGCTTCGGTGTGGGGACTTCTTCGAGTTTCAGCACTTCCGGACCGCCAAATTGACGAACGAGGATGGCTTTCATTTTTTGTCTCCGATAATTTCGTCAGTGTTGCGGTAAGCGCAGAAAGCACATCAAAAAAAAAATCAGAAATGATCCTCGACGCCAATCGCCGCCGCTTCCTTCTCCACAAGTCCCGCGGAGCGGCCCCACGCCGTTGTTTGCCAATTGTCTGTTCGCCGCTTGCCAGGAATCCATGGTGGAAGAGACAGATTCAGGTACTCCGCGAGAGCGAAGAGGTATGGCTCGTACATGTTACGCAATTCCGCGAGTCGGCCATCGGCTTCCTCATTGAGATGCAGCTTCAAGCCGTGCTGGGCGAGGGTGTCGCGAATGCGGCGCAGATCCTCGGCAGTGAGGCGATTATGGGGAAGCGCGCGCGGCAGCGTTTTGAAAACTTGTGAAAGGTCAACCGCGGCATGGCGGGCGATGGCGAAGGTCAACTCCGCCTGGCGGCGGCAGGAATCTTCTATCCCCACTTTGACCAGCGCACAGCTGTCCAAAATAGCAGTCAGCGCGGCGATCCAGGACTGGTTGTCATGTTGCGAGCGGAAGAACGCCAGCACGGGATAAGAAAGATGGCTCTCCATGAGTTCCGCGGCCCAGAATTCCCAATCCTTGAAAAGCAGGCGCAGCGCGTCGCCGCCGCCCGGATAGGCATGGCGGCGCAGAAGTTCTCCCGCCGTCGGAGGCGTGCCCGCGCGCGCATCCAACAGCGAAATGTTCACCTCTCTCTTTGAAAACGAACCGTAGATAAACGGCAAGTAGCCGATGACGGCGGCGAGAAAACCAAACCCAAATCCAGCTTCCGTAACCACCAACACATGCGCCAAGCCAGTCCGCGGCACAACATCGCCGAGGCCCAGGGTGAAAAATGTAGTCCCACTGAGATAGAGGTCGGTGGCAAAACCCGGTTGCCCCCCCGCGGTATTCACCCCCGACCCCGCCCCGTACTGCATCAGGCCAAATCCGAGGACCAGGCCGACCGCCCAGACACCCACCAGAACGAGCAGCGAGAGCGGCCCGTAAAAGCTGAGCATCGTTTCGCGCGTCTTGCGAACCGCGATCAGCCGTGTCGCAAATTTCCAGGTGTTCCAGGTGAATTTGTAGAAGACGCGCGCCAGGCGGAACTTTCGCGTGACGCGGCGCGGCAGGATAATAGACTCAAAGGCATCCCACAACACGATCACGAAGATTGCGACACCTGCGGCGAACGCCCCCGGAGCTGGAATCATGTGCGGCATTGTACTCGTTTGTCTCGGTTCGTGAGAACGCCCGATGAAAATGCTTTGAAGTTTTTACGAAACCAGGCGCGCGCTGACGCTGATTTCCGCCTTGAAGAGCTTCGAAACGGGGCAGCCTGTCTCCGCGTTTTTCACCGCTTCGTCGAATTTCGCTTTGTCCGCTCCCGGAACGTGCGCGACCAAATCGAGATGGCTCTTCGTGATGGCAAAGCCATCCGGGAGTTTCTCCAGTGAAATCGTGGCGGTAGTCTCGAGCTTGCTCGCGGTCATACCGGCATTGCCCAGTTGCGCAGAAAGCGCCATGGTGAAGCAGCCCGCGTGAGCCGCGGCGAGCAGCTCCTCGGGATTTGTCCCGACGCCATTTTCGAATCGCGTGCTGAAGGAATACTGCGTCTGCTTGAGCACACCACTGTCGGTCGAAATCGTGCCCTTGCCGTCTTTCAACCCGCCCTGCCACACTGCCGAACCTTTGCGCTGCATCATTTTTCTCCTTTTGCGTCAACCCATCCTTTTGAATCAGTAAAATTCGATTCCCGGCTGGCCCAGAAGGATATATTCACTGAGCGACGCCGCCGGAAAGCGATCGCGTTCTAAATTCGTCCCCTCCGCTGCGACCGTTCGATGATTCGGAATTCTGAGCGATTAAACGTTCAACGTGAGACTCACCAGGTCCGGTCGCGTCGGCGGTGGAAGCGGCGGCAGTTTCGAGCGGTCTACGGGATGATAGAGCGTGTCGCGCTCGACCGGAACGCGTCCCGCCGCGCGAATTAAACGTTCTAACTCAGCGCGCGGCGTAAATTCGGAAGTCTTCGCGCCCGCGTCGTGATAAATCTTCTCTTCGACCACCGTGCCATCCAGGTCGTTCGCTCCAAACCGCAGCGCGATTTGCGCCACGCTCGGCGTCAGCATGATCCAATACGCCTTGATGTGCTCGAAATTGTCGAGCAGCAGCCGCGAAACCGCGATGTTCCTCAAGTCCGCATAGCCCGTTGGCTTTGGAATGTGCGCCAGCGCCGTGTTCTCCGGATGAAATGCCAGCGGGATAAACGCCACGAAGCCGTGTGTTTCGTCCTGCAGCTCGCGCAGCTTCACCAGATGATCCACGCGCTCTTCTTCGGTTTCCACGTGCCCGTACAGCATGGTCGCATTCGAACGCAGCCCAATTTCGTGCGCCTGCCGCGCGATGTTCAGCCACATCTGCCCGCTGACCTTGTGGTCGCAAATGATTTTGCGCACCCGCGGATGAAAAATTTCCGCGCCGCCGCCGGGCAACGAATCCACACCGGCGTCTTTCAATTTCTGCAGCGTCTCCCGAATGGAAAGCTTCGCGATGCGTGCGAAGTAGCCCACTTCGACCATCGTGAACGCTTTCAGATGCGCGCCCGGGCAGCGCTTTTTCAGCCCGCGCATCATCTCCAGGAAATACTCGAACGGCAGATCGGGGTGCAGCCCGCCCACGATGTGGAATTCCAGCGCCCCCTCGCGGGCACCCTGTTCCGCGCGGGCGTAAATCTCCTCCAGCGCAAAGTTGTACGCTCCCGGCGCGTCCGGATCGCGGCCAAACGCGCAGAGCTTGCAGTGCGCCACGCACATGTTTGTCGGATTGATGTGCCGGTTGACGTTGTAATAGGTGACGTTGCCGTGCTTCTTTTCGCGCACGAGATTCGCCAGCCAGCCCACCGCCAGCAGGTCCGGCGAACGGTACAGTGTGATGCCGTCGTCGAAGCTCAGCCGCTCGCCCGCGAGCACTTTCTCGGCAATCGGCTTCAGCCGCTGATCCGTGATGGTCAGTTCGCTCATTTCGAATCCGTCGAAAATTTCAAACGCGCCAAAACGCCGTCGCGGCGCCCCAGAACAGCAGGAACAACATACTAATATAGCCGTTCACCGTGAAAAACGCAGCGTCCAGCTTGCTCAAATCGTCCGCGCGGACAAGAGAGTGTTCGTACGCGAGCAGGGAAGCGACCACCACAATCCCCGCCCACGCGGGCCACGGCAATCCGAAGCCGAACGCCAGCCAGGAAAGTAACGCAATCACCCCAAAGTGCATTCCTCGCGCGATGCGCAGCGCGTTGGCGATCCCGAATCGCTTGGGTACCGAAAACAGCCCCGCCTGCTTGTCGTAGGCGACGTCTTGGCAGGCATACAATACGTCAAACCCACCCACCCACAGCGTTACCGCACCGCAGAGGATTAGCATGCGCCAGTCCAGCCCGCCGGTAACACCGATCCACGCTGCCGCGGGCGAAACGCCCAGCGCAAATCCCAGAAAAAGATGTGACCAAGTGGTGAATCGTTTGGTGAAGGAATAGAAAAACAGGATGGCGATGGCCAGCGGTGCCAGTTTCAACGCCAGAGGATTCAGTTGCCACGCGGCCACAGAGAATGCCGCCACGGCAAGCACCGTGAAAAACCGTGCAAACTGGAGCGAGAGTGCGCCGGTCACGAGCGCCCTCTGTCTGGTACGGGGATTTTCACGGTCATAGCGCAGATCCGCGATGCGATTCATGGTCATCGCAGCGGAGCGCGCCGCAACCATCGCCACCACGATCCACAAAATCTGGCGTAGCGTAGGCCAGCCATGACGTGTTGCCCGCGCCGCCAGCAGTGCCCCCGTCAGCGCAAACGGCAGCGCAAACACGGAGTGCTCGAACTTGATCATTTCAAGCACCGTGCGGATGCTGGATTGTTTTTCTTGCGGCATCTTTTCTACGCGGATAAATTGAGTCTCGCAGCCGCTCTGCGCCAAGTCAAGCGGCGGGAAACACGCTTGCCAATGATAGAATTCGCATCGGTTGAATTGTATGAATCAAACGGAATTGCTGAGAATTCTGGAATCCGTGGAGGCCGGGAAACTCTCTCCTGGCACGGCCGTTGAGCGCCTGAAGCATCTGCCGTTCGAGGATCTCGGCTTTGCCAAAGTGGACCATCACCGTGCCCTGCGCCAGGGCTTCGCCGAGGTCGTGTTCGCCAAGGGCAAAACCCCGCAACAGGTCGCGGAAATCGTCCGCGCCATGCTCCGAAACAGAAACTCGCGCCAGAACATTCTCATCACGCGCGCTGACACCAAGGTCTTTGCCGCCGTGAAAAAAGCCATTGGAAAAATCACGCGCGCCGCGAAATTTCACCCACTCTCCCGTGTCATCACCATCGAGCGCAGCCGCGAGATTATCGGCAAAGGCTTGATCCTCGTTGTCTCCGCCGGCACCAGCGACATTCCCGTTGCCGAGGAAGCCCTGCTCACCGCCCGCATGATGGGGAACCGCGTCGATTCTTTATACGACGTGGGTGTCGCCGGCATTCATCGCCTGCTCGAACATCGCGAAAAACTCACGCAAGCCCGCGTGATTATTTGCGTGGCTGGCATGGAAGGCGCGCTTCCCAGTGTCGTTGGTGGTCTGGTGCCCGTGCCGGTGATTGCTGTGCCCACCAGCGTCGGCTACGGCGCCAGCTTCGGCGGTATTGCCGCGCTTCTTGGCATGCTCAATTCCTGCGCCTCCAACGTCACCGTCGTCAACATTGACAATGGCTTCGGTGCCGCCTGTGTCGCCTCCTGCATCAACCGCCTTTGAGTCCTCTCTGCGAGCCTCGGCGTTCTCTGTGTCTCAGCGTTATCTTCTTCTTCTTCACTCTTCAACTAGAACTTGTCTCACGCCCCTATCAAGACCTTCACGACGTCTGGTTGCTGCCCAAAGGTTATCGCTTTTTGAGCATCGCCCAGCGGAAATGTGCGTGTGATGAGTGGTGTAGGATCAACCATGCTGGAACGCAGCAGCGCAATGGCTTTCTCAAACGGCCCGCAGCGCGAGCCCACCACGGTAATCTCCTTCACCACGATCGGCCACATCTCTCCGAGCGCCGCGCCGTGAAACGTCGATTTCAGCACTAGCGTCCCGCGCGGCTCTGTCATCTGCTGCGCCACGGCCAACCCGGTTGGCGAGCCCGTCGCTTCGACGACCAGCGGATAACTCTCTTTGATCTTTTTCAAGTCGCTCGCGTCGCCACGGACTCTCTTCGTTTGAATCCCCGCGCGCCTCGTCAGCGCCAATTTCTTCTCGTGCTTTCCGTACATCACTACGCGCGGCACCGCCGTCCGCAGCACGCGCCCAATCAACTGCGCCAGCTTGCCGTCTCCTAAAACAGCGGCAGTCTGAAACTTCTTCACGTCAACCTGCTGAAGGACTTCGCACGCCGCTGCCAGCGGCTCAACGAACACTGCTTTTTCATCGCTCACCGAATCCGGCACTACGCGCAGATTTTCGAGGGGCAGAGCCAAATACTCGGCGAAGGCGCCGTCGTGCGCGACGATCCCGAGCACCGTCCGCCGTGCGCAATGCGTTTTCAGTCCACGCTTGCAAAACTCACAAATCGGTAGGTAGCCATACCCGGAACAAGAAACGTTGATCTCCCCGCAAACCCGCCGTCCCAGCCACTCTTTTCGTTCGCTTTCCGAAAGGCCGCGCACCTCGGCGACTTCACCAACAAACTCATGCCCGGGCGTCCCCCGAAAATCGTGGTACCCGCGAAGAATTTCCACGTCTGTGTTGCAAATCCCCGCCAGCCGCACCCGCACGAGCGCCCAGCCCTTCCTCAATTTCGGCAGCGCCTTTTTCACTGCGATAAGTCCGCGGTTCCTTACCACGAAGGCGAGCATTCGTTCTTGCCTACAGGATCAGTGGAGGACAGCGGCGAGGGTTTTGACGAGCAGCGGCTCCTGCTCGGGGAAGACCGTGCGCAAATCGAGGACCAGACGGTCCTCTTCTACGCGGGCGATGACAGAAATTCCCGCCGGTGCGCGCCGCAGCCGCTGCTCGAGTTTTGTCGCGGAGTAACGAGCGCTGGCGATTCGAATTACTTTCGCGGGCAGGGTTTGCGTCGGCGTCGAGCCTCCTCCTACCAGAGATGTTCCATCCACAACTTCGATTTCAACTTCATCCAGGGGAAACTCAGGCCGAAGTTCACGAATGAAATTCTCGGCGCGGCGCTTCAATTCTTGCGGCGTCATCCGAATCATGCGCATCGCGGGTATTTCATCCCACGCGGTACGCAGATAGGCACCCAGTGTGACTTCCAGCGCCGCGATCGTGAGTTTATCCACGCGCAAAGCTCGAAAAAGCGGGTGCCGCCGCACGCGCGCGATCAACTCCTTTTTTCCGGCGATGATGCCAGCCTGCGGCCCGCCGAGGAGCTTGTCTCCGCTGCACGTGACAATCCCCACCCCGGCTTCAATGCTCTGGCGCACCGTCGGCTCGCTAATGCCATGTTCTGTCAAATCGATCAGGCAGCCCGACCCCAAATCCTCGACCAGCGGAATCCCGCTGCGCTGGCTCAGCGTCACAAGCTCTTCGAGCGAGGGCTTGTCGGTGAAACCTGTAACCTTGAAATTCGAAGGATGCACGCGCAGCAGCGATCTCGTTTTTTCGTTGATCGCGTTTTCGTAATCCGCGAGCCGTGTACGGTTCGTAGTTCCCACCTCGCACAAAATCGCGCCGCTCTGCTCCATGATTTCTGGGATTCGAAAACCGTCACCAATTTCGATCAGTTCTCCCCGCGAAACGATGACTTCTCCGCCCCTCGCAAACGCCGCCAGCGTAAGCAGCACTGCCGCCGCGCAATTGTTGACCACAATCGCGGCTTCCGCGCCGGTCAAACGCGTCAGAAGTTCGGCGGTATGCACGTCCCGCTTGCCGCGCGCGCCCGCTTCCAGATCGTATTCCAGATTGCCGAACTGCGTGGCCGTGCGGCGAAATTCCTCGACAACGGATTCCGGCAGCGGCGCGCGACCCAGATTGGTGTGCAGGATGACTCCGGTAGCGTTGATGACCGGCTGAAGCGAGTGCGCCAGAAGGCGCTCCACCAGCGAAGTGATGCGCTCTTCGAGAGCGGCCGGGTCCGATGCGAGCGTAGAAATATCGGCCAAAACAACGGACGTCGTCTGTCCGGTAATGCGCGCGCGGAGATCGGCCAGCACCGTACGCGCAATCTCGACGACCAGATTGCGGTCCACACGTTTCGAAAGCTCCGCCAGCCGCGGCTGCGCCAGCAACTCGTCCACCGAGGGAATCTGCCGCAGAAGTTCAGACTGTTCCGCTGAAATCGCGCGTTTGCCGGTGGCGCCCATGCGAACATTTCAGCACAGACCCGGCCGCCCGGCAATGCCCCCCGTCTTCTCCGAACCCACAGCTTTGGCCGTCGCGGTGCTTAATTCGAACTAACACAATTTCTGCCTGCAGCGGTGTTCGATTCGAACCGCCTCTCACGCAACCGGTTGACGGTTTTCTTTGCTCCACCTAGCATGGAGGTTCGGGGGGATTCCTCCACGCATGGCGACCATTGACGAAGAGCTGGCTACGCTTGAAAAGGATATCCGTCAGCTCAAGGTGGAATACGATCAGTACTTTGGCGGCGGCCGCAAGCGCCCGCCCACGGAAATTGAATGGCGCATCGACCTGCTAATCAGGCGCTACGCGGAACGTGGAGGAGAACTGAAGTTTGCGCAGCGCTTCCGCTTTAACAACCTCTCGCAGACCTACGCGAAATATAAGGATATCTTTCGGAAGAAGTTGAAGCAGAAGGAAGAGGGCACCATCCAGCGGCATTTCGGAGCGGCAGCCAAGCAAATCGAAGCCGAACGCGCCGCAGAGCAGGCCAAGGAAGAAGCAGTGGCAGCCGCAACGGGGGGAGCAAAAGCATTTCGCATGACCTGTTCTGAGCCCGAACGCGAAACGGAAAAAGTGGAGCAGTTGTACGAGGCGTTTTTGCAGGCTAAGCAGCAAGCCGGCGAACATACCGGCAAACTGTCGCGTTCGAGTTTCAATGAATTCGTCCGGAAGAAGACAAAAGAATTGCAGAAGCAGAAGAATTGCAAAGATGTGGAATATGTCGTGGAAACGGTCGCTGGCCAGGTCAAATTAAAAGCCCTGGTAAAATCCTGAAAAGTGACAGCCCGCAGTTCACCGTTGAGAGTTCCATTTCCCCGTGCCCATTTTCCTGATCTCTCGGTCAAACTCCCGCCGGTGATTTGCTAAACCTTTCTCCAGCGCGATTTCCACATGGCCGCACTTTCCGAATCGCCCGCACGCGCTTACACTGTGGTGCTTTTCTCATCGCGGAGGAACCCATGGCAGTGGAGCGCGCGCTCATCAGTGTTTTTGATAAAACCGGAATCGTAGAATTTGCCAAGCGGCTGGCGGCGCTGAAGATCGAGATCTTGTCGACTGGCGGAACGGCCAAGCTGCTGCGCGAAAACGGGATTGCGGTGCGCGATGTCTCCGACTTCACGGGCTGGCCGGAAATGCTTGGGGGGCGCGTGAAAACGCTGCACCCGAAGGTGCACGGCGGGCTGCTTTTTCGACGGAAAAGCCCGGACGACCAGAAACAAGCGGCGGAACATGGAATCGCGCCGATCGATCTGGTGGTGGTGAATCTGTATCCGTTTGAAACGACGGCGGCGAAAGCCGGACTGACCGCCGAAGAACTGATCGAGAACATCGATATTGGCGGGCCAACGATGCTGCGGTCGGCCGCCAAGAATTTCGAGAGCGTGACGGTGGTGACGGATGCCGCGGATTTCGCGCGCGTGCTGAAGGAACTCGAGAGCACGGGAGAAACGACACTCGAGACGCGGGTGGAACTGGCGCGAAAAGTTTTTGCCAGCACTTCGCGGTACGACGGAATGATTACGATGGAATTGGAGCGGCTGGTGGCGGCCGCGGGCCATGTGGCGCTGGAAGCAAGGCCGGTGCTGCCCGAGCGCGTGCACCTTGCATTGCGCCAGCAGCAGGAATTGCGATATGGAGAAAACCCGCACCAAGCCGCAGCGTTGTACGTGCCGGCGGGACGCGCGCCGGAAGGGCTGGCGGCGGCGAAACGGCTCCAGGGCAAGGAACTTTCGTACAACAATTTTGTGGATCTGGAAGCGGCACGAAGTTTGGCGGCGGAGTTCCAGAACCCGGCGGCGGTCATCATTAAGCACAACAATCCATGCGGGACGGCGGAGCAGGAGACGCTGCGCGGCGCGTACTTGAAGGCGCTGGCGTGCGATCCGGTTTCGGCATTTGGCGGAGTGCTGGCGTTCAACCGCCCGGTGGACGCGGCAACGGCGGAAGAGGTCGCGAAGCTGTTTGTAGAGTGCATCGCAGCCCCGCTGTTTGCGGACCGCGCGAAAGAGATTTTTGCGGCGAAGAAAAATCTCCGACTGCTGGAATTGCCTGCGGGTGGACTGGAGCCGGAACGCGGGCTGCAGCTCAAATGGATTCTCGGGGGGATGCTGGTGCAGCAGCCGGACCTGGGCGAACTGAACGACCAAGAGTTGCGCGCGGTGACCAAGCGCGCGCCCACGGCGGAGGAGATGCAGACAATGCGGTTCGCGTGGAAGGTGTCCAAGCACGTGAAATCCAACGCCATCGTGTTCGCGAAAGGCGGCGCAACGCTGGGAATCGGGGCGGGACAGATGAGCCGCGTGGATTCGGTGAAGATCGCTGTGATAAAGGCACAGTGTTCGCTTGCCGGGAGTGTGGTCGCTTCGGATGCGTTTTTCCCGTTCCCTGACGGCGTGGAGGAAGCGGCCAAAGCAGGCGCGACGGCCGTGATCCAGCCGGGGGGATCGATGCGAGACGCGGAAGTGATTGCGGCGGCGGACCGGCTTGGGCTGGCCATGGTGTTTACCGGCATGCGGCACTTCCTGCACTGAGCCGAAGTGGCAAAGTATAAATATAACTAGATAACTAGACAACGAGGTAAGGATAGAACCGCGGCTGTTACCCACCCAGCTTTTTGAGGGCTTTGTCGCAGTCCGCCTGCATTTTTTTGACGCGGGCTTCCAGGTCCTTGTCCGGCTTGGTGGCGAGCAGCTTCAGTGCAACGTCGAGATTGCCGCGAACAACCTGAT
>QHYN01000078.1 GCA_003224145.1 Acidobacteriota bacterium
CCCCGGCTGCGTCGAGGGAAGCGCCGTGGTGCGTGGTGGGAGGCAGGAGCGCGGAGACGACGAGATGCCGGGCAAGTGGTAGCGATTCAAGAAAATGGCGGCCGACTTAAAGTTCTGCTTCAGGAATGGCACGAGGCTACCCCCCATACACCCCCCATTGAATGCATGAATATCAAAACAAAGGGGTTGCAAAATGGGCAATTCGTAAGCGCATGAAAACAAAGAGCGAGATTTCTGTGGTGTGACGGTCCGTAGGCGGCGAAAGAGAAGGAAGTTAAAGTATTTCTTTAGGAATGGCATTGTTGCCCCTACCACCCCCCGAGGCGATGAAAAGAGTGCGGAAGTGATTGAAGGGAAAGGAAATACGCGATACCTGTGGTGGAAAGGAATGCGTAGGCGTTTGAAAACAAAGAGGTTGGACAAAAGCAAAGGAAGCTAGCGGGGTGCTCCTGGGCGCGACGTGGGGATCGAGTCGATGCTGGAGCTTGGCAGACACGGGGGAAGGATAGCAGGTTATTAGCGATTGGTCAAGTATTATGCAGGGAACGGGGGAAATTGAGGGTTGAACGGTAATTTTAGAGGTTGGATGGTAGAGGTTCGAGGTTGGAAAGCAGGAATTATTATAAGGCGGGAGGTCCGGACAGGGGGCGGGTTGAACGGTTCCGCCTTGGGACAAGAGGGGCAAGAAAAAGGCAAGGTCAAAAGCCCCGCCCTCCAACACCGACGACGGGGCACCCATCATGTAACGATTTACGTCCGGGCCACCCGCCCGAGATCTTGTGGTGTTTGGCCTTCGTCACCGAAAGAGCTTGGTGACAGTTTGCCATTTTCGCGCGTACTTCGGAGGAATGATGGTGATGATTAGAATTTGTGGCGGGTGGCGCATGCTTTGTGAGTTAAATTGGGCTTGTGTTTCGCTGAGCATGGCTGGAGTATACCACTGGGGTAGATTCCCACCGAGTGACGAGAGGGGGTGCCGCACCCTTTGTGGTTTTGCAAAGGGTGCGCGGGTCTTTCTCTTTCATGAAGAATCCGCTGAAACGGTACTACGGCAGGAAAGAACTGCATTTTATCACTTTCAGTTGCTACCAAAGAGGAGCGTTGTTGGGCTCGCGTCGTGCCAAGAATGTCTTCGTGAAGGTTCTTTCGGAAGTGCGAGAACGCTATCAGTTTTCGCTAGTGGGATATGTGCTGATGCCCGAACATGTGCACCTGCTGATCAGCGAGCCAGCCAGGGGTACGCCGTCGCAGGTCATCCAGGTTTTAAAGCAGCGAGTATCGCGGGCCATGCGTGGGAGAAAGAGAAGGAGTGCGAGAGGGCAGTACCAGCTTCCGTTTCCTGAGGAGAAAGAAATGCCGAGGCGGTTTTGGCAAAGACGATTTTACGATTTCAACGTGTGGAGCCGCGGGAAGCTGAAAGAGAAACTGAATTATATGCATGCGAATCCGGTGATGAGAAAGCTGGTGAAGCATCCGAAGAACTGGCCGTGGAGCAGTTGGAGTTTTTATGAAAGAGGGGAAGAAGGATTGGTTCGGATCGATCCCGTGGACTGAAGCGAGACGCACAAGAGAAAGAACGAACGGAAGGGAAGAGGTACAGAGGAAGAGCGCACCCTTTGAAAACCGCAAAGGGTGCGGCACCCCCTCTCGATTCAGTGGGTTGCGGGTCTGCCACCCGCCAAACTTCAGGCTTCCCCATCATTTATAGAATAACCCCGGCGGGCCAGGAAAGTTGCGGAACTCCGGACGGCGTGTCGAATCCTTACCGCGGCCGACGGTACAGGCAAGAAACGACTTACTCGCCAAAGTCGTCTTAGGATTTTTCGTCCGGGCCACCCGCCCCGGAGACCTATCTACCCTGAAGTCGTCTTTCCAGCTCCTCACGCGATATGGACGGAGCCACATCAGGAACTCTGAGGGTCACGTCAACGTTCCTTGCACCCGTCCGTGCGTCAACTGATTCGAGATGGATGTGACCGACTCCTGCCACGCCATCGCGGTAGTACTGCAGAAAAAACAGAAGAGCATTGTCCAAGTGGCTTGACGAAATCTCGACTAGGCTAGTTTCTGGATCAATCGTTACACGGGTAGTCCGGTCTGCGTCCGGCTTGGAGCCGAGACGTATCGTCACCTTCATCCCCGGCTGCTGCTCAGTGATTATCAGATCCTCAATAAGCCTCGCCTTCAAGAGGCAGAGGCCCAAGCACCAGTCCCGGAGAGCTTCGCGCTGAAACGCAATAGCAAGTTCTATGTCACCCTGGTAGCGAGTGACCCGGATTTCGATCGGGAGCTGTAGAGATTTATTCACGGCCGATTCCCTCCGGCCAGCGTAGATGGATGTTTTGGATGACTTGACCGGTCTTCGGATTAAGCTCTTCAAGGTGAATATGGGGGCCCTGCACGGGGTCGTTCAGGTCGCCTGGTTTTGCACGGTACTGCCATTTTCCGTCTTTGCTCCGCCACTTGCCCGGTTCGACCTCGACAGCGTCACTCCCCAGTTTAGTTCTCGCGACGGCTCTTGCTTCGCCTTCGCTGGCGAAGGTTGCGGTCGAGTTCACCGTCTCGCCTTTCACCGCGAAATCGAAGGGAAAAACTACCCCGCAACTCATCCCTTCCTGGGGGCAAGGCTGCATGGCCTGGAACGCTTTCCCAAGAAGGAAATCAACGACAGCTCGTCTGGCAGCAATCACCTCTTGGACGGCCTGTTCTTTCACGGTGTGCTCTATTCCCAAAGCGTGCCCGAGGCACCATAGCCAGTTGTGGTGCTCATTGTCGATGTCGCAATGTCCGTTGGGATCAGTCTCAGTCGTCGGGTCATTCTTCGTGTAGCTATAAAGATTCAAGCTTTGCGGATTGTGCAGATCAGCGTACGGAACCGGGTCTGGGTTGGAAGAAGCCGACCAATCTGGAGTCATGAACCTCCCCATCGAGGACGAGTAGTATCGAGCATCGAAATCGTCTAACGCGGATTCGGGGTCGCGTTCTTTTCCGGTGAATTTGTAAGAGTTGCCGCTTGAGGACATGACGGGGCGTTCGCCGCCGAAGGGATAGAAGTCGGAGTCGTCGAGGATTGTACCGGAGGAGTTGGCGACGATGCGGGCGGTGCCGAGGTGGTCGGCGAAGTAGTAATTGACGTTGTTCAGGTAGTCGCGGCGGGCGATGCGCTTGCCGCCGAGGAAAATGTACTCGAAGAAACTGGAATTATTAGCGTTGCCCGCGAGGTCGGTTTCGTCGAGCGTATCGCTGCCCATGCCGTACCAGTAGAGCTTGCCGCTGGATTTTTGCACGCGCTTGCCATCGCCGTCGTAAGTATAGGTGACACCCGCCGTGGCGGTGAGCTGATTTTCCGCGTTGTAAGTATAGGTAGCGAAGGACGGAATGGCAGTGAGATTGCCCGCAGTGTCGTACGTGGCTCCGCTGACGCGGTTCTGCGGCGTTGCCGAGGCATTCCATCCCAGCAGGTTGTGCCGGAGGTGGAAGTAGTCTTCGCAGTGGAGATGCGATTCAGTGAATCGTAAACGAAGGACTGCGAGCGGGTGTTGTCGCGGTTGTTGGTGATGGCGGTGACGTTGCCGTTGTCGGCGGTGCCCACACTGAAATTATAGGTGAAGTCGAGGATGTTGCCGGTGGCGGTATCCGTGCAGGTTGAGGGTGCCGTGCCGGAATTCTTCACGGAGATGCGGCAGGGCTGGAGACGATTGTTGTAGTAAAGGGTGGAAACGACGCTGGCGCCGTTGGTGAGTGAGGCAGCACCCCCCGGAGCCGTGTACGTCGCCGCAGTGGCGTAGTTGATGGGGCCGGTGGAATCTATGGCGGAAAGGGGATGCGCGGCGGCGTGATAAGCGTAGGTGATGATGCGTCCGCTGGGATAGGTGAGGGTGGCGGGAGAACGGGTGAGATTGTTCTGGATGATGGTGGACTTCGTTACGCCGTTCGTGGTGCGCGTGTCGGTGATCTTCCAACCAACGCCTGCCGTGATGTCGTAGCTCCAGGCTTCGGCGCCTGGAGCGTCGCACATTCCGGTGCGCTTTCCGATGCCGTTGCCGATCGTGAGGGTAGGCAATGTGCAGCCCGTGGGCGCGACGGCATCGTAGCCATATTTCACGACCGGCGTGGTGTCCGAATAGGATTTCTGCGTGAGGCGGTTGAGGGCGTCGTAAGTATAAGTGGTGGTGACGGTGGCCGTGCCGGTTTGATTCGGTGCGGGAGCGGTTTTTGTGGAGAGGTTTCCGTTCGCGTCGTAGACATAGGTGGTTGGCACAATCGCGAAGGGGCTTACAGGCTGAGTATTTGCTTCCGGATTGGCGGAGCTCGTGAGCCGAGAGAGAGAGTCGTAGACAAAGGTGCGGGTGCGCCACTGAGTGGCGTCTGTGGTGCCACCTTTCTGATTCACAGTGAGCAGATTGTCAAGTGCATCGTAAGTGTAGTCGGTTTCGTAATTGAGGCCCGCAGGATCTTCCCACACTGTGGTAAGGCGACCGAGTGCGTCAGTTTGGTTTTTTCGAGCTTTGCCCGATGGGTCTGTGACCGTCGTTGTCGTGCCGGAATAGGAGGATACGGTTAGGGCGGTGTCGGGGGCCGTAATAGCGGTCGGGCGGCCAAAGGCGTCGTAGGCGTAGGTGGTGGTGCCATCGGTGGAAGAGGACGTGGAGCGGTGTGGGTTTGAAACCGTGGCGACGCGACCGAAGGCGTCGTAGGTTGTGTCGGTGTAATCAACTCCTTGGGGATCAGAAGTCAGCTGGGTCTGCGTAACGCGGCCCAGTCCGTCTAGAACTGTTTTTGTGTTGCGGGCCAAGGAACCGGTCATCAGCTGGGACGTCGTGGAGAAAGGCGGCAAGCTTGAGGTGTAGCAGCTTGAGCCAGGGTCGTGACTGTAGCAAATGGATGTTTGCCCGCCGTCGGGGTAGTTGGTGACAAGTGGGCGGCCGTAAAGATCGTAAGTGTATGTACTGCCGTTCCTGCCCGCTTGAATATCGTTCTCGTCCTTCTGGCTCTGGGGCAGGGTTGTGCATGTGAAATAAGATTTCTTTGTGCGATGGCCTAGGGCGTCGGTGATTGTGGTCGAAAATGAATGGGTGATGGTTCCGGCGGGGATACAGTATGTATCAGCCCAGTTTTCACTGTAGTCGAAGGAAGTGGGGTTGCCGTTGGCGTCTACGGTTTGAGTGACGTTGCCTAGGGTGTCGTAGCACATGTGGGTCGTTGAGTATGCGGTGCCGGAAATTAGGCGCTGGATAGTGGTGACATTGCCGCGGCTCTTATAGGAAGCACCAAAATTCGTGTCGTCGTGTCCATACGCGCCTGTAAAACTGGCCAGCATAGGGACGCCGTTCTTGCAATAGCTGGCTGAGTATTCGTCGTACGTGTAAAGAGTACTGGAGATGGGCGAGCCAGTACCTGAGCCAGCATAGACACTGACGTTGGCGGGTTTCGTGAAGGAGGGGTTGTAAGCAATCTTGATTGTGCGGACGATGGTTCCCGCGAAGTCGGTTTCCTGCTTCTGAGTGATGTAATCTCGCATGCCGTTGTAATACTGATAATTTAGTTGCGATGATTGGGCGGTGTCGTTGAGTGTGGTGGTGACGGTTATGGGCAACGTGCCGCTGTATGCGACTGAGATGGTTTTCAGGAGAGTAGATGGGCCGCTGTAATACTGCGCGGTCTGGAGGTAAGAATTGTAAGGGACGGTTGTGAAGACGGTCTTGTCATTGACATTGGCATGGGAAACCGAGTCGTAGCGCGGCGGGCTGGTAATGGATGCAAGGGGAATCTCAAGGTGAAGGCGACCCCTTGTCGCGTCAACGAATCCCAGTGGAACGGGAATTTGCACGGTGTGCGCAGGGATACCTTCGTCCAGGTTAGGCGGGCTTTGCGCAGCGGTGAATGTCGAGAAGGCCGCGAGAGGGAGTGTGAGGATGAGAAAGCGATGGCAGCGCGTGAGGTAATGGGCTAGGAGAATCATCATAAGCCTCTGTGGGTCCACGACGAAGTCGAGCAGGGGCGTGGAGGCGGAATTTTGTGCCGATGGGAGAAGACGGCCAAGCGGAGCGTAACGCCGGAGATTGTAGCCGTCAAGTTATATTTTGTGGACGTGGCGAGGTAAGAAGGGCATGAGGGCGCGCGGGTGAACGGAGGAAGGTGTGAAGGTTGAACGTTGAAAGGTTGAGGATAAAGAACAAAAGAAAGCAGATCCCTCGCTTCGCTCGGGATGACAGAGCTCTTTCAGGATGCGGAGACTATGGTTGCGAGTCGGGGCGGCGCTTGAGCGTGGGGCGGTCGTCGTCGCCGGTGCTGTTGGGATCGTTGCCCGTAGGCTGCTTCTTGGACTGCTCGGTCTTGGTGCGCAGGGTGGGCTTGTCCTTGGCGTCGGTGACCTTGCGGGAGAACATGATATTGCGGAGGCGGGCCTTCACGGTGTCAAATTCCGAAGTCGTGACGATGTATTCCTGGCGAGCTGGGAGAATGCGGGCAATTTCTTTTTGCGTGTTCTCGATGCGCTCGGGCGTGGGCGGGTGCGAAGAAAAAACCTTGGGAATGGTGCCCGGGCGGCGCTTCTCATCGGCCTGGATGCGTTCGAAGAAAGTCACATAGGAGTTCGGATCGTAACCGGCTTTATACATGTACTGGATGCCGAGGAAATCCGCTTCGCGTTCGGCGTCGCGCGAAAACTTGAGAAAAGTCAGGGGAATGGCAAGATTCAAGCCTTGATACATGGCGTACCCGGCCATGCTGTAAGGAATAAAAATCATCGCGGGAATCGAAGCCAGTTGCATCAATTCGCCCTTGGTGGCCTGGCGCGTGCCGTGGCGCGCGGTGACGTGGGAGATCTCATGGGCCATCACGCCGGCGAGCTCGGATTCTTCTTGAGCGCGCAGAATCAGACCGCTGTTTACATAGAAGAAGCCACCGGGAAGGGCAAAGGCGTTCACTTCGTCAGAATCGATGACCTTGATGGTGAAAGGAACCTTGGCGTCGGAGTTGCGGACAAGGTTTTGTCCCACGCGATTGACGTACTCGGTGACCACCGGGTCGTCAATCAGCTTGGAGGAGCGCTCCACCTCCTGGGCGAGTGACTTGCCAATGGCGATTTCCTTCTCAAGAGAGAAAAAGTTGACGTGTCCGCTGACGTTGCGGTTGCCAATGGCGTCGACGTCTTCCTTGGAATTCTTAGGGTTAACGGTATCTTTTTGCTGGACCGGTTGGGAGCCGGTTTGCTGCTGGGTCTGCTGCGGCTGCTGTTGCGATGGTTGCTGTGCGGGCGGCGGGGTCTTGGACGGATCGGGAGCCGGATCAGGGCTTTGCGGAGCGGCGAAGGCTGAAACGGCCAGGAGTGAACCTCCCAGGGCCAAACTTAGGGCATGCCGAAGAATCGCTTTCATAAGCTGCACCTCCGCCTACCCACAATTATACACCCCTGTTGCTGGGTCGGCCCTGAAATCCTACACGAAGTGAGATGTCAAGCGATGGGATAAGGTTTCCTGGTGGCTCGAATCTTATGGAGTTCTTGTGTGGACGACACGCCACTCCAAGTTCGTGCTCAACCTCGGACAGAGCGCGGGACTCCCTCTACGAAAGTGCTCCAAGGGCACCCATAGGCCGGTTGCAGTTGACACACTTCCAGCTGCACTCTACAGTCAAAGTCAGCCTTATGAGTGTCTCGAAAATTCAGGTGGGCCAGCTCTGGAGAAAGGAAGCCACTGGTGATATTTATCTGGTCACCCGCCTCTATTCGGAAGCTTTACATACCATGGTCATCCTGCGCAAATCCGGCGCCGAGGGGGAGGCGCAGTTTCGGGTGCGGGTCGAGCGAGCCGGCAAAGGCCAGACCATTCCAGGGTTCTCGCCGGCTCAGGAAGACGAATCCGTCTGAGTCCTAGATCGAACGAACCTCCATCTTTACTACATCTTCCACCTTCATCAGCTCCTTCTGGAGGAAGGGCTCGCCATAGCGGACGCCGATGAGCTGGCCATAGTGGCGTGCCAACTGGTTCATCTCGGCTTCCAGGCGATCGATGGCCAGGTGCACTTTGCTTTTCGTTTCGTGCTTTTTTGGCTGGAATTGGGACCGAAAGGCCAGGATGGCCTTGCGCCGCTGTTCGTACTGCGTGGAGATGTCCACGACAAAGGTGGGACGGACGTCGGCATAGGATATCGAATACAGAATCTTGAACGGCCGATAGGCTTCGCCTTCGATGGACAGTTGCCTCAGGCCCGCCAAAAAGCACCCTTCATAGCCGAGCGCTGAGGCATGGTAATGGTCAGGATGGCGCGCTTCCCAGTAGGGAAGGATGACCGTTTTGGGGCGAAGCTGACGAATGACGGCCGCCAGGCGAAGCTTATGTTGGCGCGCGGGCTGAACGTCCGAGTCGGGAACGCCGAGCGTGCCGCGCCAGCTTACTTTGAGAAGTTCTGCGGCCTTGGCCGCTTCGCGCGCGCGGATTTCCGGAGTTCCGCGCGTACCCATTTCTCCCATGGTCAAATCGAGAATGCCGGTTTTGTAGCCGCGCTGCGCCATTTTCAGCAGCGTGCCGCCACAAGTCAGCTCCACATCGTCCGGATGAGCCGCAATCGCCAAAAGATCGAGATTCATTCCG
>QHYN01000079.1 GCA_003224145.1 Acidobacteriota bacterium
CAGGGGGCGTGAAAGCCGGATTGCTGATCAACGCGACGCGCGTGGCCATCGTCGGCCAGGCCGTTGCGCCGCCGCTGTTCGACACCATGGTCGTGCTCGGCCAGCAGCGCGTCGTTCGCCGCCTTCGCGATGCCGTAGCTGGATTCGGACAAGCCTGATTCCTTCCTTGAAAACACAGAAAGTTTGTTTTCCGCATCCAATTGGTGTTCGAGCAGCGGTCTCACGCTTAGCGTTTAGCGAAAAACTCCGGGTGAGCGGGCTTTGCCGCGGAGGCGGAAGGCGCAATGTTGACGACGGCGTCGAGAGGTATCGTCACTGGAGGCAAGCAAAGTTCCGTGCTGCACGCCTGGTAACGAAGCTTCAAGGGAATATGCTGTTCGCCGAGCGGGGCATTCGCGAGAGCGGTGACGGGCATGCGAAGAATCACCGTTCCTTGGTAAACATTGAGCAGCTTTTTGGAAAAAGTGAACGTTTCCAATTTTCCTTTGGGGTAGACGACCTCGCTGCTGTTGAATCCGGCAGGGAGCTCCGCTTTGAGATCGGTGGCGATGAGGTAGTCTTCCGATTTCTCGCGGGCATTGACGTGGAATCCCGGGCGAATCTTCATGACCACGGCGATTTGAAACGAGCTCCCGCGCCCTGCGGGATCGAGCGAAGCGTAAACTTCCGGCTTCACGACATCGCGCCCGGACGGGACTTGCGAATGCGTCGCGGGGAGAGAGGCGCACGCCGCTAAAACGGCAGCAGCGAAAATTACGGTTGCGCGTTTCACACCTTCACCTCAGCGCCCAGTTGCTGGGAGATGACGCGGCTCATCACGCCGTAGAGGTCCTCGCCCGTTTTTTCCAGCACAAAGGCGTTTCGCGAGTCGTTCCAGCCCAGCTTGAAGCTGGTGGAGAGCGCGGAGATCCAGATTTCACGCACGGGCGTGTTCGGCGAAATCACGAACTTGGCTTCCTCGGGTTCTTCAAAAAGAATTTCGAGTTTTCCGGCTTCGCCTTCCACGTCGAATCCATGCTCATCGCCGAGAACAAGCAAGCGCTTCTTGAGATCTTCGAACGCGGAATCGGCTTTCCGCTGAAAGTCTTTTTCGTCCAGCATGCACTTAGCGTACATGAAAAAGGTGGTAGTGGGAAAGCGTCGGAGGCCAATATGTTTGCGTTTTCCGGGGTACCCTCCCCCCTCCCCTCTTTCTGTAAGTGTTGCTTCTAAAGGATTTAGCATTTCACATAAGCCCTTTAGAATGAACAGTTGCGAGGGGGTCTCACAAGTGTTGATTTTAAACAAGTTACATGAGCGCCGGGATGGAGAAATGAGGAAGGACACCTGGCAGTTTGCGTAAGAGCGGATTCTAAAGGACTTACGGAGGTCACGGTTTGTAAGTGCGGAATCTAAAGGAGTTGCGGTGACGAGTTTTTCGTCACGTGACGATGGGAAGGGGAAGTAAGGAAGGGGAGAGGCAAGGATGGAAGGAAAAGGAGAGGAAAGAGGCGGCCAAGGAGCGGGGCGGCGGGAGTGGGGTCGAGAATTCACGACCCATGGTACCGTGAATTACTTGTCCTGTCAAGTCCAATTATAGTACTAGTATTTGACAGGAAGGCACATCGGTTCGAATGGGCACGTAAGACGAAGAAAAGAAAAGGGTAGAGCTCACTGGGGGCGGGGGAAGTGAGGATTGAAGGGTTGCGGAGGTGAGAACCAATGCCCAACGCCTACACCGCCGCCGTCACCCAACCGTAACCACGCGGCGCGGAACCTCCCCGCCCGTCCCCACGTGGACACCGCAAGAACGCTTGGACACCAAACCGCATCTAAGCACGTGAAGGAAAAGGACGTGCACATTACCCAGCTGACCGACGATGAATTAGAAGCCCAACGCGAGGAGCTCGAGAAGAAGCCCAGGCCGCTGACACTGGACCGGCTTGACCTCGAGGACATAAAGAAAGAGCAAGAGCGCCGGCGAGACCTCGACCCCCGCAAGATGGGGGGTTGCGGGAAGCCGAAGCCAGGCTTTCTGTATCAGAAAGAACCCAAACTCTTCCTGGCGCTCACCACGCGCGATACCGAGCATTGCGGCGATGCCTTCCCGTCTCCGCAATCCGAACCGCCAGCCATCCTTCTCTGTGAAGAATGCGCGGTGCGCTACGGCCTCAAATGGTGAAGCGGACACGCGCCACACCCGCCGCCGATCCTCCCCGCCCGTCCCCACGTGGACACCAGCCGGCAAGCGGCGGTTAGCTAAGGTGTGCCGCCTTATTTAGGGGTTCCAAAACTCCCCGTAACCGTCTCTTTCACCATTGCGGTTCTGATTATCGGTTCATTTGGGATGGCGGGTTTGGTTGGTGCCTGGCCCGCGGCCAGGGCCTGGACAAATTGGAGAAAGATAACTGTGTTTCGAGCCGCACCGATCAGCTCAACACGAACTGGCCCTGAGAACCGGAAGTCAGTGAATTGGAAGTTGCCCCCACCATACCTAAAGGCTTGGCCGTTAAACACGCAGCGCACACACTCAGTGCCGTCAACGCCAAAAGGCATTCGGGGAACTGCAAGACCGAAATCAGTAAAGTGTTGCGTTATTGGAGGCACAGTAGGAACGCCAGCCCCTCCAACTATGTTTGGCACGGATGGCGGTGCTTGGGGCGTAGGTGCCTGTGATGACGGCGCTTGCGCCAGAACAGGTGTGTGGCTACCAGAGAGCGCAAGAAACGCGGTGGCAACTCCTAGTGCGAATGACACTAACGCGATGGTGACCTTGGACATAACTCCTCCTTCGGAAGTGTCAGGGAATTGTGCAGTATGGTTATACCACTACGCGCCAGCCGCCGCGTGGACACCACGCCACCACGACTGATATAAATGCACACGTGACTGTGAGAACAAAAGAAGCAGAAGCCCCATGCTACTGGTGATCTTCGGAGCCGGCGCCTCTTTCGATTCTTGCCCCACGTATCCCCCAGGCTATGCCGGAGCCGTCCTCGACGGAGATCCGCTGAACAAACACTACCGCCCGCCACTGGCAAACTAGCTCTTCGAGAATAGGCCCATCTTCGCGGAGGCGATCTTCAGACACTTCACGCAGTGCCAACCAATCGTTCCTAGGTTGATAAGCCTTAAGGGAGAGACACTCGAGGCTGTTCTTGAGGATCTTCAAGCAAAAAGCAAATTCTACCCCCGAGGAGCCCAACAACTCGCCGCAGTTCGTTATTACTTGCAGCTCGTGATAAGCCAGTGCGAAATCGCTTGGCGGGGAGTGGCAAAGGGCGTGACCAACTACAAGAGCCTCCTGAACGAAATCGAGAGCGCAAACACAGGCAAGAAGCCAGTGTGCCTCGTCACCTTCAACTACGACACGCTCCTCGAAGACGCCCTCTCCGACTTTGGCCTTCCAATCGAGGCCATGGACGACTACACCGAGAAGCATCCGTCCTACAAACTTTTCAAACTGCACGGCTCGGTGAACTGGGCAAGAGCGGTGGATTCCCCAACCAGAGCCCGGAATCCGGACAACGGTTTCTCAGTCGCTAAGGATTTCATTGAGCGAGCCGCGGAGATCCCGGTCACGCAGAAGTACCTACTCACGGCGGAACACCCACCCGGATCTGTCCGCGGAATACCGGTTTTCCCTGCAATCGCAATCCCCGTGGAGAAAAAGAACACCTTCGAATGCCCACAGCAGATGCTCGACGACCTCATCGCCCTCTTGCCCCAGGTGTCCAAGATTCTAGTTATAGGGTGGCGAGCGACCGAGGCTCACTTCCTAGCCTTACTGAAAGCAAACCTCAGGCGCGGAGCCGAGCTATACATCGTCGCCGGCCCCGACCAGCAGCAAGCCGAAGACATCAAGGTCCGAATCTGCAGACAGCTCCCCAACAATCCACCCCACTCTGCATCCGTCGATGCCGGAGGCTTTACGGATTTCATCCTCAGCCGGCGCGCCGAGCAATTTCTCGCGAGCTGACGCCACCGCGCGTCTTCACCCGCTAGCCGCCTTGTCCGCACTTGGACACCAGGAGTAAAATAGGAGCGATCGGGACCTCCGATCTAGGAGACTCGCCATGAATAAAATCGTGGCATACCTAGTGAAAGAGTCCCGGCGTCAGTTGTGCAGGCAGCGACGGGACCTTCAACTCTGGCGACGTTAGAGCAACCGCGGCCTTGCCGTCGTGTTCTAGACACGACGCATCCAAAGCGCATCGCACAAACGGTGCGCCCGAACGGTTCCATCCAGCTCACAAGGCAAGGTGGGACTGACCTTCTGACATTCGTTGCTGTAGGGAAGATAGCCCTTTCATTTGATCGGAGGGGTGATTCGCAGCCCGGCGTTAAGGGGCCGACCCACAAGGTCGGCCTTCAAATCCTTGCCCGCGGGCGCTCCCCGGAATCCTCGCCCGAAGCTCCCGCCCGCCAGTCTCCCCAGCGCTCATCATCCCCGGTGCGGAAAAACCAGCGGGCTCTGCGTCGGGCTCCGGTTCCTCTCCGCGCCTCCGGACACCCACAGAAACCAGCTCATGAGATACAATCCCCGCGACGGCGGCCTCCGCCCGCCGCCACGCAAGGGACGACCGGCGAAGTTTCCCACAACCCCCACTCCTGGACACCACTCCCCGGGGCGAGATTTCAGTTGTCCGGTTGAGTTGTCCGGTAAGCGCAGCGTTAATCGGGCGTTGCTACCGAAGGGTGCTGAGGAAGGATTTCATTTCGCGCAGCACGTCAGCCTCGTTTGATAAATAGACGTAGTGATCCGCACCACGCAGCCTGACCACGTGTGCGGTTGGGACGCCGTCTTCAAATGCCTTCGCCTGCTTCGTTGTCAGAGCGAGTTCCGCTGCGGAAAAAGTCTTGGCAGCCTCATGCACCATTGGGTCGGTACTCTCACTGATCCATTTCGCTTGACCGTGCGGGATCGCAAAGATCGCGAGCGCGGGCACGGGAATGTCGGTGTACTTCTTCATGCCTTGAAGCATCACGGCGTCACCGGGAAAGTCGCGTTGCTTTCCAACCCGTCCGTCTGGAGTCGTCGCATATTGCTGGCGAAGCTCCCCTTCGGGATACGTGAAGCCAAGGCCTCGCAAACAAGCCTGTTGTAGTGCACCAAAGCTGGCCAAAGCTGGATCGGACTCGCTTGGTTCTGGAGGTTGCGGTGTGGTTTTCTTGAGATCTTGAAATTCCTTCATCGTTGGTCCTTTACCGTTGTCAAAAGCGTACGGATAGCCGGCTTCGAGGTAAATCAGCCCCGCGACCCGATCTGGGTGCCGAGTGGCGAGTGAACTCAACTCCTCTCCCCCAAGTGAATGCCCCACCAGCACGGGCCTATTCAGTTTGAGCGAGTCAAGGACGGCAAGCACATCGTCGCCGAGGCGGTCGGCTCCGTAGCCTTCGGGGGAAAAACCGGATTCGCCGAAGCCGCGCCGAGTGATGCCGTAAACGTGGAAGGTGGGCGTTAGCTTGGGCGCGAAATCGTCAAATACGTGCGCCGTGTCTCCCCCGCCTGCCAGCAGCACTAGGGGCCTGCCAGAACCGCCCCAATCCAGCACCTCCAAGCGAACGCTTTTGTCCACAGTCACAAATTGCGTGATGTGCGGGGATGGGTCTTTCCATGCGGGGGGCTGTTGGGAGTGAAGAGGAACCATGAGTGAGACGAGCAGCATTGAAACCGCTCGTCCCTTGAATCGACCTATAGACATGTCCACTCTCTGATCTTCATTATACAGGCCCGAGACATTTTAGATTTCCTTCGCATAGTGGTCCCAAGCACAAGAAAATTCCCATGTCACTTGCAGTGCCTGGTAAGGTGCGTAACCGAGCCGCCGCCGCACTCCAAAGAGGAGCACAGACTGAAGTCTGTGCCACTGGGCGCAGCAGTGCTGCGCCCCTACAAAGGAGGCAAGACGCCGGGCTAAAGCCCCGCCGCTACACACGACGAGGAAAGACGGGCACAGCGGTGCTGTGCCCCTACAAAAAAAATTGAAATGACGCTATAATTACGGTTTGTGTCAAGCACTTGAAGGGCGATAGAGGGCACTTGGAGGGGAGATGTACGCCGTCATCAAGACCGGGGGGAAGCAGTATCGTGTCGCGCCCGGCGACACCATCCGCATTGAGCGAGTGGAAGGCAAAGTCGGGGAGAAAGTCAATTTTGGCGAAGTCCTGGCTATTCATGGCGACAAACAGGTATTTGTGGGCGCGGACGCCGCTAAAGCCACGGTGACCGGAAAGATCGTGGAACAAGGACGCGGCAAGAAACTGACCGTGCTCAAGTTCAAGAGGACCAATCAGTACAAGATTCAACGGGGCCACCGGCAGAATTTCACCGCGGTGCAGGTCCACGACATTAAGCTCTAGCAAGAAGTTGAAAGACAGCGTGGAA
>QHYN01000089.1 GCA_003224145.1 Acidobacteriota bacterium
TGGCGCGGGCAAATCAGACGAGATAGAATATGAACGTCGGATGTACTGCTTGCACGTTGTGCACTCCTTCGATCAAGAGATATGAAGGGGCGCCCACCGCGCGCCCGTAGCTCAGCTGGATAGAGCGCTGGTCTCCGGAACCAGAGGTCGGGCGTTCAAATCGCCCCGGGCGCGCCACTTATCACTTTTGATTGCAGCTAGTTTAGGAGATCCGCTGATGCGCGTGTGGACGGGTCAAATATCAGATCCGTCCCGATCTTGCCGAGGCTTACGAAGCGTTCTTCCTGGACTTCCCGAATATGAGCGGGCTGATGTCCGGCGTTCGGGGATCCGACAATCTCTGCCACGTGGTGCACTTTTGGCCGAACGCCACGTAAATCTGATCAAGATTTTCGCAACCGAGCGCGCGGGTACGCCGCAAACAGATCCACTCAAACGGACATTCACGGATGAGGAATTAACGGCAGTCGTGGACGAAGCGCGCAAGGTTGGGCTTTCTGTCGCGGCTCACGCACATAGCGACGAAGCTGCACGCGCAGCGGTGCTGGCTGGTGTGCATTCTATTGAGCACGGGACCTACTTAAGTGACGAAACACTCGCGCTCATGAAGTCTCGTGGTACCTATTTCGTCCCCACCATTTCTTTTTGGGATGGAATGTCTAAGAGTGACGATCCTATTCGCCAGTTACGCGCTCGGACGATGCAGCCTCGGGTTCGAGCCGCCGTTGCTCACGCATGGAAGATGGGCATAAAGATTGCCGCGGGAACCGACGATGGATACAACGCCAACAGTCATCGCGTCTCGGATGAAGTTGCCGAACTGGTTCTGAGCGGTATGCCTCCCATGGAGGCGCTCAAAGCCGCAACTTCGGTATCCGCCGAATGCCTCGAGGTTGAGAAACGAATAGGTACCATCAAGCCGGGGATGGTGGCGGATTTCATTGCGGCTGACGGCGACCCTTTGGCGAATGTCGCCGCACTCCGAGACCTTGTGCTTGTAATTCATGACGGCAGGGTGGTCATAAACCAGCTAAACCCACAATCTAGTGGTTCATCTCTTCATTAGCAGAATTCTTGACCTGGGAATGACGCGCCTTTCACCCAGTGCGCCGCGCGCACAACGATTCTGGACGAGTGGTCGGCTAACCGGAGTGCTATCAGGCTTCCACGGCGGGATTAGTCCTCTGAAGTCGGCATCTCGCCAGCAATACAACGGTCACTGCTAGCGCGTTCTATAAAGGGGAGAGTCAAGAGAAAAAACAACCCCGGCGACTGGAAGGAGCAAAAATGTTCGCTGCGCTCTCCAGCCCAGGTCATGTTGAGAGGCTCCGGGGTATTCGCTCTTCGTAGATCCATTCTGTTTTCGTGACGGCGCTTTCGGATTCTGAAGCAAGACAAGCTGCGCGGTTGAACGTTGTCAACCATGGTTCTATCTGAGGCTCGAGGCCTATAGCTTTTTCTGGTTATCCGAGGGGGCCTATAGTTTATCAAGAGACTCGTGGTGCTCGAAGCACACTCTCCGCCTAACGCGCTAGTGGAGACTCACCCTCGAACCAAAGCGTCAGAAGAACCGAAAAGCCATCGCCAGAAATAAATCCAGCAAAGGACGGCTCTAACCCGACGCTCAAGCTGCTTGTTGTTTCAGATGTTCTGTGTCGAAACGAACTCCTTTCTTCCAAACCAGCAAAGTGATGGCCGCGATCTTACGCGCCAAGGTGAGCCGCGCCAAATGCGGCTTCACGCCTCGGGCGACGCAGGCTTGGTAAAAGTCTTGGAAAGGTCCCACGGTCGAGGCGGCTCGCGTCGTGGCGCCCTTGAAGATATTTTTCAGATCGTGATTATGGTTGATGTTGAGCCCGCGGACGGCCAGGACCTTCTTGGAGCGTTTGAGTTGGCCACCGACGAAGCGATATTCTCCGCTGGTGTAAGTCCTCAGCGCCAATCCACAGTAAGCCCATAGCTGCCGCTTAGTGCGGAAGCGATTAGGCGTCTGTATCAGAGCGATCAATAGAGCGGCGCGGATGGGGCCAATCGAGGGAATCTGCCGCAGTAATCTCATGGCCGGATGTTTCTGGGCTTCCGCTAATAGTTCTCGTCGCGTCCCTTGGCGCAATGCCGCCAAGGCGTCGAACTGCTGGTAATAGAGTTCGCCACCACGGCGTACGCTGGTTTCCGAAATCTTTGCGAGCCATTCCGCACGGTAGCGCGGTGCGTACACCTGCTGGCCGGCACAAGGAATCCCCCAGCTTCGGTAAATCGCCTTCAGCCGACTCATCACCCGCGTCAAATCGCGAGTTATCGTGATGTAGCTGCGTGCCAGTTCCTTCAGAGTGCGGATACCCTGTTCGCCGTGGTACACCGGGCTGAGCTTGTTCAGATACAACAGCTCGGACAGCTTGCGTGCATCAATGCGGTCACTCTTGTTCCCGGTTTTCAACAGGGCATTCTTGCGCGGATCGCTGGCCAACACTCGGGCGACGTGAGGCTGGAGCAGATCGTGCAACCAGGCAGCCCAGGTTCCTTCTTCAAAGGTCACGTATAAACTGCCGCGCAGGCCGCGGATAAACTGGAGAATCGTCTCCGCTTTCGTTTCGAAAATGGCCTCCATCACCAGATTCCCGGTCGAATCCCGAACGGCGGCAGAGATCGTTGCCTGATGCACATCCATCCCAATATACTTGGCGTCATTCATGAGGGCGCTCCTGGTTGTAGACGTTGATGCGAACGATCAAAACCTACTTCAAGCGGGCGCCCTTTTATAATGCGTTTACCAGGACTTAGCGATTAGTTCCGAGCAGGGGACGGCGTTTTGCGCCGTCAGTGATGACAGGAAACGAACGACTTATGCGTTTGTTTCCTGGAGAGTTGCCGACAATCCAGGACTGAATGACGAGATGTGCGTTTAAGCTACTGGACGACCGTCCTGCGATTGCGTGTTTACAAGGCCGACTCCGCAGAACCTCTTTTGTGGATCCTAAGCCCTTCGGCCACGTTCATGGGGATCTCCTGTTGATTGGCAATTACCTGCGGATTTCGGGGGAATCCTGAGTCGGCTTTATCGTCTCAGGGCTTTACCTGACCATGGAATTCAAATTCCTCCGGCACAACAATTGCTGTCTTCACTGGATTGAAAGCCCTCGCACAGCGCGTATAGTTCGAGGCTGGACGAGAAGGGCCACGAATTCAGGACATCGGCCCGCGCTGTAGCCTCCGCCAACGCCGAACGATTGGCCGCCCCTCCATCGCAGCTCTAACCGACCAAGATTTGAGTACTGTCGTGGTGCGACCTCTTGAGCATTGCAATCTTCTCTGGCAGCGGAAGCTGCGGCGAGCAGAGCGAAACAAGCTGCACGAACGGCCGCAGATGACCGGCGCAGTGGCCCGGCAAATCCTTCGCGGCCACCCCTCTTTCCAGCAGCGGCACAATGCTCCGTTCCCGATAGCGGACAGACTTTACAAGGTGCTGCGATGGACGAAGCAAGGCGGTCTGCCTTGGCTGTTGCTTGGCCTGCTGGTTTGTGCGCCGATTGTCCGCGCGCAAATCGCCGGTTTCGACAGACAGTCCATCGAGATTTTCGGGACTGTATTTGTGGAGGGAGCGAACCGCCCTATCGGCGACATCATCGTAAACATCGGGTCGCTTACCGGAGGACCTTTTGTCAGCGTTCTGACCGACTGGAACGGGCGGTTTCACATGCGGGGGCTCGATCCTGGGATGTACGAAATCGTCGTGGAAGCACCAGGCTACGAGCCAGTTCGGGAGACTCTGCGGCTTTATGGGCCTTCACCGCCTTTGGAGCTTCATCTCAGGGAGAGCAACCCTTCGCCTGTACGGCGGACAGACTACGCGGTTTCTGTGCGGGAATTGAGAATACCCGGGAAGGCGCGCACTGCATTCGAGAAGGGATTGGAGCGACTGGCAAAGAATGATGCGGACGGCAGCCGGACGCAGTTCGTGCGAGCTACCACGGCATTCCCGGACTATTACGAAGCGTACTACCACATAGGTGTGGCGGATCTCAGGCTCGGCCGCGAAGAGGACGCCGCACAAGCTTTCCAAAAAGCGATTGATCTGAGCGGCGGGCACTACGCCTGGGCACAGTTCGCCCTTGGTTTGCTGCTTTGCCGCCGAGGGGAATACGCCGAAGCAGAGACTGTCATCCGCAAAGGACTGGACGTGGATGGGAGTCCAGCCACAGGTCATCTCTTCTTGAGTGTTGCCCTTTTTCGTCTGAACCGCCTTGAGGACGCAGAGAAAAGTGCTCGCGAGGCTCTCTTGAGGAGGCCCGGTTTTGCCTTGGCTTATCTTGTGCTGGCGGACGTTCACGGGCGCAGGGGCGAGTATGCGAGGCAACTTCAGAACCTGGACGCGTACCTCAAACTTGAGCCTGACGGACCGGCAAGCAAGCGGGTTCGCGAGGTTCGCGAAGTCGTTCGGCGAATTGTGTTCAGAACGAAAGATGAGGAATGATTTTGCTTCTTCAGGAGCGCGTTCCGGATCGAGATTAGATGGATGATTGAGGGCAAAGGCATGATCAAGGTCAAGTCGAGTCAGAAGATCTTCACGGACGCAGAGACTGCGAGCCTGACGGGCATCTGCGTAGAGCACCTGCACGGCCTGGCGAAGACCCGCCACTTGGGTTTTATCGCGCGCGCGGCCGAGGCAGCGGGGAAGCAGGCAGATCAGTGGCTGTTCACGCTGTCGGACCTGCTGGTTCTGGTGATGCTGCATCCGCGCTGCGAGCACTAAGTTGCGCAAGCGTCCTGGCTGCCAACCAACTGGGAAGGCGAAAGCAAGGTCGGCAATGAGCCCACCACCGATGCGGTCTCCCCCATTCGGCTCGAGGGAGCGACGAGCGGCTCGTCGCTATGACTTGTCTCTTCCCATCGTAGTACGTGCAGTTCCGCACACGCGATCTGAGCCTTGTCACGGCAGAATCCGGGATATCTCTGCCCGTGGGATCTACTTCATCACCGACGAAGAATTTACCCCGGGCGCGGAGCTCGAATTTACTGTCGCCCTACCGGTGGGAATTACCCAGGGTACCGATGTTTCTATACACGCTCACAGCAAGGTGCTGCGCGCAGAAGAGAGAAGAGAAGGCGACACCACGCACAAAGGCGTGGCTGCCGTTATCGAAGGGATTGAGTCCATCCGCGGCGAACCTGCCCTATCGTAAATCCCCTGGTTCTAAACCCAGGGCAGTATCTCTGTGTCAAAACGATTTCCTTCCGGCTCACACTATCTGCGGTAGCAAGATTATTAGAGATGATGGAGGATGGAGGGGGCGGGCTGGGAAAGGATAGCTCGATGGAAAGATTCTACGACTGCACAAACTGCATGAAGACTTTCAAGGTCTCGAGCGTAACTGAACCCTCTGCCGAAATACCGGAGACAAGGGTTAGCATAACCTATCCAGTTTGCAACACACCAAACACTGTTACTTTGCCGCAGGGAGTCAAGTTTATTGTTACACCGCCAAACTAGCCTACCACCGGCTTTCCGATTTCCGGACTTCTGACCAGTTTCGTCGGATTCACATCTACGAGTAGGTGCTACACGCCCGTTTGGCATACCGCCAAATTATTGATCGCCAGATCGAATACGACGCAATCGGTTCACTGAGACCGCTGGTCCGATGGGGATTTACGCTTGCAATGGTCAGGTATCCTGGCTAGCGCAAACCTGTCAGAAACCTCTTTTTGGAGCCCACATTTCCAGCGGTATATTTTTTTACTGTCTCTTTGCCCTTCTGCGGCAGGCGTGAGAAAAGCTTGCCGGGGACTGCACTGAATGTCCAAACTTTTGCCAAACTCTGGAACGTTGTCAAGTACGGCGTGGTTCCCGTGGGAGTAGGCTGGGGCACCTAAGGTTTTTCTTATGCGTAAGATACGGCTACTAACATGTCGTGGGGGTACCTGTGGGCCAAAAATTGCTCCCTTGCTCCTGGGGTGTAAGGGCCAAAGTCCAACCAGAAACGGCAACCAAGAAAGAAAGGCAGGGTACCAGTACGAGAAAAGACCTTCGCGTGCTTTGCTATGAGCATCACATTGAGATGCTCCTAGAGTACCGTAAGGAGTCTGCAGAGACGTTCCTATATGCCTGCCGGGAGCCCGGTTGTTTCATCCACTACTACAGCTCGCAAGGCTACTTCATCGAGCCCCAAAATGGGGACAGGAGCGAGCCGGAAATCAAGCCCGGCGTCCATTGTCCGAAGGATGGGCGCCTTATGTACCTCGCGGAGGTGCGGCCCGAAAAAAAGAGCTTCCGCCTATGGAAATGCCCGGAATGTGACGCGATCCGCACTAATGGGGAGATTTCAAGTACGGCAGCCTCTTCCGGCTAATGCTGTTCCAATTTTCTCGGCCAAGTCTTGTGACAGAATCTTTCGGCTGACAGCGCGAATTTAAACCTTTCTTTCGCCTAAGATAGTTGGAACGGCGCTAGTGAGACGTTGCCCACGGCTCCACCCGGACGAACAGTTTCAACCCAACAGCAAATCTGCTTTCCGCCAAAACCTCGCAGTAAACAATCTGCCCCCGTGCCCGCACGCCCTCCTTCGGAGAGATAACCATCACTTGCTGCCCCGCCTGCCACTCCCGGTCCATGAGAACGCGTGCACCGTGAGCACTCACGTTTTCGGTCAGCGTCCTCTCCTTAGGCATGCCTTCGTCCTCAGGACGAATCTCTACGGTTACCGCCCTCGAAATCCGCTTTTCGAATCGGCCGGTTGGCACCGGCATAGTCTTCCCCGACTTCCTCAGAGCAACCGTTCTTCTCTTTCATTACGCTGGGCGGCATGTTAACCGACAGTTCGTCTCCAGTTTCGGATGGCCACGTTTTTGCGCGTAGGTCGTGCGCATCACAGAACTTAGATAGCATTAGCCAGAATGGCTGCCAAGTCGGTGGAGACTGTAATTCCCTAGCGGGTGAACTGCTTAGTGCGCCCTAGGATATTGGAGCCTCTTCTTTGCGGCAAGATCAAGAGGGTTGGATGAATGCCGAAACGGGCAACCACGTAGAGTTGTAACTTCTTCAGTTTGATGCCGTTCCGTGTCCGCCGATTCCTGAAATTCATGCCCTCCGCGTCGAAAATATCTTACCTTCCTTACCAGTAGGTGCACTTTCAGGCGCAGCGCTTAGTTCCGTCTCCAACCTTGCGATAGAATTGTATAGTTATGAAGCGCCGCAAGCGTAAGCGAAGCTCGAAAGCTGCGAACCCTCCCACTCCCAAGATTCCCTTTGATGGGGAAAAGACTGCTGGCCCTTCCACCGCGCTTGCCGAGGCAAACCGCCAGACTCATCCTGGGGACGAATTCATTGCCCCTGTTGATGCGGAAAGGCCCGGTAGCGATCCCACCGCGCTTGCCGCGGCAGACTACGTGATTGATCTTGGCGACGAGTTCATTGCCTCTGTTGAGGAGGAAAAGCCTGCTAGCGATTCCGTCACACTTACCGAGGCAGACGACCGGACTCATCCTGGCGAGGAGTTCATTGCCTCTGTTGAGGAGGAAAAGGTTGCTGGCCCTTCCGCCGCGCCTGCCGGGGCAGACCGCCGGACTCACCCTCGTTACGAGTTCACTGCCACTGCTGAGGTAGTAGCAGCTGAATCCGGCGCGCGAATGGAAACGCGCGTCCGTGACTTGAGTCAGCAAGGTTGCTATGTAGACACGAATAACGCCCTCCCTTTAGGGACGGTCACGGACATGCGCATCAGAAAGGAGACACAGCTTTTTGAAGCCGAGGCAAGAGTCGTCTATTCCCGAGCTGGCAAGGGCATGGGTCTGGTGTTTACCGCCATTGAGCCGGAGCAACTTCGGACTCTTGAAACCTGGCTCGTCGAATCTCGCGAGACTTCCTGGCTCGCGGCAAACCGCCGAAGGAGCCAGCGAGTATTGATGACAATCCCAGTCCGAGTCTCCGGGAAGACCGGCGCGGGATCGCCTTTTGAAGAAGAGACTCAGACACTGGCGATCAGTGCCCACGGTGCATTGATTCTCGTGTCGACGCAGGTGTACAGAGGACAGCGGCTCACTCTGTCGAACGTCCAGACAAAAGGCGCGCTGGAGTGTGTTGTCGCGCACATTGACAGGCATCAAAGCGATCATCCTCAGGTAGGAGTGGAGTTCATGCTGCCCAATCCAATATTCTGGCACGTGGCCTTTCCGCCAAAAGACTGGACGCCCCGGCACCCACATGCGAAATCGCAGGCAAAAACGGGCGAATCGAGCTGAAATCCCGCACTCGCCGCCAGTCAGAAAAGCCTAGGTTTGCTCCTGTACCGGCCGCCATCGGGGCTTTCTGTCGCCTCGCCTGCTCCGGGCGCAGCGCCTCGTATCGCACACGTGCATCCTTGAGCCCTGCTAAAGATACCCTAGAGAATTAACGTTGCATTCGCGTCTGCTGAGCGTAAGCTCAAAGGGTCAATACACAATCTTCCGCCAAGCCCTTACCTGGCCACGGCACCTTGTGCATAAGACGAAACGCCGCGCCAAGGGCCGAAAACACCACTTCAAATTCTTCATCCCGCAGCGCGGACGGGAAACTGTCTCTCAGAGTGTGTTTGCCCGCTGACCGGGTTGATTGGTCAGGGAAGGAAACACCCGTGAGCGATACAACTCAGAAATATCCGCTGTGGCAAAACCACTACCTACAGGCAATGGCTGAGACTCGTCCTGAACTGCTGAAAAGTAAAATTAGCGCCGCAGAGCAGGTCGTCAGCTCGCGACTTAGGCAACTGGCAAGCACCACAGACGATTATGAGGAACAGATAGCACTCGCAGCCGCGCTGAAATCTTTGAAAGTCCTCAAGGAACGGTAGATTGACCCAGCGTATGATTCACTGATTTGGAATAATTTGGAATAAAGGGATTGCTGGTGCACGATTTTTCCAAAAGGAGAATTGGAATCCGAAACTCCAGCCAAAGGAGGGAGTCATGTCCAAACCGATAGAAAAACCCTCTGCGAGGAGCGAACCACAGACTGCCGAGGGCCATCCCACACGTGAAGAAATCGAGTTGCGCGCACACCAGATCTACGTCGAACGCGGCGGCGGTCATGGACAGGATGTGAACGATTGGTTGCAAGCGGAACGTGAGTTGCTAGAGAAACAAGGGAAGATCGGTCGGATGGCAAAAGCGACGGCAGCGTAGATTCACTCCACGCCAGATAGTCTCATCGGTTTCGAGAAATGAAATGCCGATCCGAGTAGTTCTCGCCGACGATCACGCCCTTGTTCGTCAGGGATTGAAAGCGCTTCTGGAACGCGAGGGGTTCCAGGTAGTAGGCGAAGCCTCCGACGGCCAAGAGGTCGTCCGGTTGCTGCCCAGTCTGCATCCTGACGTCGCCGTCTTGGACATCAGCATGCCGCTTCTCAATGGCGTCGATGCGGCTCGCGAGCTCCAAAAGGCCTCCCCAAAAACGAAGATCATTCTGCTGGCGCGCCACGACGAAGATCAGTACGTGACCGAATCACTCCGCGCCGGTGTGAAGGGCTACGTGCTGAAGAGTCAGGCGGCCACGGACCTAGTCCACGCGATTCAACAGGTTAGTCGTGGAGCAATTTATCTCAGCCCCAGCATTTCCCGCGCGGTGGTGCAGGCCTACCTTTCCAAGACAGAGCTTCCCGCGGACCCGCTCACGTCGCGGGAACGCCAAGTGCTTCAACTTGTCGGCGAAGGGAAATCAACCAAGGACGTTGCCTCACTTCTGGGAATCAGCGCGAAGACGGTGGAGTCGCACCGGTCGCGTCTGATGCAGAAACTGGACATCCATGAAACTGCCAGTCTCGTCCGGTACGCCATCCGACACGGTCTGGTCCAGCCCTGACAGCGCGGAAGGATTCTCCCTAGCCGTTTCTTAGGGTAAAACGGGCCGCTGTTTGCGCCCTGCGGTTAGTGTCCCGGCTCCTGTTCTGTTGTCCGGCGGTCTATGCCGCTTTGGCGGTCGTGACCGTCGCGCCGCTCCGGCAACGCCGTTGCCCAGTTAGTGGTTCTGTGGCAAGTGGGACAGTGCCGGTGCATGGGTTGTTTCTTCCAGGCTTCCGGCGGGATATTCGGACTCTTCGCTCTCCAGGCGCTCCGCCGTTGGTGTCGGTTAGTAATCTTCAGAACGCTATCTGAACGTCTGGCTGCTGAATGGTCGACAAATCGGAAGTTCGTTTGAATGCACACAAGGGATTAGTAACGAGAAGTCCAGCGTTTACCAGGCACCGAGAAACCGCACGACACCTGGTCTACTCAGCAACCGCACTCCGAATCCAATCTTGACAGGCATGGCGAGTCTGCCAGTACCGTAGGCCATTGGTTTCAGTGGGAAAAATCATTTGGAACCTTTTCAGGATTGGGCAAGTAAAACAAAGTAGAGGTATATGCCAGACGAGCTGGATCGGGAACTCCTCAGGCGGTTCGTGCGGGGCGACCAGGACGCCTTTGAATCGCTTTTCCGACAGTTCGAGTCGGAGGTTTACCACTGGATCTTGCGGATTGTGCGCAATGCAAGCAGCACCGAAGACATCGTTATCGAGGCGTTTTGGAGGGCGTATCGCGGACGAGCAAGCTTTGATTCCTCGCGGAGCTTCGGTGCTTGGATGCGGAGAATTGCCACGAACGCTGCGTGCGATCATCTGCGGGTAATGCGCCCTCGCGCCAGCTGGATCACGACCGTTGACGGCATTGAGGGGCCAAAGAGCGCAGATTGCATTCTGGGCGAGTCTATCGCGCTGGGGTTTCGGAAGTTGCCGCCCAAGCTGCAGGTCGTTGCCACACTGGCGCTCATCGAAGGGCACTCACACGCAGAAATTGCAGAGGCACTCGATCTGCCCGTCGGCACAGTTAAGTCACGCTTGTTTCGCGCAATCTACTCGTTACGAAAGGAATTGACCCGTCTGGGTATTCGATCATGAATGAAGAACACCTTAGATGTCTGCTGTGCTCGGCATTTCCGAAGCCAGAGGGTGATAAGCCCTCCCGTGATCTCTGGCCGTCGATCGTGTGTCGCATCGAGGCGTCTACTGCATGGTCGCGGATCGATACCAGTGTAGCGGTCGGCGTGGGAGCTGGCGTTGCGATCACGCTGGCGATTCTTCCTAAGGCGCTATTGCTGCTCGCCTATCACTTGTAATGGAGGGGATCATGCGACCACATCTATATCTGCGTGCATATATGGCAGGCATTGTTGTGCCAACGTTTCTTTTACTGGTAAGCATGACAGTGTTTGCGCTCTTCCGGTTCTACTTTGAGGTGCCAAGTCAGTTCGTCCTGGCGATGCCCGCCTGGCCGCTGGCGCGGGCAATCGTATTTCCGATGGCGATCGTTCCGAATGCGTGGGGGCTGTGGAACATGCTTTTTCTGGCGCTTCGGTCCCGCGTGCGCTTGTCGCTGGGATTGCACGGCGCGTTGCTACCGCTTCTCCTGATTCCGGGAGGAGTGGCTCTGGCGCGGGTATTCGACGTCTTCGGGATTCAAATGCGGTATGCGTTACCGATCATCCCGATCGGCATGGGACTGTACTACCTAGCTTGGAAGTTCCTCGTGGGATTTCTCAACGAAGAAATCGGTATCGCCTAGGCTAAGTCCCGATAAGTCGGGTTACCGTCCATGTTGCTCCTAGTACCCTCCGTGGGACGGAAAAACGCCCTGAATGCCCGCTGCCCGTTGAAGCCGCAATTTCTGCGGATTATGATCACGATGGCCTGCTGCGAACAAATGAGTATCCGATGGACTCTCTTGAGCAGTTCAGAGACAACGTGAGGTGGACAGCCGCCGAAAAGAAAGTGGCCCGAAGAGCGTTTGATCAAGCCCTGGAACGTCACCTATCAGCGATCACTGCGGAGGCCAAGCGCATGATGGCGAACGTGGTTGATCCTTCTGACCTCTGGGAAGTGGAAGCGTACCTCACTGAGAGTCGCAAGACCGTGGATCGAATTTACCAATTCCGATATTCGGATTTGCTCCGAGTATTCTCGGTCCTCATGCGGGATGACTGGTTGAAGGAGGCAGACCTAGTCGGCTTGCAACCACAGAAGATTGCCGACATTAAACGCAGCGCAGAGGCCTTGCGTAGGATGTTCCGTGATACAAGGGATGCTCCTCACAGGTCCTGAAACATTGAGCTATCAGGCGGGTTCGATTCCGATTCGATCATTGACGGCTTCGCGGAGTCGCTGCTTGCAACCCAGGTATTTCTCCGTGGTCTGCACCGAGACGTGACCCAGGAGAAATTGAATCTGCTCCAGCTCACCGCCTGAATCATGACAGAACCGGGCGCATGATCTCCTGAGATCATGCGGGGCCAGTTTAGAGATGCCCAGCCGTTCTGCGTATTCCTTCACCACGTGCCAGACGACTTTCTCCGTGACCTTCGTGCCCCAGACTCTCCCTTTCCGACAAACACAGCGGAATAATCTTCCCTGTCTAATATCCGCAGTACTTAACCAATCGTCGAGAGTCTCCTTCACCCAATCCGGCATTGGCACGGTCCGAACATGCGCTGCCTTTCCAACCAGATCAACAATGGCCCAGTGATCTTCACAGCGTTGAATGTGGTCAAGCGTCAGGTGAATCAGTTCCCCGCGACGCAATCCACAGCCAAGCAGCACCGCCAGGATGGCGCGATCCCTCTTTCCCTTGAGCGTGTGGGTTGGGGAGTTGCCACAGGCTACGGGCTTCCTCCACAGTCAACCAATTCCCCAGCCTCATGCCTAACTTCTTTGCCCCCTTCACCCGGCGGATGCCAGCGGCGAGTTCCGGGCTCAAGAGTCCTATATCCGCTGCCTCGTACGCCAGTCGTCGCACTGCAGCCAATCTGACGTTGACAGTTCCGGGCGACAGCAGTTGATCCTCAAGGTGAATGCGGTAACGGGTGACTACGGTCTTGTTGAAAGACAGCCGCGGCTCGGAGCAATACCAGCCGACAAAATCATCGATGGAGCGCCGATAGCTACGCTGCGATTCCGGGGATTGCAAGCTAACGAGTACCGCCGATTTGGCGTGCTCTAAGTCGGGGAGCCCGAGCTTAGTTTTCGCACGATTTGATCTACCCCGTTTTGCCTTCCATCTCATGGACGCCGCCTCCCAACGGCTGCCCATGAGACTGCCTCATTTCATGCCCATCAGTACCAGGAGCAACCTGGACGGTAACGCGACTAACCAGGAGTTAGCCCCGCCACTGCCAGGCCGACCGACAGAGGCGCTGGGCAATTGCCCACTTTTCGGGTATCCCCGGTCTTAGTTTTGCAGCATCCACCCGATTGCCTTTTTGTTGTTAGTGAAGCATAAGTAGTGCGGCGGCGAACTGCCGGTACGCTAGCCGAGAAAAGGAAAGTGGATGAGTTAATTCAGGGCATGCGAACAAGATGTTGAGAAGCTCAAGCGAGAGCTCAACGCTTTGGAAAGGAGCAGTTCTCGAAGAGTGAATACCTGCGTGTTCCTCGTGTCTGCCGCCAGGACCAAGCTGGTTTCAGGCGTGGCGTACTCCCATCCAGTGCGCCTCAGCCACAGGCTTTACGTTCATAGACAAGAACGAGAAAATTCAGTCCAGTAAGCTGGTGAAGGAAACATGCGTAAGCTAAATGCTCTGCTGATCCTGTGTTTCGCGTTGCTTCTTGCTTCGACAGTTCACGGCCAGACCGGCGTGAACAACGCCGAGATGAATGGCAGTTACGCATTTACCTTCACCGGGATCAGCGGGAATGGGACCGTCTCGTCCGTGTATGGGGCCGTAGGAAGATTTACAGCGGACGGGGCCGGCAATGTCACCAACGGAGAACTGGACACCAACACCGTGGGTGGCGGAGCCGTCGCTCAAACGTTCACCGGGACCTATTCGATCGGTGCCGACAATCGTGGTGTGATGACTCTGAGTATTGGAGCGAGGCTCGCCTTCACGATGATGGCCAACGGCAACGCCCAGTTCATCAATTTCGACGCCTCTGGCGGGGCTGGGACGATCGGCTCGGGGACCATGGAAAAAGCGGATACCACCGCGTACAGCACGGCCCGCATCACCGGGGACTACGCCTTTGGCGCCGCCGGTTTTGATAACGCAAATAATCGCGCCGCGATCGAGGGGCGATTTACGTCGAACGGGTCAGGCACGCTCAGCAACGCCGCGGGAGACGTCAACGGGTATGGCACGGATTATCCGATGACTTTTACCGCCGCGAATTACACGGTTTCCAATACCGCCACGGGGCGGGGCACCATGAACCTCTCCTTCACGTTTGGCGGAACACCCGACAGCCTGAATTTCGTCTTTTACATCGTGAATTCAGGAAAGCTGTTTGTGATGGAGAGTGACGCGGTCACGACGGTGACCCCACTGCTAAATGGCGTCGTGGTGCGGCAGCAAATTCCCGCCGGAGGTTTCACCAATGCCTCGCTGAACGGCAACATCGTGATTTACCTCACCGGACTCTCCATGTGCGGTAGTGGATCACACGTACCCAAAGCAGGCGCAGGTTTGCTTACAGCCAACGGCAGCGGCGCCCTTTCCCTAACATGGGACGAGAACTACTGCAGGGCGCCCGGTTCCTTCACCGGTGCGCCGGGGACGTACAGCGTGGCCAGCAATGGGCGGGCGTCGATCACTATCGGGGGATACCACCTAGTCGCCTACTTGGTGAACTTGAATCAAATTTTCCTCTTCGTCTCGGATTCCAATGTTTTGTTCGGTTTCGGCGAACCCCAGGCTGCGGTCTCGTTCACCAGTAGCATGCTGAAGGGTACGTATGCCGGGTATACGACCAATCCCGTGGATTTCGGAGTGGTTGTCTTTTCTGGCGAATTTACGGCGAACGGCGCCAGCCCGACGGGCACGGTGACTGGTACCGAAGACATCGGTGCCCCGAGCGGACCGGTTTCCGGGGCTGCGTTCAAAGCCACGTATTCCGTGTCCCCATCGCCAACAAATGGCAGGGGAACCATGACGGTCACTTCCGGCACCGGCGGCAACGCCGTCATCTATATGATTTCTCCTTCGAAGTTCGTGGCCATTTCGCAGAACGATCCCAATCCCGCCGTTTTGGACTTCGAGCTATCCTCCTCAGCTCCCGCGCTTGTTTCTCTTTCGTCGCTCTCGTTGAACCCCACGAGCGTCACTGGTGGGAATTCCTCCACCGGCACAGTGACGTTAAGCGGACCAGCCCCCTCGGCTGGCGCGCAAGTCACGCTCTCCAGCAGCAACACGACGGCAGCCAGGGTCCCTTCCAGCGTGACGGTTGCAGCCGGAGCCACCAGCGCAACGTTCACGGTCAGTACCAGCGCCGTCGCGGCATCAACCACAGTCACCATCTCGGCGACTTACAGTGGCGCGACCCGATCGGCTTCGCTCACAGTGACGCCTGCGCCTCCTCCACCCCCCACTGTCTCTTCGCTAACGCTGAACCCTGCGAACGTTTTTGGTGGCCAATCTTCCACGGGCACCGTGACCCTGACCGGGCCAGCCCCAGCGGGTGGCGCTCAAGTCTTTCTTTCCAGCAACAACGGAGCGGCCAGAGTGCCTTCCAGCGTGATGGTTCCTGCTGGTGCCACGAGTGCAACCTTCACGGTCAACACGTCCTTCGTTCTCATCTCAACTTCCGCCACAATCTCAGCTTCGTACAACGGTACGACCCGTACCGCAACCCTTGCAGTGCTTTTGTAGCGGAGTTGCGCCTTCATACGCCGGCGGCGTCTAGCCCGACCGGGTCCGACGCGCAACGATCATGACGATCAGTTCCCGCAATGCTGTGAAACGGTGGGCAGCGATGGCTCCCAGCGCACAAATGATTGTGAGGGAACTAGAAAACTTCTGAGAGTTAAGCAAGTGGCTTCCGGATAGTCCGCCAGGTTCAATTTCTCGCGGGCTAACTCCTGCTTAGTCGCCTACTCGGAAACTACCCATAGACCGGGTGTGGGAAGTCTCGCTTAGGGTCGCCGACAACATGCCCGATTAACGCGGTGGATTCTACAAGTCGATGCAACACCATCTAAAAGACCTGCTGTTGAAGGATGGTGTTTATGAGCCAGGGGAACCGGTCGAGACTTTCTCTTACGCAGAGAACGGATATCTGGAGCCGATGGAAGTCGGGGCAGTCGTTGCATGAAATTGGACGCGCCTTTGGCAAGCCGCATAGCTCGATTCGCTGTTTGTTGTTGCCGCGCGGAGGGATTCCTCCAGCAGTTCGTCGGCGCTCTCGTCTAGCCCTCACCCTTGCTGAGCGAGAGGATATCTCTCGAGGGATGGCTTCCGGCTCGTCGATTCGTGAGATAGCCAGACGCCTCCATCGAGCGGCCTCGACGGTGAGTCGAGAGGTCACCCGCCATGGTGGCCGTCCTGTCTATCGCGCCCATGAGGCGGATAGCCAAGCCTGGGAAGCAGCGTTGCGACCGAAAAGGTGTCTTCTTGCCGTGAACTGTAAGTTGCGGAACATCGTTGCGAGTAAACTGATGTTGGACTGGTCGCCGGAACAGATCTCCGGATGGCTGAAGACCGAGTATCCCCATGACGAGAGTATGCGCGTGTCCCACGAGACCATTTACCGTAGCCTGTTCATCCAGGCGCGGGGAGTGCTGAAAAAAGAGCTGATGGACCACCTGCGGTCGAAGCGGCGCATGC
>QHYN01000080.1 GCA_003224145.1 Acidobacteriota bacterium
GGGAAAAACCCGCGCAACTGATCCGGCGACAGTTCGTTGATGTGCGCTGGAATGACGCCCCACGCCCCTTGCACCATGAATTGCATCAGGAATCCGCCGGCCAGAATCAGCGGAACACTGGGGGCAAAAACCCACAGAGGAATGAGCAAAGCGCCCAGAAGCACGGCCGTCACCATCGCGCGGCGCCGCCCGCAGCGGTCGGAGAAATATCCGAACGCCAGGCCGCCCAAAATCGCGCCGATCATTGTAAACATGGTGAAGTCCGATGTCCGCTGCGGACTGAAACCATGCTGCTGCTCCAAATAGGTGGGGTACATCTCCTGGGTGCCGTGAGAGATGAAATTTGCCATCGCCATGAGCACGACAAGATAAGCAAAACGCCTCCAGTTCCCAAATATCGCGCGCCGGTAGCTTGTCCAGTCGGTGCGCGACCGGTGCCAGGCTTCGGGCTCTTTCACCTTTGCGCGGACGAATAACGTGAGCAGCGCTGGCAATCCCCCGATGAAAAACAGCGGCCGCCATCCCCAATGGGGGTAGACGACACGATAAACTGCGGCCGCGAGCAGGAATCCGAGCGCGTAGCCTTCCTGCAAAAGCCCGGAAACAAATCCCCGCCATTTCGCCGGCACGGATTCCATCGTCAACGAGGCACCGACGCCCCACTCGCCCCCCATACCGATGCCGTAGAGCAAGCGCAGGAGAAAGAAAACCTTGTAGCTCGGAGCAAGCCCGGAGAGAACTTCAATCACTGAGTAATATAAGATATTCAGGATGAGGGGAATTCGGCGGCCATAGCGGTCCGCAACCAAGCCGAACAAAATCGCTCCCGTCCATCGAGTGGCCAGGCTGGCCGTGATAGTCAGCGCCATCGCAGGGATGGACTTCCCGAATTCCGTGGCTATGGGGGCCAGAACAAAAGCTAAAACGAAGAAATCGAACGCGTCGAATGTCCAGCCAAGAAAACCTGCGAGAACTGCATGACGAGCGCCCGGATGGACTGGTTGGGGCGAATCCGCCATCTCAATTCGCGCGCCACTCGTTCGGCTTAGGCATGGAACGGGAGATGGCGATGGCGGAAATCACGGCGATGGCGCCCAAAATACCCGCGGAGGAGTAGCGCCCAAAGCAAAGTTGCCCGATACAAGCGAGCATCGTGTAAACCATCGCGCAGCCGAGCAGCCAACTCAGGAGATTGCGTCCCAGATCCTGCGTGGCATTACTCTCCCCCGCCAACTGTGCCACAGCCTTCCAGCCGGTGATCTGCGGCCGCACTTTTTTGTAAAACTTCACCAGCGTGTCGTTCTTTTCCGGAGCGGTCAGCAGCGTTGTTACAAGCCATGTCAGCGTGGTTACACCGGTCGTGCACAGCGTGGTCTTCGCAAACACCACTGGATCGGAGCCGGAAAACGGTTTCGCGCGCCCGAGCATTGCCATCCATAGCGAGCCAGAGTGGAGAGAGAGCGTCGTCACCAGCGCCGCGGCCATGGCAGAGATTTCACTCCAGGCGTTGACGCGCCACCAGTACCAGCGCAGCAGGTACACACCACCGGTACCCGCTCCCAGTTCCAGCACAATTTTCCAACCCTCGGAGACCGATGTGAGTTGCCAAGCTACGGCGGCCGCCACCAGCACGAGCAATACGGTCGCTAGCCTCGACGCATTCACATAATGCGATTCGCTTCCGTCTCTTTTCAGAAATCTGCGGTAGAAATCCTCCACGAGATACGAGCTTCCCCAGTTGAGCTGCGTCGCGACCGTGGACATGAACGCAGCCATGAAACCAGCCAAAAGGATCCCAAGAACGGCGTGAGGAGTGTTCCGCGTTGCCACGAGCATGTAGCCGCGCTCGGGTTGCGCCAGCCCCGGATAAAGCACAACCGCAGCCAGTGCTGTCAAAATCCACGGCCACGGCCGTAGCGCATAATGCGCGAGGTTGAACCACAGTACGGAAAGCAACCCGTGCCGTTCATCCCGCGCGCTGAAAATTCTCTGCGCGATGTAGCCGCCGCCACCGGGCTCGGCCCCGGGATACCAGAACGCCCACCATTGCACCGCCAGGTGGACCACAAACGTGATAACCGGGAGCGTCCATAGCGCCTCGCCCGTTAAACCGCGCGAGAAATCAGGAAGCATCGCGGTAATGTCGCTCGCGCCCGGCCCGGCTTCCGCGCGTTTTGCCGCCAGCGTGGCCAGTAACTGTTGCATCCCTCCAGCCGCACGCACGCCGTACCACGCCACACCAATCACGATGGCCATTTTGAGCACGAATTGAAATAGGTCCGTCCACAGCACGCCCCATAATCCCCCCAGGGATACATAAATCCCTGTGAAGGGCATCAGAAAGAAAACGCAGATGGCCAGTGCCTTGGCGTCGCTTACTCCCAGCGACGTGCTGATGATGTTGACCATCGCTTTGGTTACCCAGCCGAGGATCAGGCAGTTCATCAGCAGGCCGAGGTACACGGCCCGAAACCCGCGAAGGAACGCAGCGGGCTTGCCCGAATAGCGGAACTCCGCGAACTGCACGTCCGTGATCAGGCCGGAGCGCCGCCACATTCGCGCAAACAAGAACACCGTCATCATCCCGGAAGGAAGAAAGCTCCACCACAGCCAGTTCCCCGCAATACCGTTCGCGTACACCAATCCCGTCACGGCGAGCGGTGTATCCGCGGCAAAGGTGGTCGCGACCATGGAAGTTCCCGCCAACCACCAGGAGACATTACGACCCGACACGAAATAGTCTTCCGTGCTTTTTCCCGAGCGGCTCCGGAAATACAAACCAAGAACGAGGGTGATGAGCAAATAGCCGACAATGGCGGCCCAATCCGCGGCGGAGAGTGTCAAGGTGAGTCCTTTCCCGGCCAGGATGGCTGCGGAGTATATAGCACTTTGGCGCGCGCGTGGGCATCCTGTCTTTCACGCGCTCTCTTCGAGTCTTGGAGTAGTTGCATAGACATCGGAATGATCACTGCGAAATGGGCGCGCGGGCCGCCCGGCCCGGGAGAACGCCGTCCACGAGTTGTCCGTCTTTTACGACCGGAACCCCGTTTACGAGCACAAACTGAATCCCCTCGGAGTATTGCAGCGGTTGTTCGTACGTCGCTTTGTCAATAACGCGGTTCGGATCGAAAATGGTGATATCGGCGTCTGCCCCGGCGCGAATCCGCCCCTTGTTCTTAAACACGGGCGCGCGCTTTTCCAATCGCTGCGCCGGCATCAGAGTCATTTTTCTCAACGCGGTCATCAAGTCCAACACCTTCTCTTCCCGCACATAATGGCCCAGCACGCGCGAAAATGTTGCCTGCCCGCGCGGATGGACCTTCGCACCGGTGATGGGCATCCCATCGCTCGCAATCATCACCATCGGATTAGCCACGGCCGTTCGCGCCGCTTCTTCGGGAATCGAGTGGATGACAACGATGCCGCCCTGCTTGCGATACTTTTCAAACGTCTCTGCGGTTAGCCGCTCTCCGGTCTCCGCCCACTGCACGTCTTTGAAAGTAATCCCCATGCTCTCCTGCCAGCCAGGATCGAAGATCGCGGATTGCAGGGCCGTACTCCCTGCGGTATAGGGATAGCATTCCGTCGTCACGTCGAGCCCTTGTTTCCGTGCGCCCGCAACCATGTCGATTAGCTGGGGGGTGTACTTCAAGCCCATGCTGGTGATGTGCACCACATGCAGTGGCGCTCCCGTGGCCGCCGCGGCAGCAACAACCTCTTCCAGCCCTGCTAACCCGGTCGTGGGTTCTCGCAACCCCGCGTATCGCAAGTGCACATGGACCGACGCGCCATGTTTCGCCGCGATACGGAACATCTCTACAATTTCCGCGTGCGATGCCGCAGGTGTGTAATTCACTCCCATGCCTTCAGCCAACGCACCGCGCCGAAACCCTTTTTCCATCTCTTCTTCTATGCTTGAGAGTTCCTCCTCGGTTGCAGCGCGCCGTGCTGCATCTCCGGTGGCCAGGAACGGGCCGGGATCGTGCATCACCTTCATGCGCACCGGGATATGACCAATGCTGACGCCGAAATTGATCAATGACTTCTCTTCCCGTACGTTGTACCACTTGTCGACATCATCGGTACCCGCTTCGAGCTCCAGAGAAGTTGTCACGCCGTCGTGCGCCTGAAACTGATAGTTGCGGGGTTCCTGCCCGTGCTCATGCAGATCGATAAATCCCGGCGCCACTACCAGCTCCTTCGCGTCGATCGTTTGTTTTCCTTTCAGTGTGCCGCCGCTGACCGCGCGTATTTTCCCTCCGCTGATTCCCACGTTTCGCACCGCGTCCAGCCCTGATTCCGGGTCCATCACCCGCCCATTGGCAATCACGATGTCGTACGTCTCTCCTTCAGCCAGAACAGTCTTCCGCGCGCCAATCCCAAAACTCAGCAGTGCAAGTGCCGTCACAGCTCCCAGTGTCAGTTTTCCTTTTCTTTGTCCCCGCCACAAGTTCATCGCTCTTCCCCCTTTTCTGCGCCGTAAGTTTCTTTCTGCCGGCACCCTCTGTCAAAGACTATTTCCACCTCAAGACACGCAAAATCAGCTTGACGGATCCCCTGAATCTGGTAGAATTACTATTGGGAAGTTTTGCGAGGATTTGCAGGGCGGCAGCGGGTCTGCCGCTTTTTCTTTTTAGCGGCGTTTTGCTTTGCAATCTGTGCAAGGGTTCGTTTGCGCTGCAAATTCGCCCCTTTAGAATCAATTAGTTACAAGTTGCCCCTAGCACAACCCTTTTGTTTTCAAGCTCTTGCATTGTTGCCGGGGGTATGGAGCACGAGTCTGTACCGGAGCTAGACTATTACTTTAACTTCCCCCTCTAACCGGCTGAATCGACATGGTTTTCCTTCCTGCTAAAGGAAAACCCCGGATCGCTGGGGGGAGCGACCCGGGGCGGGGGTACTGCTGAGGGGGGCCGGAGGAAACTCGTTACTAGCTAGTTGACCTGGTGCACAGCCAGCATGCAGATCTGCCGCAATTCTTCGTAAGTGAAATACGTTTCTTCCTGGTCGCCTGCAATTTCCTTGTGTCCAACACCGGATTCGCTCGAGATGCGGCTTAATTCTTGTTCGGAAAG
>QHYN01000081.1 GCA_003224145.1 Acidobacteriota bacterium
TGATGATCCACGGTACTTTGTGAAATTACATGCAGACCTGGGACATCGCGTCGGCTATGCACTGAGCCGGCTGGTGGTGACGCGCAAAGACGATGGCGCGGAAACGGCGAACTGGCCGGGGATTCTCGCGCCACTGCTGGCCGAGAGCCTGGCGAACAGTTATTTGCCGACCAACGAACGGACAGCGGGAAAAACGTTTCAGCGGTACGGCTTGCGGTTGGGGCTCACGGCAGTGGGCAACCTGGCGAAAGAATATTGGCCGACCATCTTCCGGAACCTGCGGATCACGAAGACTGCGCCAGCCGGCGGAACAGGCTGACCGCTTCGGCCGGGATAAAGTAAGTAAGAGAGATAATTCTTGGGGCATGATGGATGGCCGATCAAGGGTGTCGTTATGGAAGCAGTGCGGGAATAACGAAGGGACTGGCACGGTCATAACCAACAAGGGGAAACCGTTTGGGCAGACACGCCACGAGGTATCTGCGCCGGCAACGGGGTGACCTTTAAGAAAAGACGAAGCATCCGGAGAGGGTGAAGAAGCATCGGACTGTTCATAGGATCGGTGGGCCAAGGGCAGCCCGGTTCGGGCATTAGCCTTTAAGCAAGTTGTGAAACAGAGATACAAAAGTCTTTGATTGCGTGTGCTAGCCTTAGGGGCCTTAAGGTGAACCGTTTCTGGTCCATGCCTCAGTCCGCGAGGAGCCATCCCTGGAGATGTACCCGCGGTGGGAATGGCTGCGCCCTAAAACCGAAGACGATTGGCGGGAACCCAATTCAAGTCCGCAGTGCGGGTGGGTCATGAAACTTCATTCCTCGATATTTCGTAATTCCCTTCTCTTTTTTGCAGTGATTCTGTTGCTTGGGGCACCCCGCGCGGCGGGGCAAGCCACGGCGGATACCTCCGCGTCGTTCGCGCAGATCTCGGCCGTTCCCGCGCGCATCACGCAAGCCATTGACGAAACGCAACTGGTGCGGCTGAAGGGCAACGTGCACCCCCTGGCGCGCCCGGAGTTTGACCAGGGCGCAGTGGAGGATTGGCAGCCGATGAACCGCATGCTGCTCCTGTTGAAGCGAAGCGCGGAGCAACAATTGGCCCTCGACCAATTCATGCTGGACCTGCAGAACAGCGAGTCGCCCAATTTTCACAAATGGCTGACGCCGCAACAGTTCGGCGCGCAATTTGGCCCAGCCGACGCCGACATTCAAACGGTGACATCGTGGTTGCAGTCACACGGTTTCCAGGTTGCGAAGGTTAGCAAAGGCAAGATTGCCATCGAGTTTTCGGGGACTGCGTCACAAGTGAAGAGCGCGTTCCACACAGAGATTCATAAGTTCGTTGCGAACGGGGAGCAGCATTGGGCAAACGCGAGCGACCTACAGATTCCCGCGGCGCTTGCGCCTGTGGTGCATGGCCTTGCTCCACTGAACAATTTTAGACCGAAACCAATGCACCGAATATTAGGCGAATTCACGAAGTCAACGGCAACTGGCGAGTTGAAATCGGCGAAGCCGGAGTTCACCACGTCGGGAGGGAATTTTGCAATCGGGCCGACCGATTTTGCCACCATCTACAACGTGGGTCCGCTGTGGACGGCCGGAACGGACGGGACCAACCAGAGCATCGCCGTGGCCGGCGTCTCAAACATCAATCTTCAAGACGTTGCGGATTTCCGGACCCTGTTTGGCCTGCCAACGGGTGGAACAAACACGCCTGTGGTCGTCATTGACGGAGCTGACCCGGGCATCATTAACGATGGCTCGGAAAGCGAAGCGCTCATTGATGTTGAGTGGTCGGGGGCCGTCGCCAAAGGGGCCCAGATCCACCTCGTCATCGCGGCCGATACGGATATAGCCCAGGGCTTGGTCCTGGCGATGTTCCGCGTCATTGACAACAACTCGGATCCGATCCTGAGCGTGAGCTTTGGCAATTGCGAATCGAATCTGGGCGCGAACGGGAATAGCTTTTTCCAGTTTCTGTGGGAACAAGCGGCGGCACAAGGTATCACGGTTACTGTTGCCACCGGGGATAGTGGCTCTGCCGGTTGCGAGGATCAAAACGCACCGCCGCCCAACGCGGCCACCACGGGCCTCCAGGTGAGCGGGTTCGCCTCAACCCCGTTCAACGTGGCCGTTGGCGGTACGGATTTCAACGATGCGGGAACTCAGACGACTTATTTCAAGCCAAGTTCTCAAAACGACCCGAATACACTCGCTTCCGCACTCAGCTATATTCCAGAGAGCACGTGGAACGATTCCTGCACGAATGCGAGTTTCAATTCGGTGACCGGGCTCACAACCCCAGAAGCCAATTGCAACAGCACGAACGCACAGGCCGCGGCGGCCGTGATTACCGTAGGCGGGAGCGGCGGGAAGAGCGCTGTCTATACGCCAAAGCCGGCATTTCAAAACTTTATCAGCGCCGCCAATGGTATGCCCGCCGACGGCGCGCGGGATCTTCCCGATGTTTCGCTCTTTGCGAGCACGGGTTCCGCCGGCACCCAACCGAATACTACACCTCTTAGTAGAAGCTTCTATGTGATCTGCGAAGTGGACGCGGTCTCCTCGCCATCCTGCCAAAAGGGAGGGACTTTCCACTTTCTGGGCGTGGGAGGCACATCGGTGCCGACGCCGAGTTTCGCGGGACTCATGGCGCTTGTGAATCAGAAGACTGGGCAGCGGCAAGGAAATGCCAACTTCGTGCTGTACAAACTGGCACAACAGCAATTTCAGGCGGGAACGGCCTGCGCATCCGTCGCTAGCCCCCTTCCCAACGCAGCTTGTACGTTTAACGACGTAGTTAAGGGCACAATCACGGTGCCCTGCAAAAAAGCAAGTCTGAACTGCAACACCACCGTGGCAACGGATACCTACGGCGTACTTTCCGGGTACAACGCCGGCACAGGGTACGACCTAGCGACCGGGCTGGGCTCGGTGAATGCGAATAATCTGGTAACCAAGTGGGCAAGCGCAGTAACAGCGTTCACGCCCACGACGACGACGTTAAGCTTAAGTCCAACCTCGCTGACGGCGGGGGCCAATGTCACCGTCAACGTTACGGTGACGCCACAGAGTGGCACGGCGAAGCCCACGGGAGACGTGGCGCTGGTGTCCACAGCCGCAAATGGACAGGGCGTTGACGGCTTCACACTCGATGCCAACGGGATGGTAGCGAGCAAGACCACCAACCAACTGACCGGTGGAACATACCAGGTAACGGCACGCTATGGAGGCGATGGAACATTTGCTCCGAGTGTTTCTACCCCCGTAAACGTGACCGTGGCAAAAGCAAGTAGCACCACAGTGGGCAGTGTACTCGTCGCATCTGGCACGACGTTTGTGACGTTCACGAGCGGGCCCGCACCAGTTACGCTGTTCCTCACAGCCAATATCAATCCAACCGGCACACTGCTTCCGACGGGCACTGTCAACTTTGTAGATACTTTCAACGGGACCTCGACCACGGTTGCCAATAATGTGGGCGTGAATGCGGCTGGTGAAGCATTTACGGCCGGCGGGATCTCCACCTTCGCAACAGGAACTCACTCCATCGTCGCTCAATATAGTGGGGACGCGAGCTTCAACGCGAGCAATTCGGCAGCCGTGGCGTTCGCGGTCACAGGACTCGCCACCACGACGACGGTGACTGCCTCGCCCATGAGTCTCCCCGCGGGCGGCGGGAGCGTTACGCTAACCGCGACGGTCTCGGGGACGGGTACTGGTGCCAGTCCAACAGGGACCGTGCTGTTCAAGAATGGAACTGCGGCGCTTGGGGCTGCAGTAATGTGCACCGCCGTGACAGGCGCAGCAACACCATCCTGCAAGGCCACTTTAATGACGACCTTGGCGTTCCTGGCCCCGCCGGCGGCACCAAATCGTGTCCCGAGAATCCGGTTTCAACCCGTAGTCCTCGCGGCATTCGTTCTGCTGATTCTTTTTCTCATTGGTCTGAGGCGAATCCCAGCGAATTACCGGCGCGTCTACGCCTCCGCAGGGCTATTGTTGTTTGTGGGGCTCGTAGCTGGCCTTGCGGGTTGCAACAAATATGGCGGCGGTGGCGGAGTCCATTACGATTACATTACGGCCGTGTACAGCGGTGACTCAACCTACGCACGTTCAACATCGCCGGCGGTCACGATTACAGTCCAATAGCATTACGATCAGTGATGGCTGGAGCGGCCTCGAAGGTTGGGGCCGCTCCTTTTTGTGAAAACGAGGGCTAGGCGGCTGTTTCAAGTCCGAGTCTTGAGAAATGTGCCAAAGCGGGGCGCAAGCCGTTTCGCGTCAATACATTAGAGGCGGAGTTCAAGTAATACTTTCACTACCACCTCTGTGGGTACCCCCCCACACCCCCGGCAATGATGCAAGACCATGAAAACAAGAGGGTTGCAAAATGAGCAACTCATAAGTAGCTGATTCTAAAAAGCCAAATTCGCAACGCTGGCGCGATCTGCAACGGAAGGCAAACGCTGCAAAAAAAAGAAAAGGCGGCACATGAGCCGCCGCAACGCAAAATCTTGCACTATTTCACGGATTAAATTGTAGCACGTTTGCAGATGAACTCAAAGTGCGATTTGCCAGGGGGTGATGTCAAGCTGCTTGTGTAAAAAGGCGGAGGGTACGGTTTTTCCATTGCTCGTTGAAGCGATGGAAGATAGCGTAGATGATGCGTTCGACGCTGAGCTCGTTGACGAAGCAGACCATGGGACGGGTGCGAAGAGAAAGCCCTCGGGTCGCTTTGCTTGCTTCAGAATGAATCATCCGTGTCGGATGCGAAGAGAAGAGAGATCCCTCGCTGCGCTTGGGATAACGCATCCTCATCGGATGCGTTAATTTACGGTGGGCGGAAAAAAGATATTCCAAAACTGGGGCGCGGGAGTGAGGAACTCGACGGGAACGAGGGAGCCTTCCTGATTGAGTTGTGACGGGCGCACGACGTTGACTTCGACCTTCTGCTGTGTTTTGGGATTTTCCAGGACGAATTTTGTGCCCGCGGCCAAACCTTCCGGGAGGATGATCATGCCGCCGGTGGCGCTCACGG
>QHYN01000082.1 GCA_003224145.1 Acidobacteriota bacterium
CGAACGCCTGTAAACTAAAACATCATGAGGCCAGTCGCCGATCCGTCATTCCGAGCAAAGCGAGGAGTCTCTCTTAAGATCTCTCGCCAGGTCAACCCATGAAAATTCTGTCCTGCTTGGCTTTGCTTGTTCTCGCTTTCTCCCTAAGCGCCCAGACGCCGGAGCCGGTCCCGCTGGCGCACGGAACTGTCCCCGGGGAACCACACCATCACCTGAAGATCGAAAACGAGTATGTCCGCGTTTACTACGTCGAAGTTCCTCCGCACGACCAAACGCAGCTTCATCAGCACGGTCACGACTACATTTTCGTTTCGCTCGGCCCCGCCGACGTTGTCAACGCCGTTCCCGACGAACCAGAAGTCCATCTCGTCCTCAAGGACGGCGAAACGCACTTCACGCGTGGCGGCTTCGCCCACGTCGCTCGCAATCTCAGCGACGCCCCCTTCCGCAACGTCACCATCGAATTCCTCCACCCGCAGGATGACTTACGGAATCTATGCAAATCAGTTGCTCAAGGTGACCTCGGTGTGTGCAATAGAAGCGACACCGGTCCTGGAGGATATGTAGAGGAACCTTGGTTTGAGACCAAAGAGCTTCGAATAGATTTCCTCCAGCTCCGGCGGAATGCGAGATTCGTGCAGCGGGTCCCAGCAGGCTGCCTTTACGTAGTTTTGGACGAAAGCAGGATGCAAGATGAAACCGGCAAACCGGCTGTGGGCCTGCGCCCGGGTGACGTCTTTTGGGTTCCGGCCGCCACGATCCTTCATCTCAGGAATATAGCGCCCACTGCCTCTCGCTATCTGCTGCTAACCTTCAAAAGCACACAGCAGACCAGAGTAGAACACAGCGACCAACGCCTCGCGCACTGGCGCACCCAGAACTAAGCGAAGACGTAAAGGACGCGGTCGGCATCAATGGGGATACATTGGTGTCCGTCGATCAGGAACAAATCAGTCGGCGGCGTAGCGGCGGAAGAAGGAATCTTGCTTCCACTGCGGGCGCGCGGCGGTGTTGGCCGTTTCGAGAAGCAGGCGGCGCGTAAACTCCTCGTAGCCGGAGGCGGTCTGCAGATTGACGGGTTGGTTTACGTCGTCGGAAGGCGCGTGGTAGCGATTGGTGAGCCAGTCCTTGAAAATTTTCTGCTCCGGCGTGCCGAGTTCGAAGCCGACGTCCACTTTGACCGCGGGAACTCCCTTCTTGATGAAGCTGTACTGATCGCTGCGAATGAAGGCGTTGCGCAGCGGCTCGGGATCGGCAATGGGCTTGATGCCCAGCGATTGCGCGATGGCCGCAGCGCGTGTGCCCAAATCAGACTCTTCTATCCCTTCGATCTTCAGAATTTTCAGCGGCACAATGGGAAGAAACATGTCCACGTTGACGTCGCCTACGATGGACTTCAACGGAATGGTTGGGTGAGCCGCAAAATATTTGGAGCCGAGCAGGCCTTTTTCTTCCCCGGTGACGAGAAGAAAGAGGATCGAGCGCTGAATTCTTTCCGGATGCGCTTTGAGGCTCGCGGCCATGTCCATCACCAGGGCACTGCCCGAGCCGTTGTCCATGGCGCCGTTGTAAATGCGGTCGCCGTTGATGGGAGCGCCGATGCCGACATGGTCGATGTGCGCGGAGAGGACCACGAATTCATTCTTTAGGGCAGGATCAGACCCGGGAAGTTTGGCGACGATATTGGCGGATTCGAGCGTCTTGGTTTGGATGACGGCATTGGCTTTGAGAGAGACGGCCAGAGGAAAATGCGGAAGAGGCTTGCGGTCTTTGCCGAGGGCGGCGATTTCCGCAAAAGTGTGGCCCGAACCAGCGAAGAGTTGTTCAGCAGAGGCGGGATTGAAAGCAATTCCGATTTGCTGGCCGGAAGTTTCGTCGAATTCCGGATCAGCGAGATCCATCGAGGGATGATTGCGGTTCACGGAGATGCGCGACCAGGGAATATCCATGGACGCAGGATTGAAAATGACCATGGTGCCGATGGCGCCTGCTGCACGGAGGGATTTCCAGCGCTCGCCGGGAGTTTGATAGTGGGAGGCGAGTGCGGTCGGGATGTCCGCAGGAGAGCCCGCGAGATAGACCACAACTTTCCCTTTGAGGTCGAGGCCCGCGAGCTCATCGAGATTTTTTTCGGGGATTTTGAGGCCGTAGCCGACGAAAACCAAAGGTGCGGTGAGATTAGCGGAGGCTCGCGTAGCACGAGAACTGATGAAAGCATCATCAGCGAAGGAAAGCGGCCTGGATTGGCCGTTGCTGATAAGGGCGAGGGAGGATTTTGCCTCATCCACTTCAAATTGTGTGAAACGGACAGGCTGGTAAAAGCCGTTGGTGCCGGCCGGCTCGAGGCCCGCTTTCTGAAGCTGCTCGACGGCATACGCCTGGGCCTTGCGCAGACCTTCGCTGCCGGTGTCGCGCCCTTCAAGAGAATCATCGGCGAGGAATTTCACGTGCGCCCACCAGGAGTTGCCATCGAAGTGGGAAGGGGACGCCGTTTGCTGAGCTGGGGCGGCAACAGCAAAGACGAACAAAAGGACAAACGAAAAAGACTTGCGCATGAAATTCACCTCAGAACGGGATTGGGCATATGAGAATAGCAGGGAGGCAGGCGTCGAGTCACGCGAGAGGGGGGTCGAATCGAGGGTCTGTATTCGATTAGCCGAACGCTATTGCGCTTCCTCTTCTGAGTGTTGCGAGAGCTTTTGGACGTGGCCATTCAGATTGACCCGATACCGGAGAGTGAAACCGCGCAGGGGTGGTTCGTCGGTGTGCCCGGACAAGACAACGAATAGCTCATGTGAATTAATCCAACGTTTTGCGTTGAGGTATGAATGCCCAACATTTAAGAACTCCGTCGACTCCGGGTCGCCAGCCGCAATCAGCAATGCTAAGTCTGTCTCTTTCAACGTCGCGGCGTCATATATGTAGCACAGCGTCTCGGTGCTACCAGACGCATCGTTAACGAAGAACAAGCGGCTGTCTGGAGCCCAAGAGATACTCAGACTTCTCTCGTATTCCTTTACCAATCTTCGCTTATGCGAAGGGTTGTCCTCGATCCATAGTTTTCTCTCACTGCAATCGTTCGGGCACTCAAAAATCAAAGTCCACCTTCCGTCAGGCGCTGGAATACGACTCACCGCCCCACGAGGAAGGTCCACAACTGGTCGGTGAGCTGATTTGACTTGGGACTTTGCTGCGCAAGGCAGGTGGATCAGAAGAATACTGACTATCAGCGCGCGCCAGATCATGACATTCACCCTGTATTGAAATCTACCATGAGACCGTGGAAACCGATGCGACACGGGTAGCTTAACGGTGTTTACGGGGCCTCTTTGCAGGAGTAAAATGAGGTGAATTGATTTTGCTGCTTGCCGCAAACTGCCGTTTCAGCAAAACCCAGTAACAGAGACTTCCCGCTAGGAGCGACCAAAATGGCCACTGCTACTCTTACGAAAACCGCAGCAAAAGGAGGCAGCTTCCTCCTGGAATCGCTGCAGCCGAGCGATGTATTCACGCCTGCAGATCTCACAGACGATCAGAAGCTCATCGGGCAGACGGCCGAAGAGTTCGTGACCAAAGAAGTTTTGCCGTTGGTCAAAGACCTGGAAAACAAGAAGCCCGGCTTGATGCCAGAGCTGGTGAAAAAAGGCGGCGAAGTGGGCTTGATGGGCGGCGGGGTTCCGGAAGAATACGGCGGAGCGGGACTGGACAAGATCGCCACGACGGTGCTCACGGAAAAACTTTCGATTTACGGCGGCTTTGCGGTGACGCACGGAGCGCACGCGGGCATCGGCACGCTGCCCATCGTGTATTTCGGCACGGAAGCGCAGAAGAAAAAATACCTGCCGAAGCTGGCGACGGGCGAATGGATTGGCGCGTATTGTTTGTCCGAGCCGCAAGCGGGATCGGACGCGCAAAATTCGCTAACGCGCGCGGAATTGAACGCTGAAGGAACGCACTACATCCTGAACGGGCAGAAGATGTGGATCACCAACGGCGGCTTCGCGGACGTTTACATCGTGTTTGCCAAAGTGGATGGCGAAAAATTCACCGCGTTTATCGTCGAGCGCACATTTCCTGGATTCAAAGCGGGCAACGAAGAGCACAAGATGGGCATTCATGGCAGCTCGACCACGCCCATTTTTCTGGAAAACTGCAGGGTACCGAAAGAAAACCTGCTCCACGAAATTGGGCGCGGGCACATCGTGGCGTTCAACATTCTGAATGCCGGGCGGTTCACGCTGGGCGCTTCCTGCGTGGGCGGGTCGAAGCACGTGCTGATGACCTCCTCGAAGTATTCGAAAGAGCGGAAAGCGTTTGGGAAACAGATTGGCGATTTCGGGATGATGAAGGAAAAGCTGGCGGAGATGGCCATCCAGATTTTTGCCGTGGAATCGATGGTGTACCGCTCCTCAGGAAACATTGAAGCAGCGATGACGGCGGCCGCCGGCTCGGGCGACCAAACCCAGAACACCATGAAAGTGCTCGAGGAATATGCGATTGAAAGCTCCATCGCCAAAGTGTACGGCAGCGAGATGCTGGATTTCGTGGTGGACGAAGGCGTGCAGATTTTCGGCGGCTACGGATTCCACGAAGAATATCCGGTGTGCCGCGCGTACCGCGATTCGCGCATCAACCGCATTTTTGAAGGCACCAACGAAATCAACCGTATGCTGATTATCCAGATGCTGATGAAGCGCGCGATGGCCGGCCAACTGCCGCTGATTCCCGCAGCCATGAAGCTGGCGGATGAAATTCTCGCCGGGCCGTCGTTCGAAGAGGCGCCGGAAGGCGTGCTGGCCGATGAAGCTCGCGTGGTCGCCAACTCAAAGAAAATGTTTCTACAGGCGGCGGGCGGCGCAGTGCAGAAGTTCCGCGAAAAATTGGCCGAGGAGCAAGAACTGATTGGCGCGCTTGCCGATATCGTGATGGAGATTTACGCCATGGAATCGTCCCTGCTGCGCGCGCAGAAAGCCGCCGCGGCAAAAGGCGAATCCGCCGCGCAAACGATGATCGATGCCGCGCGCGTTTTCATCCATGACGCGG
>QHYN01000083.1 GCA_003224145.1 Acidobacteriota bacterium
AAATGAATCGCGGCTCGCCAAAACCATAGTTGGCCCACTCTGACCAACGCGGAAAGAGTATTCCTTCCTTCCATTGCCCCGCTGTGTCAAGCCACGAAGATGCGTGAAACGCAATGTCATGTCCGGATGCGGTTCCCAACCAGAAAAACGGCGAAATGACAAGAAGCGCGGTTGCCAAGGAAACGCCCACCGCAGGCAACCATTTTCGCAGACCTGCTTTGCCGCCTAAATCGTGTGAAGGTTCAAGAGGAAATGTCATTTCGCGTTCGTGCCATTGTAACCGCTCAGGAATTGGACCTCCGTGCTTCCCGCTCTCGCGTGCGCATGCACAACAGTTGAGCGATAATACACGCGCGCATGAGCACTTCAAACACGACGCTGGAACCTATCATCGAAGCCCGCCAATTGGAGAAGTCCTATCCGCAGCCCGATGGCAGCCGCTTCCAGGTCATCGCTCCCACCGATCTTGCAGTCTATCCCGGACAGATTCTCGCCCTGCTCGGCGCGTCAGGCTGCGGCAAGTCCACGCTCTTGCGCATGTTGACGGGGCTTTCTCCCTCCAGCGGTGGCGCAGTCTACTGGCGCGGCCACCCCCTGGATGGAGAGTCTCCCAATGTGTCGATTGTCTTCCAGAGCTTTGCCCTTTTTCCCTGGCTCACGGTCATCGAAAACGTCGAAGCTCCGCTGGAAGCGCGTGGCATGCCTCCCATTGAGCGCCACAAGCGCGCCCTGCGCATTCTGGATGCCGTCGGTCTCGATGGCTTCGAGTCCGCCTATCCCAAAGAGCTCTCCGGCGGCATGAAGCAGCGCGTCGGCGTGGCCCGCGCTCTGGTCGTCGAACCAGAAGTGCTTTTCATGGACGAGCCCTTTTCCGCGCTCGACGTGCTTACGGCGGAAACACTCCGCGGTGAACTTCTCGAACTCTGGCTCGACCGCAAGATTCCCACGCGGGCCATATTCATCGTCACCCACAATATTGAGGAAGCCGTCGTCCTCGCGGACCGCATCATTGTCCTGGGCCGCAATCCGGCGCACATCCATGCCGATTTCACGGTGGGAATTCCGCAGCCCCGCGACCGCAAAGGCCCCCAGTTCGTCGAGCTGGTCGATTCCATTTATCGCGTTCTTACCAAACCGGATCACAAGGACGAAACCATCTCGCCAAGAACCTATGGTCCTGGAGTTGCGGTCAAGCCACAAGCGGTCATGCTTCCGCACACACGCCCCGGCGGCATGGCTGCTTTGTTGGAAATCCTGGTTGACCAAGGCGGCCGCGCGGACCTCCACCGCCTCGCCGAGGAACTTAGCCTCGGCATCGAGGCGCTTCTCCCGACGGTTGATACCGCTTTGCTTCTCGGCCTTCTTCGCGTGGAGGAAGGCGACGCCATCATCACTCCGGAAGGCCACGCTTTTGCGCAGGCCGATATTCAAACTCGCAAGGCGATCTTCCGCAAAGCCGCCCTCGCCAATGTGCCGCTGCTCCGCCAGATGGAACAAGCCCTCAGGGTCAAGGCGAACCGGACTCTCAGCGAAGAGTTTTTCCACGACCTGCTCGATGAGCATTTCAGCGAAGAAGAATCCCGCCGCCAGCTGGAAACCGCCATCCAGTGGGGGCGTTACGCCGAGATTTTTGATTACGACGCCGCGACCGGCAAGCTGACTCTCACAGAGGCCTGACCCCGCCGTGCCCGCACCCGTGCTTGCCGCCGTGCATTCCACGCCGCTTCCTCCTGCTGTCCAGCAGCCCGCCGGCTCGCGCTCGAGCTGGGCTTTCCTGATTGACATTGCGGTCTTTCTTTTTGTCTTTGCCGCAATTTTTGGGATTTACGCGATCGGGCGCACCTGGCTTGGGCCGGTCCATCCCCAAGCGCGGATTTCGCAGAATCCGCGCGATCTTCCGCTCTACGCTCTTTATTCGCTGGTGCGCATCAGCGTGGCCTATGCCCTCAGTCTCGTTTTTGCTCTGGGCTACGGGTACCTGGCCGCCAGTTCGCGGCGCGCCGAAATGATCTTGATTCCGCTGCTCGACATCTTGCAGTCCATTCCCGTGCTCAGTTTTCTTCCCGGAGTAATGCTCGCCATGGTGGCCTTGTTCCCCCACCGCCAGCTTGGCGTCGAACTCGGTTGCGTTCTGCTGATCTTCACCGGCCAGGTCTGGAACATTGCTTTCAGCTTTTATTCTTCGCTGAAAACGGTTCCGAACGATCTCCGTGAGGCGGCCACCATCTACCGCTTCAGTCGCTGGCAGTGCTTCGCTGAGCTGGATCTACCGTTTTCCACCATTGGTCTCGTTTGGAATTCCATGATGTCCGTGGCGGGCGGCTGGTTCTTTCTCATGGCCTGCGAAATGTTCGTGCTGGGCAAGCGTGACTTCCGGCTTCCTGGCCTTGGTTCATTCCTTCAAACAGCCGCAAGCGCGGGCAACACCCGTGCCATTCTCTGGGGTGTCGCGGCCATGATCGCTGTTATCGTTCTGCTCGATCAGGTGATCTGGCGCCCCATCATCGTTTGGGCGGACAAATTCAAATTCGAGCAGGTCGAAAGCTCTGCGGGAACACAGGCCACTGTGCTTCATCTCATCGGACGCGCTTCCTTTCTCATCCGCCTATACCGCCTTCTCTTTCTTCCCTTCTTCAACTGGCTCACGCTCATGTTTACGCTGGGCGCTCGCCGCGCCGCCGAGACGTTCTCTGCACCGAAACAGCACAAGCTGCGGCGGGCGCTCGGCTATCTCTTCGCCGCAGCGATATTCGTAGGCGTGGGATTTGCTGTTTTTCATGCCGCTCGCGAACTTTCTCGCCTTCATCGAGAGGACTACGTTGAACTTCTGGAAAGCGCCGCGCTCACTTTCCTTCGCGTCAACACGGCTCTCATCCTCGGCGCGCTCTGGACCGTCCCGGCCGGCGTGGCCATTGGCTTCAGCCCGCGCTTGGCCCGTCTCGCCCAGCCGCTCGTGCAAATAGCCGCTTCCATTCCCGCAACCGCGCTCTTTCCCATTATTCTTCTCTTCCTCCTCCGCCTGCGCGGCGGCCTGGAATTTGCCGCCATGCTGCTTATGCTCCTGGGCACGCAGTGGTACATCCTATTCAACGTCATCGCCGGCGCTATAGCTATTCCCACGGACCTCAAGGAAGCCGCTCGCATATTCCGTTTCAGCTCGTGGGATCGCTGGCGTTTCCTCATTCTGCCTGGCATCTTTCCCTATCTGGTCACGGGCATGGTGACCGCATCCGGCGGCGCATGGAACGCCAGCATCGTCGCGGAATATTTTCACTTTCAGGGCAGAATCGTTTCCACGCCGGGCTTGGGCAGCGCCATCAGCAGCGCCAGTGATTCCGGCCGCTTCGATATGCTTCTCGCTTCCACGCTGATCATGGCCAGCGTCGTCGTGCTCATCAATCGCCTGCTTTGGCGACGCCTCTATCGCCTGGCCTCCTCGCGCTTCAAGCTAGAAACGTAGGAGACTTCATGAACTTCGAATCTCACATTTCGATCTCAAGTCTCTATGACGGATTCCGGCCGCTCCCGAACCTAAGGTTTTACCCTTGCTGTTGATTTCTTTTCGTCCTTTTTCGGCTCGGTGGGTTTTGGCTCTTCCGGCTTTTCGCCCCAGATATACTGTGCGAACCACTTTTCGTTTTCTTCCATGACCGCTCGTTGCTGCTTCGGCTTGTTGATCCCGTGTCCGAAGCCTTTGTAAACCACCATCTTCACCGGCACGCCGCGGTCTTCCAGCGCTTGCCGCAACTCGTATGCGTTCGGAATCGGCACGCGGCGGTCATTCTCTCCGTGTTGGATGAGTGTTGGGGTCCTGGCCTTCGCAATGTTGCTAATCGGCGAAGTCTTCCAGTAAATCTCGGGATCGTCCCACGGCGTCGCGTGCAGGTATTGCCGCGTGAACGGCGTAATGTCCGTGTTCACATAATAGGTCGACCAGTCGGAAATCCCTGCGCCCACAGAAACCGCCTTGAACCGGTCGCTCAACGTCGTGATGTACGCCGAAATGTATCCACCCTGGCTCCAGCCCATCGCACCGACGCGATTCTGGTCCACATAGCCTTTCGCGATCAGCGCATCCACGCCGGAAATCACGTCAGCGTAATCTCCGATGCCCAGATTGCGCACATTCAAGGCCCGGAATTTCTCACCGTAGCCCGCCGAGCCCCGGTAATTCGGCCGCAACACGAATGCTCCCTTGGCCACAAATCGCTCGATGGGATAATAGCGGTCGGCGTAAACGATCGGCTGATCTACTCCCGTCGGCCCGCCGTGTATGACTACCAGCAGTGGATATTTTTTCTTGGCATCGAAATCCGCCGGTGTGTAGAGCACTCCTTCAATCGCCGTTCCATCCGCCGACTTCCAGGAAATCACCTCGCGGTGCGCCAGCTTGAATCCTTTGGGCTGTTCGCCCATGGCCGTCAGCTTCTTGCCTTGCCAACCCGCCACGCTGCTTGTGTACACCTCGGGATACTGATTATCGAGCGCCGCCCGGTAGGCAACTTGTTTGTAATCGCGCGAAAACGAACAGGACGATGCCACTACGCTTTCTGGCGCGCTCAGTTTCTCCACCGCTCCCGTCGCGGGATTCAGCCGGAATAGATGCGCTGCTGTCTTTTGCTCCGCGGCAAAATAAATTCCATCGGGTCCCCAGCCAATCAGCGACGGATCTTCATCAAAAGCCTCTGTCAAAATCTGTGTTGCGCCGCCCTCTGCCGCAACCACGCCTATCCTTGTATTCGAATAGTAGTAGTATCGCGATCCGGCAGCCGTTTCGAACGCGATCTTCTTGCCGTCCGGCGACCATTTTGGATTTCTCTCCGGGCCGGGCGTGCTCACAATTTTCTTCACGGTCTTGTCGCTCACCGTAACGACGTACAAGTCTGCCGTTTCCGAAGAGATCAAATCCGGATCTTTCTGCGCGCTGAACGCGATGCGCGTGCCATCCGGCGACCACGAAAAATCGTCGACGCTGAATTTTTCAACGCCTTGGGCTCGGGATCAGTCATGGAAAAAGCGATGCGCTTCGAATCCGGCGCCCAATCAAAATCACTGACATCGTTCTCCACCTTGGTGAGTTGTTGCGCTTCGCCACCACCCGCAGAAATCACATACAGTTGTTTCTTGCCCTCGGGGGTTTGCGGGATTTGTCCGGGCCGGTCGGAAAGAAACGCGATCCATTTTCCATCGGGTGACCATTCAGGATTTGAACTCGATTTCTTTGCGGTCGTCAGCGCATGCGTTTCTCCTGTCGCAACTTCTCCGATCCACAAATTTCGTTCGAAGGCATTCTCTTCCCAGTTTGTTTTCTGCACCTCGTAAATGACGCGCTTCCCGTCCGGGGAAATCTTCGGATTGAATACACTCTGCCATTCCAGCGACTGGTCGATTGTCGGCACCGTGGACGCAGGTGCTGGCGCAGTCTTCGCCGCTTCCTGTGCTGCTACCGGCAAGGCGAGCCATCCGCCCCATAAAATCGCCAGCGCGATCAAAGACACTTTTCGCATCGCTTTATTCCCCCATTCCATCGAAGAGATTCTTTTCAGGTCTTGCGGTTCCAGATGAGGAATCCGATGAGGAGACCGGTACCCACAATGGCAAATCCCAGATAGACGTACCATCCATGCAGCTCCCTTGCTGAAACGATCGCCCCGACAGCGGACAGAATCAGCAAAAGGGCAGCCTTGCCCTTGGTCAGTTTGTTCTGCTCGACCACTCGCGTTTCACTTGGATCCGCCGTGATGCCCACTCTGCATACCGGCGGAGCTGCTCCTGACCTTAAGTCCTCGCCAACTCTCGGCTCAGGTACACAATCTGGCCTACATGATGATACGCGTGCCCCGCGCACCGCACGAAAATCTGGAAGCGGTCCTTGGCTTCTGGCTCTCGTTCCGCGGTGTACGCCTTGCCCCAGTCGTCCGCACGCTGCTTTTGAATCGTCGCCACCACCATGGCCATGGTCCGGTCGAAGGCGCGCAGCGCCTCCTCCTTGCGCGGGGGACACAACTCGGTGAACTCGCGGTCCCGGTCGCGTACGTATCCCGTTTCCGCGATCCTTGCTCCGATGTAATAGCTCAAATTCCCCGTCAAATGCAGCACCAGGTGGCCGACGCTGTTTCCGTACGGATACGGTTTCCGCCAGAACTGCTCGTTCGTCAGTGGATCCACCCAATTATGCAAATGCTGTCCGACATATTCGTAATATGCCGCCAGCCCATTTGCAACTGTTTCGTTCACTCCTGCCACGGTCCCGTTCCTCTTTCCTTTGACCCCGCTTCAATTCCGAACGCCGACATTATCCCGTCACGCCAAAAAGTCAAGGATTTGCATTCCGCTTTGCGCTCACCGTCGCCCTCCGCTGTGGCCTTCCTTTCCTGCCGGCTTTTTCCAACCTTTTTCCGCAGCCCTACCACAACTTTTTCCACACTTTCTGGTAGGAGGCACTTCCGTACTATTGACCCTGTTACCAACGGATGTCGACACTAAGGACAGGATGGCACGCTACTCTGCTTTTTTGGGGCGTCGTGTGGAGGTGCAATACCGCGCCGGCGATATTCTTCTGCCCGCTTCCGGCACCTTTGTCGCGGACTCCGGCCGCTCCATCTTTCTCGAGCAAAACTTCGAGCAGCGCGGCCAGCACAAGCACTTCCGTTGGGAGATCCCTTATCAATGCCTGGTTCGCATCGAAGAGAAGCCCGATGCTGGGGTTTCGGCAAATGCGGCCACCGCTCCCGCGAAACCTGAAAAGGCTCCCGAAGTTCCCGCCGCGTCCAAATCCACTGCCGAGCCCCACAGCGCCGCTGCCGCCGCGTCTGCTGGCGGCGCTCCCGGCATTCTGCCTCTCAACCATCGTCCCAAAACAGCTTGAAATCCCCCTAAGTTCCGCACTCCGATCCCTCCCCGCCTGCAATTCGGCTACAATCATTTCCTCTTTTTGAGCAAGAGGCTGATGCGCTTCGCGCACGTCGGGGTTGAGGAGGGCTCTCTTGGAATCTCCCACTGGCCACAAAAATATTGGATTAATCGGGCTCGGCCTTATGGGCCGGCCCATGGGCATGAATCTCATCAAGGCCGGCTACTCGCTCACTGTCTGGAACCGCACGGCTTCGCGCGCCGACGAACTCATCGCCGCTGACGCACGGCTCGCCAAATCTCCCCAGGAAGTCGCCGCGGCTTCCGATTTTCTTCTCACCATGGTCAGCGATCCCCCCGCCATCGAAGAAGTTTTGTGGGGTCCCGGTGGCGCGATGCAGGGTCTCAAGCGTGGCAGCATTTACGTCGATTCGAGTACTGTTTCGCCCGCGCTTGCCCGCAAAATCGCTGCAGCGTGCGCCGAGCGCGGCGTTCGCTTTCTCGACGCGCCGGTCACCGGCGGTGATTGGGGCGCCAAGAAAGGCGAACTTGTCTTCATGATTGGCGGCGATGCCGAAACGTTCAGGGAAGCCGAGCCTATCCTCAACGTCATGGGCAAAAAGTTGTTTCACCTCGGCCCGCACGGCGCCGGGCAAACCATCAAGCTGGCCATGAACCTCATCCTCGCTTTGCAAGTGGATGCCCTTGCCGAAGCCCTTGCCCTCGTCACTCGCGCTGGCATTCAAGGCGAAAAACTGGTCGAAGTCATGCAATCTAGCATGGCGCGCTCCGGCGTCCTCGACGTAAAGGCGCCGAATCTTCTCAAAGGGGAATACGTCCCGAGTTTTCCCCTGCGCCTCATGCACAAGGACCTTGGCCTCGCCCTGGACCTCGCCAATCAACTCGGCGTCGCCCTTCCCGCCACCGCCGCCGCGCGCGAAACCTACAATTACGTCAAAGGCGCTGCCAAAGAGGACCTCGACTATTCCGCGGTCATGAAATTCTGGGAAAGATGACGCATCCGATGAGGATGCGTCATCCCGGGTGAGCGAAGCGAGTCGAGGGATCTCTCTATCGCGGCGCCGAAAACGCTAGAATTTTCACAGTGTTTCCAGCCATATGGCAGGGGGGTGTTTCTTGAAAATCGGTTTCCTTGGCCTTGGCGATATGGGCCAGGCCATTGTTCCTCGATTCATCGCCGCTGGACACACGGCCACCGGGTGGAACCGCACCAAAGAAAAAGCCACGGCCCTACTCAAGCTCGGCATGCTCTGGGCTGATTCTCCCCGTGAAGCCGCGCGCGAATCCGATGTCGTCTTTTCCATCGTTACCGACGCCGCCGCAGTCCGTTCTCTTGCCCTCGGCGAAGACGGCATCATCGCTGGCCTGCGCAAAGACGCCGTCTACCTCGATATGAGCACCATCGACCCTGACGGCAGCCGCGCCATCGCCGCCGAATTCGCCAAAGCCGGCCTCATCATGCTTGATGCTCCCATCTCCGGCACCACTCTCACCGTCGGCCAGGGCAAAGCCTCTCTCATGGTCGGCGGGGACAAAGCCGCGTTCGACCGCGTTCTTCCCATCCTTCTCGCCATCGGCCCCAACGTCACCTACATTGGCGCGCAAGGCCTTGCCGTGCAGCTCAAAGTGGCTCTCAACATGACTCTCGTCATCGAAGTCATCGGTTTTTGTGAAGGCGTCGCCCTTGCCGAAAAAGGCGGCGTCCCCCGCGAAGTCGCCGTCGACGCCATGCTGAAAAGCGTCATCGCCTCGCCGGTGCTCCACTATCGCGCACCTCTCATTCTCGAAGGCCACCTCTCCGACGCCACCTATGGCAACGTCAATCTCCAGCAGAAAGACATGCTGCTCGCCCTCGATCTCGGCCGGAAAATGGGCGTGCCCGTTCCGCTCGGTGCTGCTGCCAATGAAATGCTGAGCGCCTGTCGCGGTCTCGGCCTTGCCCATCACGATTTTGTCGCCGTCTACGAGGTCTACCGCCGTTTGGGAGGAATGTCCAAATGAAGCCGTACCGCACGAATCTCCGCGATGTTCCTCATGTTGGTGGCCTCTCGCGCGACGAAGGCTGGATCAACATGCAGGTCCAATTCCTTATCGACCAGAAATCCGCCGGCTCGGACAAGCTTCTTGTCGGCTGGACCGTTCTTCCTTCCGGCGCGCGCCATGACAAACACCGCCATCCCAACGCCGACGAATTTTTCATCGTCATCCAAGGGAGCGGCCTCATCTATACCGACACCGGCCGCGAGCCTTCCGGCCCGGGCGACGTCATTTTCACACCACGCGGCCACTGGCACGGCTTCGACAACACGGGCAGCGAAGACGTTGTTCTCGTCTGGGGCTGGAGCGGCGCCGGTTCGCTGGAAGCTGCGGGCTACGAAATCCCGCCCGAAGGCTACTGATCCTCGCATGGCATTGGAATCATGACCGCAGCCTGGGACGATCCGCGCATCTCCCGCGGCATGGCCGCCCAACTGCTCCTTCGCCGCCAATTGCTGAACGCCGGCCACAAACCGCTCGGCTGGAAGCTCGCCTTCGGCGGTCCTGCCGCGATGGAGCGTCTCCACACCAGCGCTCCGCTGGTCGGATACCTCATGCAGGATGCTCTTCTCCCTTCCGGCTCGACGCTCTCCCTTTCGAATTGGAAGAAGCCAGCCGCTGAGCCGGAAATCGCCGTTCATCTCGGCAAGGACTTACTGGCCAACTCCGATCGCAGCGTTGTCATGGCGGCCATTAGCGGGCTAGGTCCCGCCATCGAGCTCGCCGATGTCGATCATCCTTCCGAAGACGTCGCAGGCACGCTCGCCCGTAACATCTATCAGCGCCACGTCATCCTCGGTTCGAACGACAGCTCCCGCGCTGGCGCCCTTCTCGAGGGCCTTTTCTGCCGCGTCCTTCGCAACAGTTCCGAAATTGCCAGCGTCACCGGTCCCCGGGCGCTCCAAGCGTTTACCGGCGATGTGATCGATATTGTCCGCTACACCGCCAATCTCCTTGCCGCTTTCGAAGAGTCCTTGCAAGCCGGTCAAATCATCATCGCAGGTTCCGTCATTCCGCCTCTTTGGGTTCAACCCGGCGAAGAGATTATCTTCCATCTCGCCCTGATCGATACGATTTCAATTCGTTTCGCACCGCCTCCCAGCCCTTGAAGCTCCGGATGTCAACTGTGAACCAATCACCACTGGTGCTATGCTCATCCGCAATTATGGAAAAGTCAGAGTTAGCTCCAACGGAGACTCCGACAATCTACGCAGGTTTCTGGCTTCGTTTGGCAGCGGCTCTGATCGACGTTCTGGCGATGTTCATCCCGTTTTGTACAATCGCATTATTCGCGATCGTATTCATAAAATTGGTGAGTAAAGCGGGAGGATATGACCCTGTCGTGGTGATTCTTACGATCTTGCCCCCAATGGCAATTGTTGCCACCTGGCTCTATTTTGCCGTGATGGAAAGCTCATCGTGGCAGGCCACGATTGGAAAGAAGGTACTCGGGCTGTATGTGACTGACATGCAGGGTCGCCGATTAACTCTGAGTCGAGCCACAGGCCGGACGTTTGCAAAGTACCTTTCGAGTATGACCGCTGGCGTTGGCTATGTTCTGTGCGGAGTCACCAACAAAAAACAGGCGTTGCACGACATCGTTGCGAATTGCCTAGTGCTGCGCCGCCCGCAATGATCATTGGATCTTAAATCCCTTCGCTTGGAGGTTTTCGATGAGTGCCCCTGATCCCGCGAAAATCCAGAAATTCCGCGCGCAACTGCATCAGGAGTGGACCGGTGATGCCACCGTCACTGCCTGGCGCAAGTGGCACGCGCACATCGCCGCTTTTACGCGCGGCGCTACCGATGCCATTCTCGAGGCCGCGCAGCTTCGCCCGGGCCTCTTCGTCCTGGACCTCGCCAGCGGCGTTGGCGACCCCGCGCTTTCCATTGCCGCGAAAATCGCTCCCTCCGGCCGCGTGACCGCCACCGATCTTGGCCCCGGCATGATCTCCCTGGCTGAAGAGCTGGCTCGCAAGAGGGGCATCACCAACATCGAGTTCCGCGAAGCCAGCGCCGAATCCCTTCCCTTTGCGGATGAATCCTACGACGTCCTAACCTGTCGCTTCGGCGCCATGTTCTTTCCCGACCTCGCCAAAGCCCTCCGCGAATCGCTTCGCGTGTTGAAGTCCGGCGGCCGCGCCGCATTGGTCGCCTGGGGCACAAAAGAGCAGCCGTTTTTCTCCGCCACCGCAGGCATCTTGCTGAGACACGTTCCCGAGCCGCCGCCTCCTCCCGATCCCGAAGGTCCCAGCCCGTACATGTTTGGAGAACGCGACCGTCTTCGTCACGCTCTCGAAGCAGCCGGCTTTGCCAGCGTCCATGAAGAGGCCCGCATCGTGAACGGGCATTGGGCGGGAACACCGGAGGAATACTGGGAGCAGTTCAGCGAAGTGGCCGCGCCATTCCGCCCGCTAATCGCTCAGCTCACTCCCGAAAAGAAGGCTACCGCGGTCGCGGAGATTCTCGCCGCGCTCAAAAAGTTCTGGAATGGCCGGGAATTGAACATGCCGCTCGAGATCGTCATTGGCACCGGCATGCGCCCCTGAATGGCAGACTTTCTGCCAGAAAGTAAACTACTTCTTGCCTTGACAAATCCATGACTAGCCTGGTAGAATGTTTTCGTTCAGAAGTGCGCCTCCCTGCGAGAAATTCCTACTGTCTGCCGAAATAGGCAATCGTTTGTCATCCCGAGCGAAGCGAGGGATCTGCTTTTCCTCTCCCAGGGTTCGCTCTTCTGAATGACCGCTCCTTCTGCCGTTCAGCATCTGTACCCCTTCGGAGCCTTCACTCATCTGATTGGGGGTATTGCATCAGCCGCTGGCAGGTCTAGAATTCGAGAGCGCCAGCCATCGCCCGATCAACCCCCAGCTCGTGGTCGTAAGACATTAGGAGAAGGAGAATCTCAATGCCATACATAAAAGTTGGTAAAGAAAATTCCGCAGACATCGAGCTCTACTATGAAGATCATGGCTCCGGTGACCCCGTCGTACTCATCCACGGCTATCCGCTAAGCGGTGCTTCTTGGGAGAAGCAAGTCCCGGCGCTTCTGGCCGCGGGTCACCGCGTCATTACCTATGACCGCCGAGGATTCGGCAAGTCCAGCCAGCCAACCACGGGCTACAACTACGATACCTTCGCCGAGGACCTACGCAAGCTCGTGACCCATCTCAAGTTGCGAGATTTCTCGCTGGTCGGCTTCTCCATGGGTGGCGGCGAAGTGGCCCGCTACATCGGAAAATACGGCTCGAAGGGCGTCAGCAAAGCCGTGATCATCGGGGGCGTTCCACCTTTCCTGCTGAAGACGCCGGACAACCCCGAGGGCGTGGACGGCAGTGTGTTCGAGGGCATCCAAAAAGCGGTCGCCGCGGACCGTTACGCGTTCTTCACCGAATTTTTCAAAAACTTCTATAACACGGATGTTTTCTTGGGCAAGCGCATCAGCGAACAGGCCGTGCAGGCCGGCTGGAACGTCGCTGCCAGCGCCTCCGCCACAGCGAGTTTTGCCTGCGTGCCAACGTGGCATGAAGACTTCCGCAATGACCTGGCCCGCATCGACGTTCCCACGCTGGTCATTCACGGTGACGCGGACCGTATCGTGCCCATCGCAGCCGCGGGACGGCGCACCGCGAAGCTCGTTAAGGGCGCTCGCCTGTCGGTCATTAAGGATGGGCCGCACGCCGTCAGTTGGACGCATGCGGACGAAGTGAACGCGGAACTGGTGAGCTTCCTCGGGAAAGCGGCGGCGAAGCGCGCCGCCTCAGCGTCCCAGAAGTAAGTCGTTTCCTACTTGATACAGATTAAGAGATGCATGGAACAGGGCACCAAGAAGTACGTCATTGCAGCGGTTGTGATAGTGCTGGTGCTTTTGGTTCTCATTGGCGCGTTCTGGGTGGTGGAATAATATAGAACTCACAGATGTCGGAACAGAGTTCTCCTCAGCGTCCCAGAAGTAAGATCGGTACCGTCCAAAACGGTACCCGGCCGGGACCGTGAGATTCAGACACCAAGGGAGTCATTACCAACATTTCGTGTCAGCAAAGTAGGCTCCCCATAACTTCTTTAGAATCAACACTTGCAAAAGTGTATGAAAACAAAGGACTTTAACGGCGATTATATACTTGACACAGACAGATTTCTCGGATAGCCTTTCCTCAGTGAGAGGTTACCATGAAACTGATAGATGTTCACAAGCAATTCAGAACCGACGAAGATTGCCTCGATTACATTGAGAAGATGCGCTGGCCGAATGGCGAGCTTGGCTGTGTGCATTGCGGCGAGGTTGGCCGCGTGTCCAAGATCACCCGCGAGAAAAAGGGCAAGAATAAGCGCGAGAGAATCTATCAGTGTTTGGCCTGCGAGAAGCAATTCAGCGCGACTAGCGGCACGATCTTCAATGATTCGCACCTGCCCCTCACCAAATGGTTTCTCGCCATTGCCATGATCTGCGAAGCCAAGAAGGGCATGTCGGCTTGCCAGCTACAGCGGCACCTTGGCGTGAACTACCGTACAGCGTGGTATCTGGCCCACAGAATCCGAGAGGCCATGCAAGAAGGTGGATTGCTGACTGGCGTAGTCGAGGCCGACGAAACCTATCTGACTCCGAAGAAGCCACGCAAGGGCCGCCCCTATGTCAAGAAAGACAAGCGTGACGTTGTTCTTGGCATGATCGAGCGTGGCGGGAGATTGCGCCTAGTTCCCGTTGCGGATGCGAAAATCGGAATAGTCGAGCCGATGCTAGAGAAGCACGTTAGCCCGGACGCCACACTCCAAACTGACGAACATCCCACCTATGCCATAATCGGCCAGCGCAAGTTTGCCGCGCATCGCACAATCAATCACCAGCGCAGCTACGCGATAGGCGATCTCCATACCAACACGATTGAGAATGCCTTTTCCCTGCTCAAGCGCGGCATCTACGGCACGTTCCACAAGGTTTCGATAAAGCACTTGGGCCGCTACTGCAATGGGTTTTCCTACAGGTTCAATCGTCGCG
>QHYN01000084.1 GCA_003224145.1 Acidobacteriota bacterium
GCCTTTGAATTTCTCGATTTCTAATTCGCTAGGCGGCTCGTAATCCGGGAGACGGTTGAATCCTTCCCAGTCATAGGTGCGGCCGCGATCGGAATACTCCCAGCGAAACGCCTTGTCCACGTAGTCGGTCGAGAAAGCCGCCGTCGACCAGTTGTGCCCATCCGGGCTCGCTTCCGAATTCACGAAAAAGCGGTCGAACAAGCCGAAACGCTGCGCCAGCGCGTGATGATTGGGCGTCACTGTCTGCGCAGTGCCGTCCGGCCGCCGCGCTGCTTCGCCGCCGCCAAAAATCGCAAAGTCGGGCTCACCATCCGCAGCATGCCCGTCGCCCGACGTTTTCACATCGCCGAACACCTGATCGTAGGTGCGATTCTCTTTGATAATGTAAAGGACATGTTTGATGGGGCTCTCGGCCGCAAAAAGCTTCTGTGGCGCAAAATCCATGAGTCCGTCGTTCTGCATGGTCTGTTGTGTGTAGCGGGCGAGCGCCGGTTCGTCCGGCAGCTCCACCATACTGATGTTTCCAGAGACAATCGAGCCGCTGTACTGCCCACCCTGCCGGTTTTTTTCTTTATTGGGTGGGAAGGCGGCATTCGGCGGATTTGGCGTGCGTCCGCTGTTGTTCACGCGCATTGACGAGGGTTCGAAGCCGGTTCCCTTTCCATTTCCGATGAAGAGTTTGCCGTCAGCCACGGCCACCGAGGAGGGATATTGCCCCGTGGGAATGAATCCCAGGATTTTCGATTTCGAAGCCTCCTCATTATTGGCGCCGTTTTTTACACTGCGGGCTCTTTCCGAAAGCGCTACGACCGCCACGGCATTACTGTGAGCGTTCGCTACATACAACGTTTTCCCGTCCTCGCTGAGCGCCAGGGCTTCGGGACTCGCGCCGGGCAAGGCATCCTCCGCGAGCCGCCCGTCGATTCGTTCAATCTCTTGATCGAGGCGCGTATCGATCACCGAGACGCTGTCGGCGTTTGAGTTGGCCACAAAGAGGCGCGTTCCCTCGGCATTCAAAACCATCGCGGTGGGATGCCGGTCAACGCTGATGTATTTCAGCACACCGGCCTTGCCATTCAGTGAAATTACAGCCACCGAAGAATCGTTCCAGCAGGAGACGTACGCGCGCGCTTTCTTCCCGCTTCCCAGCGCGGCGACTCCATACGGATAAATGTTCTCGGCGGGCTTTCCGCGATGATGCAAATCCAGTCGCTGCATTCGCCGCGCGCCGTTGAGATCGTGTACAATCGTCACGCTGTCGCCGAGATTGTTGGCGGTCACGAGCGTGGTGCCATCGGGAGTCACCGCCAAACCCGTGGGATACAGCGCCGCTTTTCCCTTGTTGTAATCTTTCGGCGACACTTCTCCTGGATTGCTGATGGAGAAAAATGGCGCCGCCACTTTGGTGTCTGGCCCCGGCGAGGCGGGTTGGATCGGTGCGGCAGCTTTCGGATCGAACCGGAAAATCCATATTTTGTTCTCGAACCCACCAGAGACGAACATGGAGAAACTTCCATCGGCGGCGGGAGTGTGGGTAAAGGCCAAGCCGACATTTGCGCTCTGCGGCGTTGGAAAATAGACGTTTTGAATGACCGCGGGCGCGGGACTTGCATTGAGGTCGATCACTGCAATCGATTGCTGAGCGTGATTTGTCTCTTCTTTGAACTGCACGCCATATCCGCTGTTGACGACCAAGAGATAGCGGCCCTTTCCGCCGGGCCCGACCTTGTCTGTACTGCGCAACATAGTCATGGGCATTGCGCCGACGGCGGGAAGCTGTGTTGCGGCATCCTTCACCAGGGTGCCTGCTGGGGTGATGACCCGACCTTCTCCGGCGGGCTCTTGCTGGCCGTGAGTGACTCCGGAAAAGCAGAGTATCGTCAGCAGGAATCCCACTGCAATTCGCAGGTTCATGAATTCATCGTCCCCTAGTCTGAGATTTGTGTGCTCGCATGTGTTTGATACGGCTCTAAATGTACCGTCACCTGAGCGTAAGAAGAAATTATTTCGCGCTGTTAAATTTCGGAAGAGGCCGATGTTGTTTCCTGTCCCTGCAGATTGACCCTCGACGCGCCTCCCTCTAGGATGGATGTCGCGTGGTTCTCAGCCGCCAGACAGCACCGGCGAGTTTCGAATGAAAACTAGACTGTTTTTCGCAACTCTAGTTTGTCTCTTCCCGTTGCCTATGGCTGCTCAAACTGCCGATGAAATTGTGAAAAAAGCGCTGGACGCGCGCGGCGGGATCAACAAAATCAAGGCCGTGGAGTCCGAACGGATCAGCGGCAAAGTTTCGTTCTCGCACGGTTTGGAAGGCACGATCGTCCTGGAACTAAAGCGTTCCCACAAGCTGCACTCGGAAATCATCGTCGAAGGGCAGAAAATCCTGCGCGTTTACGACGGCAAGTCTGCCGGCTGGACCGTCAATCCATTTGAGGAAAACAAAGATGTTCAAGTGATGTCCGCAGAGGAGTTAAAAGGAATGCCCGATGAAGCGGACCTCGATGGGCCGCTCGTGGACTACAAAACGAAAGGAACGCAGATCGAGCTCGTTGGGAAAGAAGATCTCGACAGCAAGCCGGTTTATCGCCTGAAGTTAACGAACAAAAATGGGGATGTGCGTTCTTATCTGATTGACGCGTCCACGTTCCTCACGGCGAAATGGGAAGGAATCCGCAAGATTGGGGACAGGGAGCTGCCCTGGGGGTGCGCCCTTTCCGACTACCGCGAGATCGAAGGCCTGAAATACCCGTTTAAGATCGACCAGGGCAGCCCCGGTACCGACTTCCAACAAACACTCACTATCGAAAAAATTGAGATTGATCCGAAAATGGATGAATCTCACTTCAACAAACCCGCTTCACCCCAAACCCCGGCGGCTCCATCGCTAAACAGTCCGCGGCATCTAAAATAACTTCTCCGAGAGGCCGCGATTTCCTGGAACTCAATTCCTCTGGCTTCGATGAGCCGAGTGCAGGTGGTAGAGGTCGGCGATGGAATACGTCAGCCCAAGAAAAAACGTGACGCGCGGCAGATTTCCGTAGACCGCGACGTATGCGCCAGCGTCGAAAACCAAACGAGATGATAGGCTATAGGTCGGAGCGCCGAGCAGGGTCATCGTTGCCGGCGTCGACGCGTTTGCGCGGCTGAATCCCGCAATTTCGGCGGTGTACGCCCATTTTGCAGTGAGGGGATGAGAATACGAGAGCGCAGTGAAATACCTGCGGTCAAATCCGGACGCCCCGGGCCTGCCGACGAACTGCGCGCCTTCATTGGCGTCAAAGTGATGCTTGCCAAAATCCTTGCTGACCAGGACTTGCGCCAGATGCTGCATCGCCCCAGCGCCTAATTCCGGTTTTGCCGTCGGAAGCGTCGCAACATAGAGAATCGAGAGCGTCGGCCTCGCTTTCTTTTGCGGGAATAGTTTGTACTTAAAACCGGCTCCAGAATCTCCCAACCCCGCGACGCCGGCGTCCCGCTCGACCGGGTTGTTGAGAAACCACAGCTCGAGGTTTTTGACAGCGCCCCACTTCAAGAGGCCGTTGATGTTCTGATGGCCGTCAGCGGCCTCCAAGCCGTACTCGATTTCGAAGACGCCGAGCTGAACCATTTCCGCAGTGGACGCGAACGTCGGCCGGTTTGGAACGGCGGTAATCTCTGCGGAATCCTGCTCCCGCTCTTGTTGGGAATTTCGAGGTTTGTTCTGCTCGATGGGTTGGCTCTGTTTTTCTTGTGCTTCTTGCGATCGGGCGTCCAGCACAAGCAAAAATCCGAGCAGGATCAACTGCGTCATCGTCCAGCGCGAGCGAGCCTGACTGAGGAAGAGGGTCATCATGAATCGCCAAGGAAAGTCTAGCAACGCAACAGCAATTCCGTGCTCGTTCTTGCCCGACATCGCTTCGTGTAAGTCACGGTCCTCCCGTAGGCCGAATTGTAGGCTTGGCGCTTTACGAACCCGCTGGGCTAATCTGTTTACATGAAGGATGCAGCTCCTCCTGCGAAACAAGAGCAGGACGCAAACCTTTGCGCTACGTGTGCCCATAGCCGCAGCATCGAATCTCCCCGAGGCTCGATCTTTGTTCTCTGTGAACTCTCTTTCAACGACCCGCGTTTCCCGAAATACCCCCGCCTTCCTGTTCTTTCCTGCAAAGGCTACGAGAAGGCTGTGCGCGGGTAGTCACGCCTGACAAGTCAGTTTTCAGCAGAAGAAGAGCAAAAATCGACACTTTCCTCAGTTATTAGTTTTTGATAATATTACGTGTGGGTTCATTCTCCGGTGAGGTTTCCTCATGGTGTCCCGCTCGGAACTTACTTTGTGTGCGGCTCTGTTTCTATTCGCCTGCCCCTCTCGCGCGCTCGCGGAAAAGCTGCAAATCACCAGCAATCCATCGGGGGCCACGGTCGAAATCGATGGCGTTGTCCTGGGCACCACACCCTTCGAGAAAGATTATCCTGGCGGCTACTTTCACAAGACACGAACGTCGTTTGGCACGCGGCTCGAACATCCAATGGTTGCGCGCATCAGGCTGGCGGGCTACGTCACCAAGGAACTTACGCTCACGGAAGGCCCCATGAACTGGATTTCGCTGAATGGGCGGAACCATGGCGAGTACTGGCTGCTGAAATCGGATCACTTTCACGTTGAACTCGAGTCCATTGCGGAGACGTTCACGGGCGCCGTCGTTGCCAACGCGCCTGGCGGGGATGCCGGCGTTCCGCCGGAGCTTTCGCTCGAAGAATTGGTCCGCCAAACCAAGCCCGCGGTGGTCTATTTGAAAGGATTAGATAAAGCAGGCTCGGGATTCTTTGTCACCGGCACCGGCGTCATCGTGACCAACGCGCACGTGGCCCGAGGCGAAGAATCTTTGCTCACCGTTCTTTCGACGGGCCAGCAACTGGATGCGAAAGTCGTCTACGTCGACGCGGATCTGGACATTGCGCTGGCCAAAATCGATGCCGCCGCCGAAAAAATCCATTTTCCA
>QHYN01000142.1 GCA_003224145.1 Acidobacteriota bacterium
CAGGCACCAGTGCACTGATCTTGCCGAGATCTGACCCGCAAGCGGCTATTCCTCAACCTTTTACTCGAATGCGCAGAGTCTGTTAGGATTTTAGTGTTGCTTCACAGTTCAGGGATGGCGCGAAGCAGTGCAATCTGCATTCTCACGCTCGCGGGGCAGGAGACTACCGAATGACACTTCTCGATCCACCTCCCGCAAAACCCCAAAAATCACGGGCCATGGCCTTCACTATCGCGGCCGTCGCGCTGGCCGCGATTGTCACGCTCTGGTTCACCTTCCGCTACTACCCGGAGAAGAAAGCCGCGGCGCATTTCTTCGACGCCCTGGTCGCGGGCAACATCGATCGGGCCTACCAGCTCTGGAAGCCTAGCCCGAGCTATTCGATGAAGGATTTTCTCGCCGACTGGGGACCCGGGGGATACTACGGTCCCGTGAAAAGCTACGAAATCCTGAAGACAGGTTCACCGCACGGCTCCAACGACGTGGAGGTGCGCGTGGCGGTCAGTCCTTTTTCTCCCATGCCCGACGCTTCCAATCCTGAACAAAGCCGCAAGACGAAAATCGTTAGCGTCCGGGTCGACATTTCCGACAAATCCCTCGGCTTCCCACCCTAAGAGATTTCGCCTCTGGTTCGAGCTGGAAGTGCGGCAGACAGCGGTAGCTTCGAAACCTTGCAACGATGGCGACGCCACCTTGAGTTGGCGACCTGCCGCTTAGCCGCGGATCTCGTCTAGCGCGTTTTCTAACTCTGCCGGGCTGACGCTAGCCGTGCCCAACTTTCCAACGACAACACCAGCGGCGATGTTCGCGAGCATGGCCGCGTCCACGAGCGCTGCGCCCGCGGCGGCAGCCAGAGCGAGCACGCTGAGAACCGTATCGCCCGCACCGGTCACGTCGAAAACCTGGCGGCCCGTTGCGCCCCGCTCGATCCCTGTCTGGCCGACGCGCGCATAAGTCACTTCAAAGCCCGTCGCGGGAATGTGAACACTCCGGGAAGAAGTCTCATCGAAAACATTCATCCCATTCGCGCCGCGAGTGATCACCACTGCACTGCAACCAAAATGCGCAAGCAGGGCCCGGCTCGTTTCGTCAAAGGATTTTTCATCCGCGAGAGACCGCGTCACATAAAAGCTCGCTTCCTTGGCATTGCACACGATCGCCCGCGCTCCCCGATACGCGTAAAGCCGCGAAGTCTTCGGCTTCACGAACACCGGAACTTTTCGCTGATGTGCGGCGCTCAGCACGCGGTCTGCAAAATCGTCGGTAATCAGCCCCTTGTCGTAATCGGAAAGAACCAGCGCGTCGAGCCGCTTGAGCGCACCGAAAACCAATCGCAATAGTCTTTCCTCTGTATCCACGCGGAGCGGCTCATGGCGCTCACGATCCACGCGCACCACCTGCTGGTGCCGCGCAATAATTCGTGTCTTCACCGTTGTCACGCGTTTCGAATCGGCGATGACCCCTTTGGCGCCGATCTTGGCTTCGCGGAGACATCTTTCGAGCGCGCGGCCCGCTTCGTCGCTGCCGAGTACCCCAAACGCTTCCGCCTTCGCCCCGAGTGCGGTGATGTTTGCCGCCACGTTGCCCGCGCCGCCAAGGCATTCACTCTGCTGTTCAAAATCAACCACAGGCACTGCCGCTTCCGGCGAGAGACGCGAGGCTGTACCCCAGAGGTAGCGGTCCAGCATCAGGTCGCCAAGGACACCGATGCGTTTCCCGCGTAGGCGCAGGATCAATCGTTTCAAGCGCACCGCGGAATTGGCGATAGGGTTGGCCATGCGGGCTCGATGGAGTTTTCGCTACTCGTTCCCGTGATCCTCAGCAATCTTTGCTTCTTCAGGCAGCATCACTGGAATCTCGTCCCGGATGGGATACACGCGACGGCACGAGAGGCACTTCAATCCGGATTCCTCGGGTAGCAGTTCCACGCGTGATTTGCAAACGGGGCAAACCAGGATGTCGAGGGCGTATTTCGGAATGTCCAAGCTTCTCTCCCTTGAAATCGAATCTAGGATCTGATGTGCGAATACGCACTCTATCAAACGCCTTCGGCCGCGAGCAACTCGCCACCTCCATTCAGCTCATGGTACTTCGTCAGCCGGTTTCCTCCCTTCCACGGTGGCCAATCCTCGCATGTGACTGCCGCGAAAGCAGGCTCGAATCGGCTTGACCCTGACTACCGCCCGGCGTAGCGTTTCTTGAGTGCCTCACAAAGGCAGCGCCACGTATGAACAAAGCGCTTCGCATTCTCCTCTCCACCGTTCTGCCACTCATTTGGCCGGTACTGTCTCTGTTGACCCACCCGCAATCTCAATCTTCTCAACCGTCACCGTCTTCCCAGCAGCCGCAAGCGCAATCTCCAGCGCCGCAGAAAGAAGACTCGGTGGCAGAAGCCGCGCGCAAGGCCAAGGCGAAAAAGGCTGTTCCCGCGCCGGGCAAAGTCTTCACCGAGGATGATTTGTCCGGAATGCCAAAAGAGGGTGTATCCGTTGTGGGCAACGAAAGCAAGAAGAGCGCCCCGGTTGCCAAAAAACCCGCTCCAGACGGGGAAGAGGATCTGAACAGCGAACAGTACTGGCGTGAAAAAGCGCGTCCCATCCTGGAGGAAATCGCCGCTGTTAAGCAGCAGATCGAACAGTTGAAAGAGGAAATCAAGAAATATGGGAATGCCGGCTTCGATGTGGCCACGGGGCTGAAAGATAATATCGCCTATGTTCGCGATCGCAACGCGAAGATAGAGAAATTGCAGAAAAGAAAAACGGCTCTGGAAAAGCAGTTGGACGATCTTCAGGATGAGGGACGCAAGGCGGGAGCCGAGCCGGCGTGGTGCCGCTGAGTCCGTGCATTTTCCGCGGTGAGTTCTACGTGCCTCAACGTAGGCCCGGGCTGCGCTGAAAAGCCGTTCTGTACGCGATACCCACCGGTACTTTCGATTCAAACTTTTGTGCAAGAAAAAAGCCCGGAACCAAAACTGGCCCTCTGACCAGTAGTTTTGGCGGCCCAAAAGCAATAAGCTGGAAGGGATCGCAGTTTGAATCCCATCCTCACGGGAGAGTTACCGTGTATTGCGACCGCTGTGGACTGAATTTCTTGCCCAAACAGTCCGTGTGTACTCGTTGTAAAAGAGTGCCCACGCGCTACTGGTTTCAATTCATGAGTCTGGTCACCGTGCTGGTGGCCGTACTCTGCAACACTGTTTTGGGATTATTCCTGCTGCCTCGCCTCGCGGAGGCGCATCACGCCAGATCCTTGTTTCGCGGGTGGTACTGGTTTAACCAAAAAGCTGCCTTCTACGGCTGGGTACCACTGGCAATTGGGTTACTCGCCTGGGATTACTTCGTCTGGAAAGAAGCGCGCCCCAAAGTGAAGGGCTGGTTCACTCGAAAATTGCTGACCCTTTCGCTAGCGGCCGGGGTCGCCCCTCTGCTGCCTTGGTGGATCCCGGCGGGACAGCCTCCCGGGCAGTTCCTCTCGATGATTAGCAGGCATGCGGGCCTGCCGGTGATGCTGGCGTGGGGCGTCGTTTTGTTCGTCACCATTCTCGTGTGCATCGACCCCGAATCCCGCGACTACCTGCTGGGCCACGGGCGAACGCTCAGTATCGTCAGCACGGCCATGCTCGTCCTGGTCCTCGCGATGACCATTGTGGGCTGGTCGCTGACCTACTAAGCGGGCGCCCGACGGGGAAGAAGCTCTGCTCGTCTTCCAGGATCCAACCACTGGCCGATGGGACAGGATACTCACATGAGACAAGTCTCCGCGGAGATCCTTGCCGACGAACAGCCCTGCCGCTTTAATGAAAGTATTATGCGAAACCTCAAAATTCCTCTCATCTTTGTGTCTTTCGCAATTTGCGCATTCTCCGGGCCGTCGTTTGGCCAACAACAACGAGTCTTCAACTGGCAGCCCGGCAATCAGGAAGATGTGCGGTTGGACCCCGCGAACTATCACGCCGGGCAGACGTATCACGCGAGCGGAGACGGCGGCAATATGCAGGTGGATATCAAGTCGGAGCTACCGGTCACGATCTTCCTGGCGCGCTCCGAAGAGTGGAACGCGGCGTTGCAGCATCCCGAGGGCCTGAACAACTTGCAACAGTTGTGCGCCAGAGAACATGTGGTGGAGGCCAGATATTCTTGTTTCGTCCCGCCGGTGTCGATGACGCTCATCATTCGCGACGAGCGAAACAGTCCGGATCAGGCCGTGTTTGCCGGGCTTGGCGCGGTCTTGGACCCAAAGAACAAGACTGAGCGCGCGGTTGGCGAGGGAATTACGGCGATATTTACGGGCCAGGGTTCTGCCGCTACGCGCCGTTTCAAAACTCCTAACGACGTGCACGTCCAATACTTCCGCTGGCTGTGCGTGGAAAATTGCATCCAGCCGCAGTTTCAGTGGATCGAGCAGGTCAAAGAGAAGTATCAGCTGACATCGTTCCTGAAAGTTTATGGCGGGGTCACGCCGGACCATGACGCTGCACAAGTCAGCATCAAGATCAAGTCCCCTGTGCCGATGGTGGTGGCGATGCTTCCGTCACAGGTCGCCGACCAGTTGCACACACAGCCCGATGCACTGGAAGCTGCGCTCCAGAAAAATGCCTGCCAGCAGCGCGGCGTGCAGTCATTACAGTTCGAGTGCACGTTCAATCTGGAAGACGGCCCGCAATCGCTCATCGTCGCGCCGGAAGCCGGCGTGAAGGTGCCTCACAAGAAGGCCGAAATCGAGATGCAGTTTGTGAAGTGCGTAGCGAATTGCCAGCTGCTCGAAACCAAACGATAGCGGATCGCAAGGCCTGCCGCTGACTGATTCGTCAGCCCCTAGACTCCAAGAAACCTTCGGGAACATACCTCTGGCCTGGCTGCGCCAGGATGCTGATCCGCATTTGTCGGCTTGTATTGCACCA
>QHYN01000143.1 GCA_003224145.1 Acidobacteriota bacterium
TGCCCGATTCGCTGTTGCGATTGCTGCTGTGGATCGCTACCCACACCCTGTATCGGCTGGATGTCGTGGGGCGCGAGAACGTGCCCGCACGCAGCGGGGCCCTGCTGACGCCGAATCACGTTTCTATGGCCGATGCGGCGCTCTTGATTGCGTCGATTGACCGCCCAATCCGGTTCTTGATGTTCCGTGGTTCGTACGAGCATCCGTTCATAAAGCCCTTCGCGAAAATTCTGGGAGTGATTCCCATTGCGTCGGACCAGGGGCCGCGCGAAATGATTCAATCGCTCCGTAAGGCCACGGAAGCGCTGAGAAACGGCGAAGTGGTGTGCATTTTTCCGGAAGGGCAGATGACGCGCATCGGCCAGATGATGCCCTTCCGCCGCGGGATGGAGCGCATCATCAAGGGCGTGGACGTGCCCATCATCCCGGTGAATCTGGATGGCGTATGGGGCTCGATCTTTAGTTTCTCGGGCGGCCGTTTTCTTTGGAAGTTTCCGCGGAGGATTCCTTACCCGGTGCGCATCACGTTTGGAAAGCCGCTGCCGCCGACGTCGACTTCACAGGAAGTTCGCCGCGTGGTGCAGGACCTTGGCGCGGAAGCGTTCGAACGCCGCAAGAAGCGCATGCACACGTTGCCGGAGACATTTGCCTACACCGCACGCAGGCATCCTTTCCGGTTTGCCATGGCCGACGGACAACGGCCGAAACTGAATTACTTTTCTGCCTTGGTGGGCACCTTGGTTCTGGCGAGGAGATTGCGCAAGCACTGGCAGGGACAGGAAATGGTGGGCGTTCTTTTGCCGCCTTCGGTTCCGGGCGCGCTGGTGAATTTTGCGGCCATGCTGATGGGCAAAGTCCCAGTCAACCTGAACTACACGGTTTCCAATGAAACCCTGGCTTCCTGCGCGCAGCAGTGCAATCTGAAAGCGGTCGTGACGGCACGGGTCTTTCTGGAGAAGGTCAAGGTTCAGCCACCGGGCGAAGTGATCTTCATCGAAGACGTGGCTAAGGATGCGCGCTTCAGTGAGCGGCTTGCGGCAATGCTAGCAGCTTGTTTCTTGCCTGCTCGAGCGCTAGCGAAGTTTGCGGGCAGCGAGCGGCGTGCAACGCTTGACGACACTGCGACGATTATCTTTTCCAGCGGTTCCACGGGAGATCCCAAAGGTGTGGTCCTCACGCATTACAACATCGCTTCGAATGTCGAGCAGCTCAATCAAGTTTTCATGTTGCATGCCAACGACCGAATCTTGGGAATCCTGCCGTTCTTTCATTCCTTTGGCTTCACGGGAACGCTCTGCCTGCCGGCAGCGACGGGCATCGGCGTCGTCTTTCACCCGAATCCGCTGGATTCGCGCGTGATCGGCGGGCTGGTCAACAAATATGCGGTGACCATGCTCCTGGCAACACCAACCTTCCTGAACGCCTACTCACGCCGGTGCGCGCCGGAAGATTTTGGCAGCTTGCGCTTCGTCATGGCGGGCGCGGAGAAATTGCCGGAACGTATCTCGCAAGCGTTTGAAGACCATTTCGGCATCCGGCCGCACGAAGGTTATGGCTGCACGGAATGTTCGCCGGCGGTCACGGTAAATACGATCGATTTTCGCGCGGCTTCTTTCCGTCAAGTGGGGGCGAAGCGCGGCAGTATCGGTCATCCCCTGCCCGGAATGGCAGTAAAAATCGTGGACCCCGAGACTTTGCAGCCCCTTGGGCCGGATGAGCCGGGGCTGTTGCTGGTCCGCGGGCCGAATATCATGCGCGGGTATCTGAACAAGCCGGAAAAGACTGCCGATGTGCTCCGAGACGGTTGGTACAACACGGGCGACATCGCGAGGATGGATGAGGAGGGCTTCCTGCGTATTACCGACCGCTTGAGCCGCTTCAGCAAAATCGGCGGCGAGATGGTGCCTCACATTAAAGTAGAAGACTTGCTTCAGGAGTTGGCTGGCGCGACGGAACAATCGTTCGTCGTCACCGCCGTCCCCGACGAGAAAAAAGGCGAGCGCTTGGTCGTGCTACACACCTTGGATGAAGAGCGGCTGGAGCCGTGCCTGGAAAAACTGGGAAAAAGCGATTTGCCGGCGTTATGGCGGCCGCGACCGGATCAGTTCCTGCGCATCGAGAAATTGCCGTATCTTGGTACCGGAAAGCTCGATCTGCGAAAAGCGCGCGAATTAGCGTGGGAGATGACGCGGCGTACAATTCCACAATAGTTTCCCAATGACTCTGATAGCGAAGAAGGTCGCATGAAGTCCGTCGCAATCCACATGCGCTGGCGCACGTTGCTTTTTCGCCTCGCTGTGACAGCCGTTGTTCTCGCGCTTTGGTTCTGGACGCAATCCTTGATCGGAGCACGAACGGCTCCTGCCGCGGGCATCGGCGACGCCTTGCACAACCTGACTGCAGGGCTAAATTCCTACTTCGCCCAGAATTCCGGCGCCGCAAATGGATTGCTGATCGTGAGTTCCGCGCTGATTGACGCGCTCGGCCTGTTTCTTCTGGGAAGCTGGCTGTTCGGTGGAAGCGTTCGCCCTTTTCTCGGTTTGGTCTTGCTGATGGCCCTCCGCCAACTCCTACAAGCTCTGTGCTCCCTCCCCGTGCCGGCGGGAATGATCTGGCACTATCCGGGGTTCCCCTCGTTCCTGGTGACCTATCACGTTGCTAATGACTTTTTCTTTTCCGGGCATACGGCCATCGCCGTCTTTGGCGCTTGGGAGCTGTCGCGGTTCCACCGTAAATGGCTCACTTCAACAGCCATCTTGATCGTCCTTTTTGAAATCGCAACGGTTGTCATCCTCCGAGCCCACTACACAATGGATGTCTTCACCGGAATCCTCGCTGCCCTGTGGATTGCTCCCCTGAGTGAGCGTCTTTCTCCCCATCTCGATCAACGGCTTCTCGGATAAGGAGTTCGGCGCCCTGGGAGTGCGACTTCCGAGCGCGCATGCCACATTTTTTGGCTCTTTCTACGTATAACGAGATAGTTCAGTCGTCACATCGAATTGTGTTCCGCGTCACAGGAGACATGGCACTCCCACGTTTCGTTCAGACACTCTCAGGAAATAGTCAGGTTTCGTAAAGAACGAGGCGGGAAGCGGCCCTCATCGAAGACGACTTTCGGAACGTGGAAACCATTCAGAAGCGTTCCCGAAAGAGAAGGAGCCTCCGCGGTATGGAAATGGCTTGGGGGGCCTGCTTACTTCAAATTCCAGAACGAAGGATCAGGTTTCACCAATTCGAATCCGGCGTCCCAGGCCTCATGGCTGCGCCAGACCACTTGAGCTTCGGCTTTGCGGCCCGTCTCCGGATGGATCAGGCGGACGCATTTGTGCAGTGGCAGGTCCGCTCCCACCACCGCCATACAGCCAGAGTGGCTTACGTCTATGGTGACAGCGTTGGCGTGCTCTTTCGTGCCACCTTGCTCCCACTCCACCAAGAGCTTCACGCGCGAAATGATGCGCTTGTGGCCTCTCAATCGTTCCCATCGTTCCTGTAACGCGGTTGCTGCAGGATTGCTGACGATGCTTACCGTCATGGCGACCTCACTGAGGAAGTATTGCTGGGCCCGAAGGTGGAAATCCAACCTTAGTCCCGAGAATCGTCGAGGTCAATAGTACTTTTTCTCCTGCCGCCTCGTGGTCAAGATGTGGGCAGGGGCAGGCTCGTGCGCGCACGAACTCGCCAAGCCAGCCCGCAGATGACTCGGGAAAAACGTATTGAAAAGGCTTTTTCATTGGAGTTTAGGCACTCATCTGAGCTTGCCGGTTGTGGGTTTTTGGTTGCCGCCGCGCTGCCGATTCAGGATCAGAATGATCTACCTTGCCGGGCAATTTTTGTCGGGGAAACACCTACAGCTGAACCAGGCAAACACCTGATTGCCCCGCGCACAAACTTCATCAAACAATGCGCCAGCCTAGCGGACGGTTCGTGTCCCGGGTTTTGGATTCGCCCTGCGCCCTCGGAGGAATCAGGCCCTATCTATTGCTCGAGAGGAGTCTTCATCCCCATGCTTCGTCTGCATCTCAAGGCGATTCTCTTGCTCTCTGCTCTGCTCGTTCCTGTTATTCCTGCTTTTTCGGCGACCCCGGCCACCGGCTCCCTTACGGGCACCGCGACTCCCGTCAGTTGGTCCGGTGGCCCGTACACGGCCGTGGCCACGGACACCAGTTCCTGCACCGCGCTGAACTGCGACACGTTTTTTCTGACGATCAATACGCCTTCCGGTTTTTGGGCAAGCCTTCCGAATGATGAAGTGCAGATTCGCATTACCTGGCTGGGAGCCACCAACGAGTTTGACCTTTACCTCTTCGATCCGTCGGGAAACTTGCTGGCCTCTTCCGCGCAGTTCCTCGAAACCTACGAAGAAATCGACGCCGGTCCGCTGCCGAACGGTACCTACAAGCTCGTCATCGTGGCTTCACAAACGGTGAACGTCTCTTATTCAGGAACCGCCCAAATCGCCGTGGACCCCACAGTCGCCAACGGCAAGGCGCGCTACCAGCCGGGCAAGATGACTTTTGGCACCCCCTTCGAACTTCCGCGGCCCAACGATCCCGCGAATTCCGGTGCCACCATCGTTTTCGATCAAGATGTTGAACCACGTGTCGCCCACGATTCTCTCGGCAACCTGTATGTTGCCGCGATACAGGGTGTCCCCGGTGGAGTGGACGTCTGGAAATCCTATGACACCGGCAGGACCTTCACCTACCTTGGCCAGCCCGATGGCACTCAGGTCCTTGCTACCACCGGCACAACCACCGGCACCGGCCTGGGGGGCGGTGACGAAGACCTCGCCATAGGCACCTCCGGAAATGTCTACATGAATTCGCTCTGGCTGGGTTCAACGACACAGGCCAGCTCTTTCAACGGAGGAAGCAGCTGGGTCGTCAATCCGCTTTCCTCGGATATTCCCGCGGATGACCGCCAATGGATAGCTGCATACGGCAACAACACTGTCTATTTGACGTACAAACAGCTCGGGACCCTGCTCACCGGCACCGTCAGCATTGTGGTTGTGAAATCCACTGATGGCGGCATCACTTTCCCGCAGATTACCCAGGTCACCACTCCGGTCACCGGCGTTCAGCCGGGCGACCAGGGAAACATTGTCGTGGATCCACGAAACGGCAACGTCTACACCGTGTTCTTTGATCAGACCAGTACGCAAATCTATATTGCCCGCTCTACTGACGGCGGCGTCACGTTTGACCTGAAACTTGTCTACCAAGGTCCGGCAGACACGTCGCTGGCCCACGTCTTTCCCGCTGTCGCGGTGGACAAGGGCAGCAATCTGCATATTGTCTTTTCCGATGGCGTGAACACCTATTTGACGACTTCGCAAAACCAGGGTGCAACGTGGTCTCACGTCGTACGTGTGAACAACGGGGCCTCCACGCGCACCGCCATTCAACCCTGGGTGGTTGCCGGCGATTCCGGCAAAGTGAACGTCACCTGGCTGGGTTCCTCAGCGACCAATTTCATGGATAGTTCCGCCCAATGGCAGGTCTTCATGGCCCAATCACAAAACGATTTCGCAAGTGTGCCAACCTTTGCGCAGAGCGCGGTCACCGGCGTCGTCCACGTCGGTCCCGTCTGCGTGAACGGTCTTGGTTGCGCCTCCGGTACGCGGACGCTCGCGGAGTATTGGGCGCCCGACGCCTACCTGGATGGAAACGCCTTGATCGTCTACCCCGACGACAAGAACTCCGGATTGCCCTCCGGAGCTGCTCGCACCTGGTTCGTCCGCCAAACCGCTGGGCCGACCATTATCCAGACGGTGCCATAGTTCCCGGCGGACCTACCTGCGGGAACAAGAGGAGGGGATGTTGGTTGCCTCCGACGCGCCCCTCCTCTTAATTTCGCGAAACGCTGGAATGTGCTGAATTGGCGGTCCACGGAGAAAACAAAAAGAGAGAAAACAAAAAGGCCGGTCTCGGTGAAACCGAGCCGGCCTTTTCTAATTTAATCCCGGCGGTGACCTACGTTCCCACACAGTTACCCGTGCAGTATCATCGGCCCTGCGAGGCTTAACTTCCGTGTTCGAGATGGGAACGGGTGTGACCCTCGCGGTATAACCACCGGAAACTCGTCACTCGCTGCTTTCCCGCCCATTCCGGGCGCGGAATCGCGAGTGTGACAACAGAATGAGGCTGGCATTACAAGCTCGACCCGAGGTCGAACACCACTGTAGCAGAATCGGCGTTTCTTATTTGTGACTCTTGCCGAGTCACTTCTGCTCTTTCTCACGGGAACCCTCACCGGGTTCCCTCAAAGACGGCTTGAGAAAGTTTTATGATTAAGCCGAACGGGCGATTAGTACGGGTCAGCTTCACACATTACTGTGCTTCCACCTCCCGCCTATCAAAGTCGTAGTCTTCGACTGCCCTTCTTAGGCCTTATGGCCTTGGGAGACCTTATCTTAGGGCGAGCTTCTTGCTTAGATGCATTCAGCAATTATCTCTTCCAGACTTCGCTACCGAGCGATGCCCCTGGCGGGACAGCTCGTACACAAGGGGTCTGTTCATCCCGGTCCTCTCGTACTAGGGACAACTCCCTTCAAGTCTCCTGCGCCCACACCAGATAGGGACCGAACTGTCTCGCGACGTTCTGAACCCAGCTCACGTACCGCTTTAATAGGCGAACAGCCTAACCCTTGGGACCTTCTACAGCCCC
>QHYN01000144.1 GCA_003224145.1 Acidobacteriota bacterium
CAGGAGCGACTGAACGGCACGACAGAGAACCAATATCTCGTCACGAAACCCGCCTTCTTCGATCCCAGCAATACCGTGCTGCCCTCCGATGCGAATTTTCAGGCATCCACGGCCGCTCCCCAGACGATTTACCAGCCGAATCAGAATCTTCGCGCTCCCTATACCATGCAGACTGGAATCACTCTCGAGCGCCAGCTGACCAAGTACGCCAATCTGGCGGTCACCTACCTCAATTCGCGCGGTATCCATCAGTTTTACACGAACTTTATCGATGCGAATCCGATCATTCCCCCAGCAACCACTGCCGTGCCTCCGAACGAAATTACTTACCAATACCAGTCCGGGGGGATCTTTAAGCAGACGCAACTCATCGTGAACAGCAGCGTTCGAATGGGAACCAAACTATCCCTCTTCGGCTATTACACCTTCAACCGCGCCAACAGCAATACCGCCGACGCAGGCAGCATCCCTTCGAATCCCTTTGACCTCAGCCAGGATTACGGCCGTGCTGCCTTCGACATCCGCCATCGTGTTTTCTTCGGCGGCACGGCGGGCTTGCCTTTCAATTTCCGGCTTAGTCCTTTCCTCGTCGCGCAATCCGGTGTTCCATTCAACATTACGACGGGACAAGACCTTTATCAGGATTCTGTCTTCAATACCCGCGCGACGCTTGGCACGTGTACTCCGAATGTTATCGGTGTAAAACAAACTCCCTACGGCTGTTTCAATTTGTCCACGCAACCTGGCGCACCGGTGATTCCGATCAATTATGCAGTAGGGCCGGGACGCTTTTCCTTGAATCTTCGGCTGAGCAAAACCTTCGGCTTCGGGCAGAAAAAGGAAACCACGAACACAGCTGGCGGTAGCCCCAGACCTGCCGGAACTTTCTGGGGCGTTCCTGGACGTCATGGCGACAGAGGCATGCGTGGCCGCGGTTTTGGCGGCGACCGCGGCACGGATCGCGGCGCAAGCAACAATCGTTACAATTTGACGTTCAGCGTTTCCGCGCGAAATGTTTTCAACAACGTCAATCTCGCCAAGCCGATCGGCAATTTGAGTTCGCCGCTCTTTGGTCAGGCCAACGGTCTTGCCGGCGGGCCATACTCCTCTTCGACGGCGAATCGGCGCATCGATTTGCAGGTTTCATTCAATTTCTAAGAGCTTGTTAAAAAATGTCGATGAGAACCACTCGAGGGAAGCGGAGGCAATGGGAATCTGTTTTTTCTGGAGGTTTCGCAAAAAGCAGATTCGGCGGCCTCCAAAAACCAATGCTGCTATGAAGCAAACATATATTCTCCGCCTGTTTTCCGCCTGTTCTCAGGCGTTGAACTTGGGCGCAAAATGGGCGCAAAACCCCGGCTTTCTGGGCTCAAATCGGGGGACGGCCGATGAGTAAGGGCAGCCGAATCAACGTAAATTTTGCGTGTTTATGGAGCGGGCGATGGGAATCGAACCCACGTCCGAAGCTTGGGAAGCTTCTATACTGCCATTGTACGACGCCCGCTCGTTTCTCAGGCGCCTCAATTATAACCAATAGACGGGCTGCTCGCATCTATGGAATTTCCAGAACCTTTTTGAAAACAATTCTCTTTCCTTTCGACCCTCGCTCGAGAACTGCCGGTTTCTAGCTTTTGCGATACAATTCATGAATGGGAATTTTGCGGCGGCTTTCACGCTGGATGGGATCACAGGACCAGATGACTCACATCATTGCCGGCAACATCGCTCCCGGATTTGTTCTCAAATCGCTAGACCACCAAGAATATTCGCTTCATAACCTCATGGAACGCGGCCCTGTCGTCGCCGCTTTCTTCAAGGTCTCCTGTCCGGTCTGCCAATTCACGTTTCCTTTCCTGGAGCGCCTTTACAAACTCTACGGCTCTGGTGACGTAAGTGTCCTCGGCATTTCCCAGGACGACGCCCGCGCCACCAAAAACCTTGCCTCCGAGTATGGTGTGACATTCCCCCTTCTTATGGATGAAGATGGCTACCCGGTCTCCAATGCCTACGGCCTGACCAATGTCCCCACCATCTTCTTAATCGACGCCGATGGCAAAGTGAAAGTCAGTTCCATGGGCTTTGACAAAAAGGATTTGGAAACGATTGCCCATGAACTTGCCGAGCGCCGCAAGATGGCGCTCACCCCGTTCTTTCGCCCCGATGAGGTTGTTCCCGCCAACAAACCAGGATGAAGCTCAAAAAATTAGGTCCGGTCCGGACCTGATTTTTCGGAGTTTGAGGGCAACCCCGACGCGGCCGAAAGGCCCAGCTCGCTCTTTTCTTGTAACCCGAAGCGTGCAAGCTCTCATTTATCCCATGAATCGCAGGGCCTCCGTGCTCGTGGCTACTCCATCTCGGTTTCCAGCCACTGTTTCTTATGCTTTTCGGATCGTTTTCGTTTGTCGGGAATCACTCGCGTAACGGCAGGTGCAAGTCCGGACTTTCGGGCCACACGACGTGCCTCTTTGCCCACGTCGATGATTTTCTTTTTCCGGCGCTTCATTTCGCTGGAGAGGTTAGCGCAACCCCGCGCAAGAAGGAAGGATCTCGGATCGGCCTGCGAGATTCGAGAGTGGCGCGATGGTCTGCCGTTAGAAATTGAACAAAAGCTGCAGATCGATTCGCCGATTTGCCGTCGACGAAGAGAACGGCCCGCCAGCCAGGGCATTGGACTCGCCAAACAGCGGTGAACTCAAATTGCCGATGGGATTTGCCGCATTCACTTTGTTGAAGACATTTCGTGCGTTCACACTGAACGTCAAGTTGTAACGCTTGTTGGAAGGGCTGCCGCCGAACATTCCTCCCCCGCGACCTCCGCCCCCACCGCCCCCTCGCGGCCCTCCGCCCCCCGGGCCACGGCCAAATGTGCCTCCACCCGGTCCACCGGGGCCACCTCCCGCCGCCGCTTCTTTCTTCTCGCCAAATCCAAACGTTTTGCTCAGTCGAATATTGAGCGTAAACCGTCCCGGCCCTGTGGCATCGTTGATTGGAATGACCGTTTGTCCCGGCAGCGTCACGAGGTTAAAGCAGCCGTAGATCGTGTCGATGACTCCCGTCGCTCCCGGCGAACAGTTCCCCACAGTCGGGCGCGTGTTAAACACGGCGTTGCCAAATAGCCCGGGAGCCTGGCCGGTGGTGATAGTAAACGGCAAGCCCGAGCTGGCGATCATAAACGGGCTCAAGCGAAAGCCTGCCGGCAAGCCGACCGTGCCGCCGAAGAAAACGCGATGCCGCACATCGAACGAGGCGCGGCCGTAGTCCTGCGTGATATCGAATGGATTGGATGGAATGCTGCCCGCGCCCGACGTATCGCTGTTCGCGTAATTCAGCGTGTAGTAACCGAACAGTGAAAGCTTCGTGCCCATTCGAACGCTGCTGTTCACAATGAATTGGTTCTGTTTGAAAATTCCGCCGGATTGGTATTGGTAGATGAATTCACTGGGCGGAGCATCGCCCGCGGGATTCGCGTTAATGAAATTTGTATAGAACTGGTGCACGCCGCGGGAATTCAAGTACGTCAGCGAAAGGTTAGCGGTCTTCGTTAGCTGCCGCTCGAGGCTAACTCCGGTTTGCATCGTATACGGAGTGCGAAGTTGCGGATTGGGCTGGTAAATCGTCTGTGGCGCGGAACTAGCCTGTTGAAACTGGGTGGGCAGCACGGCCTGGTTGGGGTCAAAGAAATTGGGATTTTGAATCAGAAACTGCTGCTGGATAATTCCATTTTGCAGTTGCTGCTGTAATACTAGGTCGGAACTGAAGCGATCGTAGAAAATCCCGTAGCCTGCGCGCAACACTGTCCTGGGAGATTTGTTTTTCCCGCTTCCATCCAGGGCCCAGGCGATGCCAATCCGCGGCGCAAAATCCGCGTGATCTCCCAGATTGTTTTGCGTTTCGTAGCGCAGGCCGGTGCTCAACGTCACATTGGGTCGGATGCGCCAGTCATCCTGCAAGAACAGCGCCCCATCGAACCAAGTGACCTTCGCGAAGGCGCTCCCCGCTGCATTGTTATTCAGCGAATAAAAACTTGCCCCTCCTCCTTGCGCCATGATTTGTGACATCGTCATGCCATTCTGAAGGCCCGTCAACGTAATCACATACGCTTGCAGCCCCGAGATTTGCGGGCAACTGCTGGGAGGATTGGGCACCGCGCAGCCAGAGACCGTTGGGTCGGGCCGCGAACCGAAAGAATACGATCCATTGAATCGGGCATTGGATGAGTTGTCCTCATTCGTGGCACGGAACCTGCCGCCGTATTTGACCGCGTGTTTCCCCAAATTCATGTACGTAATGTTCTGCAATTCATAGCGGTCTTGCGTATCGTGGTAAACGCCGCCGCTGCTGCCTCCCCCCGTAAAGGCTCCCTGAATCGAAATCGCGGGCGTGGCATTCAGTGGATTCTGATTGCTGCCTTCTCGAACGAATTGAAAGCGCGTTTCGTTGATCGTGCGCGCGTTGAGCACCTGTGTGTCTGTCGCTTGAAAAGTGTGCTCGCTGCTGAGTGAGTCGTGCCCGGTGGAGGGCAGGCTGAAGGATCCCACGCCGTCGCCGCTTTCGTTGTTCCGCCAGTATTGGTAACGCGCCGTCAGCGTGTTGTTCGGCGTTACTTGATAATCGAACCGCTGGCTCACATTGGTGCGCCCACGCGGATTGGGAAAGGCGCCGGCAAACTGCGTGATTTGCAGTGCGCTGGGATCCACAAATGGTGTGTTCACCACAGAAAGTTCATTGAGGTTGCGCCGCTCGATGTTGAAAAAGAACGATGCTTTCTTGCTCAGTGGTGCGCCCAAATTGGCGCTGTACTGCGTTGAATAATAGCCGGGGGTCTGCCCAGTGCCTTCGAACGGGTTTCTTGAGTTAAACCCTGCCGTATTCCCGGTCACAGCGAGCTGCCCGTGCAACTGGTCCGTTCCGGGCTTGGTGAAGATTTCTATCCGGCCATAGCCCAGCTTGTCGTACTCAGATGAGAACGGATTCTGAT
>QHYN01000145.1 GCA_003224145.1 Acidobacteriota bacterium
TGGGAACGGTAACGAAAACATCGCCGTAATTTCATTCCGGAGAGGAGGGCCAGGCGGAAGTATCACCAGTTTAGGAAAGAACGGGCCTTCGGTCAACTTCCGGGAAAATGAGAGCGCAGAGTCCGGAGGCGGTGCAAAGCGCCGTCATCTGCATGCCGTGGTTACGCCGCTCCTGATTCAAGCGATGACGCGTTGCGCACGAGCACGATCTTGCCTGTCACGCCTCCGTTGCCGAGCAACTCCTGCGCGTGTCTTGCCTCGGCAAGAGGAAATCGCCGCGCGATGAGCGGCTTGATCTTTTGCTGTTGAAGGAGTTCAAACAGGGCCATCAAATCCTGTCGAAACAATGCCGGTTTCAGGCGTTTGAGCGTCTGGATGCTGTAGGGGACCACCCGTTTCCGGCCCGGGAGAAGCCAGCCGCCGGCAATGTACAGCCCGAAAATCAGGATTGCACGATAGCGATGACGACCACCGGAACGACCTGAAGCCAATCGTCCCCCACGCAGCGAGGAAGTAAGGCCATAGGCCACCACCCTTCCGCCAGGACGGAGAGCCTTGCGGGAACGCCAGATGTGGGTACCACCGATGCTGTCAAAGACGACGTCTACACCCTCGCCCGCGAGGCGTTGAATTTCTTTCACGAAGTCCTGATCCTGGTAATCAATGGGGATACCGCCCAGGTCGGAAACGGCCGACGCCCCTCGCGAGGAACAGGTACCGTACATCTCCAGCCCGGCGAGGCGGCCAAGCTGCAATAGCGCCGTGCCGACCCCGCCTGCCGCGCCGTGAATCAACACGCGCTGGCCCGATCCGACCTTAGCGGAACGATGCAGCATCTGGTACGCCGTGACGTAGTTCAGGATGAGGCTGACAGCCTCGGCGGCGTCCAACCCAGATGGCACCGGAACCAGTTCACGCTGCGGCAGGCAGACGAACTCCGCGTAAGCACCGTGGATCGGCAGTGCGGCAACGATCTGGCCTGGTTCGATTCCGGACACACCCGCGCCGAGCCGGTCCACCATGCCAATCAGGTCCCACCCTGGCGTGAAGGGCACCCGCGGCGTCTCGGGATGAACGCCCTCGCGCATCAGCAGGTCGGGCAAGGAGACACCGGCGGCCAGCACTCTCACCCGCACTTCACCAATCTTCGGCTCGGGGCACTCTTCTTCAACCACCCGAAGTGCATCGGGCCCGCCGTAGTGCGTGACGATGATGCGCGTGTGTCTCACGAACCTCTTCCTCCCTCGGCGGGCGCTCGAGCTTATGCGGCGTAACTCGTATTGTAGACCGCGCTGCGTCGAAGAATCGGCCACCCAAAGGCGTTTTTCGGAATTAAGCCGCGGCCACCCGCCCGCCTACGGTGTAGCGATCCACTGAGCAACAAAATCCCTTTCCTTCCTCGACCAGAGAATCTCAACAATTTGAGGATACTTTGGGATGTCGTTCATCCGAACCTGGTACACGTTCTGGCGGTGGAGCTCGTTACCGATCGCATTGTCCGTATACGCTTGGAACTTGTCGAAAAACAGTTTTCTGCTGTCATCCCACACCTCAAATTTGAAGAGTTGGACCTCTCGACTTGCCATATCGCTCTTATACGGCCTGATGATGGGCGTCTGCCCCGCAGCCGGATAAAGCTGCGCCGATTTCTTGCTGTTATTCTTTGGCCGCCCAATTTTGCCCTTTTTAAATCCATAATCGACATAGCTCGGGAGGTTCCCGGCCGCCTTCGCTGTCCGGTCAACTTCCTTGGCTCCCTCATCTGATCTTCTTGGAATAAGCTTCACTTCGATCCGCGCGCGTCGATAAAGCCGCCGCCGTAGAGTCATCAGATTTTTCCAGAGGGCCGGATTCTTAATTGGCCGTCCGACACTCGTTGCGTATCCATTTTGCGCCCAGCCAATCACCCAGGAATATCCGCCGTGAACATATGAAGAATCCGTTAAGATAATGAATCGCCGGGCCCCGACGTCATCCGTATTTTCATCAATCCACTCGTGAGCAAAAATACAAGCTCGCAGCTCCATGCGCTGGTTATTCGTTTCGAAATATCCGCAGTACTCGACAACTTCTGGCTCGCGGTCTATGTCGCACCCGTAGTCCACACGCACCCCCAGTCCTCCGCTACCGCCAGGATTCTTCCAGCAGTTCCCATCAATATGAATCTTCACTGCGTGCGGATCAAACACCACCATGCTCCAAAAAAAGAAAGGGACGACCGATGTAGTCGTCCCGATCGACCTAGATCGTTTCAAAGGATTTATTGTCTCTGCCACCCGCCCTAACGCTCCACGGGTTCCCATCTGGAGCAAGAACACTCAGTGCATCCAGATTCGCCAGCGGGTCCACCTGAATAGATGTCAAATGGCTTCGGCTGGAGCAGAGGCGGGTGGGACACCCTAACGCACGGACACCTTCTTGGGTGCCGCATCCCTTTGGGGTTTGGTTCACCAAAGGGTGCGGTCTTTGACTCTTAAGCGAAGGCAAGGCGGCCGCGCGGGGCAGGGATGGGGCGGCCGAGTTCTTTGGCGGTTTCGATCCATTCCTGAATAATGATTTCTACGTTGGCGAGGGCTTCCTTGTAGGTCTTGCCGTCGGCGGCGCAGCCGGGAAGCTCGGAGACTTCGGCGATAAACGCTTCGTCCGCCTGACTCCAATAGATGATGATTTCGTATCTAGGCATCGGCTTCTTCTCCCGCCAAGCGGTGGATTGAGTTGCTGAAGCGTAGCGCAAGGCTGCGACAACTGGCAAGCATTGGCGGGTGGGGCAGGCCTTTGAATTGAGCGGCGCACCCTTTGGCCCTTGGCATTTCAAAGATACAAGGGTGCGGTCTTTCCAAGTGCCCCTAACCAGCCGCTGACGATGAGGTTGATCTCGGATTCGCCCGGAGTGCGAACACTGGGCCCGTGCTATCTAGAAAATGGTCGAAGTCCCTTTTCAGGTCCGCCACCTTTGTTATGAAATTGATTCTTTCCTCTTTGTAGTGGTACGCTCACACCCCACCCCGGTAAAGTTTGCCTCGACAGGACGTCGAAATGAGAATCAGACGGTTTTCACTTGGGACCATCCAGACTGTTGGAGCCGTGGCTTTGTTCGTTTGTCTGGGGACTGATGCAAAGATCAAAGATCCAAGTGAATATACGTTGCAGGTGATCATCCTAAAAACGACTCAGAATGAAAATGGAGGCCCAACCGGGTACCACGGTTGGGGCTACGCAAACGTCAGCGAGGGTGCTTCGTTGGAGGGAGTTTTCTATAAGTTCGAGGGGTGCCCTTTTTACGTGCGTCCCTCGACAAAGAGTTACATGGCGCGATGGAAGAAGGAGCGCAAACGGCTAGCAATCGTCGTCAACGGCGAAGGTACGCAACAAGTAGAGTGCGAGCTAAAAGTCAGAATGGACGGAGTTGTGTATAGTATTTCACCGTTAGGCATCGTAATGTCCCATGAAAAGAAGTAAGGGCCGGTAGTTGGCGTGCTCTGTGCACGCCGGGTGCCCCACGGGCCGCCCTTGCGCGTGGGGGTTTTGAACCTTCCTCAGGGCGTGGCTTTAGTCACGACGCGGTCAGAGCAACCCCACCAGATCATATTTTCCGCAAACCATTGGATGGCACTCCGAAAGCGACTAAAGCAACCGCAAAAATAATTGCACCCACAATGGGCGTCACAACCTGCGTAAGCAAGAGAATGGCGAGAATCAGGCAAGTGCCCAGAAAGAATATTCCAGCCTTTTTTCTATTCATGGAACCACCTTACCCGGAATTTGCGATTTAGATCTCTCGCCCGCACATCGTATGCTTCTGCTGCCCCGGACACAACGAATTTGCCACCAGAGCAGGCCTCGGAACGAGGTAAGACTGGCCACTGATTTTGGTCTTGACAAGGCGGTTACTAGTCTAGTAAAATTTATTTTGTAAAGAAGTGCGCCCCGGTTTCGCCGGGGCTTTTTCTTTTTAGGGGCGTTCCTTAGACGGCATCCCCCCTGTCGCTTTTCCGTAGAGGCACGGTGCCTCGTGCCCTTTTGTAACGCCGGCGTCCTTGCCGGCGTTTTTTCTTTCTCCCAAAGACCTAACACAGAAAGCACAGGGGCGAACCAGGTCTTTGCGCGAGAAGTGCCGGGCTAAAGCCCGGCCACTACAAGAAAAGACGAATCCGCTGTGGCAACACTATCCCCACTCTGGATATGAACATGAAAAACAAAAAGCTCAATGCCGTACACGTGTGGAAACAATTGGAGGATTTGCTGGTGCCGCGGCTGCACCTCTCGGTGTTTGACCGCGCGGTGTATTCTCACCTGCTGCGGCACAGCCGGCTGGAAGGGAGGCTGCAGCTTCGCTTTTCCATTCTGTGGCTTGCTCGCGGTGCAGGCCTTTCCGGCTGGGCCGCGCGCATAGCGGTGCGGAGCCTGGTTGCCAAAGGCGCGCTGCGCTTGGCGGAACGCAGCAGGGCGGGTCACGTGGTCGAGGTGCGCTTGCCGGAGGAGATTCGCTCGGTTCGCGCCGGCAAAATCGTAGCGCGCGACGCCGAGCGTGTGCCTAGCGTGGCCAATTTGGAGAAGGTGGATTTTCTGGAAAGCCGAGCGCTGCGCCAGGCGATCCACGCGCGCGAGGGCGGGTTCTGCTTTTACTGCTTGCGGCGGCTGGGGCCGATGGTGCGGTGCCTCGACCATGTGGTTCCACGTGTCCGGAGAGGGTGCAATGGCTACCGCAACCTGGTCTCCTCGTGTGCGGAATGTAACTCGCAGAAGGGGGAGCGGCGGGCCGAGGATTTTCTCCGCTGGCTGTACCGCGAGGGGCGTTTGAGCGCAGGCGAACTCAGCGGCCGCCTCCGCGCGCTGGCGAGGCTGGCCGCAGGAAAGCTTCGGCCTGCGCTCCGGCAAAGCGCGGGGAGCGCAAACCCCGCGTTAGCGCATGCGGAGGGGCGAGCAAAATGACTTGAAAC
>QHYN01000146.1 GCA_003224145.1 Acidobacteriota bacterium
ATTACGCAAGTGCGGCTTGCGGAGGGCAGCCTCAATTTCCGCGTTCGCGAATTACGACAAGGCGATGTTTATGAAGTCGACGCGCCGAACCTGGCTTTCACGGTAAGACAAGCCGGGGCGTTTCGCATTGATGTCAACGAAAACGGGGACTCTACTCGCGTCACCGTCCTTCGCGGCGACGGTGAGATTACTGCCGGCGATAAAAATTACGATGTACACGCAGGTGAGCAAGCGGAATTTAACGGTGCGGAGAATCCGACGTACAGCATCACTCACGCAGCTGGGCCTGATGGACTGGATCGCTGGGCCGAAGAGCGCGACCTGAAAGAAGATCATTCTGCTTCTGGGAAGTATGTTTCGCGCGACATGCCCGGCTATGACGACCTCGATGACTACGGCACCTGGCGTGACGAGCCGGAATATGGACACGTGTGGTATCCCTCCGATGTGGGGCCTGGTTGGGCTCCGTACAGCAACGGTTATTGGGGCTGGGTCGATCCGTGGGGTTGGACCTGGGTTGACTACGACCCGTGGGGTTTTGCTCCGTTCCACTACGGCCGCTGGGCGTTCGTTGGCGGCGCCTGGGGTTGGTGCCCCGGCCCGTTCTTTGGTCCTCCCATTTATGGACCTGCGTTCGTTGGGTTTTTTGGCGGAGGCTGGGGTTTTGGCTTCGGCTTTGGCGTGGGCTGGTTCCCGCTGGGTTTTGGGGAGCCTTTTTTCCCGTTCTTCCCTTGCAGCCGTAATTTCATAACAGTGATCAACGTACACAACACATTCATTCGCAACACGAACATCTTCAACACGAACATTCGCAACATTAACTTCGTGAATGCGCACAACGTGAATGCGGTCACTACTGCTTCCCGCAGCGCGTTTGTGAATGGAGATCCGATCAAGCGCGGTGGGCAGCGTCTTTCGGCGTCGGCACTGAATGGCGCGAAGGTGACAAACTCGGTTGGTTTGAGGCCGACGCAGCACAGCGCACTGGGCAGCGCCAATATCAAGTCGAACGTGGCGCGGCCATCTGCGGCGGTACAGAATCGGCAGGTGCTAGCGCGCACCGCTCCTGCCGCGGCCGCTTCTCATTCTCCCGTGCAGACAATGAATAACAGGGGAATGACTGCCGGACGATTTGGAAATTCGCAAGTCAACGGCACTGCGAGCGCGAACGGTCGTGCTGGCAATTCGACGGTTGGCGGTACGGCGAGAGCCAACGGTCGTGTCGATAATCGGCCCGGCAACACGCCAGCCAATTCTACGATGACGCCGCGGCAACGTGAACTCTCGCAAAATCGGCCGCCTTCAGCGATGCCGAATTCGGGCCGATCCATCAACAGCCCCACGGGCAACAATTCCGCACAGCGCCCGGGAAACAACTCGCGGGCCTGGGATGCACAAGGCAATGCCACTGACCGCGGACGCGCGCCACAGGGGTTCGGCAGCTCGAACCGCCCGACGAATGCGCCGGCGCAGAATTCGGCTCGCGTGATGAATGATCGTCCACCGTGGGCAAATGGCGGGGCACAGCGCGGCGGAAATAACTCTCCGTCGCGGCCTTCCGCGCCAAACTCCAACAGCAATCGGCCGAGTTATTCGAACAGCGGCGCGCAGCGCGGCGGCAACAGCTCGCCCTCGCGGCCTTCGGCGCCGAATTCCAACAGCAATCGGCCGAATAATTCCAACAGCGGGCGCTCCTACGAGCCTCCGCAGCGCAGCTCGAGTCCCCCGTCGAATGGGAATCGCGGCTATGCCCAGCAGCCCTCTTCCTCGCCGCGCAGTTACTCTGCGCCGCGGACGTATTCTCCGCCCAGCCGCAGCTACCCGGCACCGTCTCGTTCCTACTCTGCACCGAGCCGCAGCTACGGCGGCGGAGGAGGTTACAGCGGAGGAGGCGGCCATAGCAGCGGCGGAGGTAGCTACGGTGGTGGTGGATCCCGCGGCGGCGGCAGCTATAGTGGCGGTGGAGGCTCACATAGCGGTGGCGGTGGGGGTTCACATGCCAGTGGTGGCGGCGGCTCACATGGTGGCAGTGGAGGTCGCCCTCACTAAAAAGAGTTTGAACCTTTGAACCAAAGGCCCGTCCGGAAATTCCGGGCGGGCTTTTCTTATTTTGATGAGCCCGTTCGTTTTCTTCTTCTTGATTCACTTTTTCCGAACAAGCCTTTTGCACCGTGCAACGCCCGGCACAACTCTTTGTCTCAGCGGGTGTTCTAATCATTAGAGCTGTTCGCGGCCGCCCGTTCCTGTTTCGACAAGCGGGACGAGGCAAAACGAAAGCTCTGCAACAACGAAGTGTTAGGCTCTGAGTGGAACCCCAGCAAGGACCCCGTGAAGTGCAAATTAAGCGGCAAAAATGAACGAATGGCCGCCGAAGTTTCAGGAGAGAGTTGGTCATGAGAAAACAGGTGCTGAAACTGGTGAGTTTTCTATGCGTTGTCCTTTTAACGGCGATGCTGGTCCCACAGCGCGCCACAGCCGATGAAGATGATCCTCCAAGCCGCGTGGCTCGACTGGCCTACGCCCACGGCAACGTTTCTTTCAATCCTGCAGGCACGGATGATTGGGTTTCTGCGGTCGTCAACCGCCCCATAACCACAGGCGACAAACTTTGGTCGGATGAAGGTGCCCGCGCGGAATTGCATCTGGGCTACGCGGTCATCCGGCTGGCCGATCATACCGGCTTTTCGTTTCTGAACCTGACCGACAATGTGACCCAAATCCGTTTGACCGAAGGCACGCTGAACATTCGCGTGCGCCGGCTCGACGACGACGACACTTTCGAAGTAGACACCCCGAATCTGGCCTTCTCCATTCTCCGCCCCGGCCGGTACCGCATCAACGTGAACGAAGCGGGCGACTCCACGCTTGTGGCGGTTCGCGAAGGCCAGGGGGAAATCACTGGCGGCGGCTACGCGTACACGATTCACGCGCGCGAGGAAGGCTTCTTCAACGGGATCGACCAACTGGATGCCGACATTCAGCGCGTTCGTGACGAGGGAGATGATTTCGATTACTGGTGCGCGGAGCGCGATCGTCGCATCGATCATTCCGCCTCCGCGCGCTACGTTTCCGATGATGTGATTGGCTACGAGGACCTGGACGAGTATGGCGGGTGGCGCCCGGTGCCGGAGTATGGCACGGTGTGGTTCCCGCATACGACCGTGGTCGGCTGGGCGCCGTATCGCTACGGCCACTGGGTGTGGATTTCACCGTGGGGCTGGACCTGGGTTGACGATGAGCCCTGGGGTTTCGCTCCCTTCCACTATGGCCGCTGGGTGGTTGTTGGCGGCGTTTGGGGCTGGGTGCCGTGCCCGCCGAGACCTGCGGTAGTCACCGTGGCTTACGTGCGCCCGGTGTATGCGCCAGCTCTCGTTGCTTGGGTTGGCGGCGCCCATTGGGGCGTTGGGGTATCCGTTGGCAGCGCACCAGCGGGTGTGGCGTGGTTCCCGCTCGGGCCGCGTGACGTTTATTGCCCGTCGTACCGCGTCAGCCAGCGCTACGTGGAGCGTGTGAACGTCTCCAACACGACGATTATCAACAAAACGCAAGTTACGAACGTCTATAACAACGTTTATGTGAATAAGACGGTGAACGTAACGAATGTCACCTATCAGAACCAACATGTGCAAAACGCAGTTACGGCCACGTCACACCAGGCATTCACGTCAGCGCAGCCCATCCACAACAACATGATCCGTGTGGATGCACGGGAAGTGGCGTCGGCTCCAGTAGCTCCACTGACCCCGACAGTAGCACCGCAGCAGCGCAGCGTCCTCGGTGCTGGCAGTGAAGCGCGAGTGCGGCCGCCCGCAGCGATGGCCAGCCGTTCGGTCGTGGCCAAGCTGCCGCCTCCTCCCCCTCCGGCATCTTTCGCCAGGCAACAACAGGCCGTGCAAGCCAATGGCGGCAGACCTCCGGGGACCTCGGAGTTGCGGCAAAATCAGCCAGAAGGCACACAAGTCGCGCGTCCCAACATTAAAATGGCGCCGCTGGTACGACAGACTCCAGCGCAGAACGCGCCGGTGGTCAGGGCGGACACGCCGCAAGGAAACCCCAATCGGCCGGGCGCCCCGAGCAATCCGAACCAGCCGAGCCAGGCGAACAGACCTGCCAACGTGCCAGCGAACCCTGTAAATCAGCCGAACCAGACCAACAGGCCGGGCAATGCGCCGGCCACTCCGCAAGGCAATCCTAAGATCTCCAACGATCGTCCGCCTTCTGCGCGGCCGGGCGATGCCGATAGGGTGAATCCCCAGCTCGAGCAGAAGCATCAACAAGAACTGCAAGACATGCGCACGAAACAGGACCAGGAACGCCAGAGAATCGAACAGCAGCAAGCGCAGCAGCGCCAGAAGCTAGACCAAAATAATGCCAACGTGCAAAGGCAGCAGAAAGTCGATCAACGGCCGCAGCAGGTTGATCAAAGGCCGCCGCAACAAGTTGATCAAAGGCAACAGACGGATCAAAGACAGCAGGTAAATCAACGGCAGCAACAGGTTGACCAAAAACAGCAACAGGTTGACCGAAGACAACAGCAGCTTGAACAGAGGCAGCAACAGCAGCTGCAGCAGCTCGAGCAGAAACACGACCAACAACAACAGAAGCTAGAGCAGCGGCAACAGCAGGAACACCAGAGGCAGGAGAGACCTCCGAAGCAGGACAAGCCGCCTAAGCAGGATAAAAAGGATAAGCCGGATAAGGATAAGCCTCCCGGCCGCTGAAAACAACACAACCTGGAAACACTTTCCGGACGGAGCGAACGCTCAATAGCGGGCGCCTCGTCCTTTTTTTGTATTGGGAGCCTGAGTTTCCGGTGTGAAAGATAGGGGCTGCTCACGTACTATTTCTCAGCCGTGCCAAGGAAGATTCACAACACCGCATCGCTCCGTGCAAAGGCCGCAGCTCACGCTACTTCTGATCTGCGCTTGTTTCGCATCCCGGGGATGCCGGAGATTCGAAAGGATGAGGACTTGGTCGAGCGGATTGTGGCTACGGTGAAAAAAGCCGGCTTGAGCTTTGAAGACGATGACATCCTCGTCGTGGCACAAAAGATCGTTTCGAAAGCAGAAGGCGCGGTGGTCCGGTTGGCCACCGTAAAGCCGTCGGCAAAAGCGCAGGCCCTCGCTGAGCAACTGAAGAAGGACGCGCGCGTGGTGGACCTGGTCTTGCAGGAATCCCGGCGAATTCTCCGGCAGGACCGCGTGCTGATCGTCGAGACGCATCAGGGATTCGTCTGCGCCAATGCTGGAATTGATCATTCGAATGTGCCCGGCCGGGACGTTGTGACTCTGCTGCCACGCAATCCCGATCGCTCGGCGGAAAAACTGGCTGCGGGATTGCGCAAAAGGACGGGAAAGCTCATCGCCGTCATTATCAGCGACACCTTTGGCCGTCCCTGGCGCCTCGGGCTCACGAATGTTGCAATCGGTGCTAGCGGCCTCCCGGTGCTGCTGGACTTGCGGGGCACGCGTGACAGAGAAGGGAAGCCGCTAGCAGCCACAATTCTGGCCGTTGCTGATGAACTGGCCGCGGCCGCCGGACTCCTGATGGGCAAGTCTGAAGGTACTCCCGTCGTGATCATCCGTGGCTACCGTTACAAGTGCGCGTCCGAAAAAGCGGCTCAAATCATCCGTCCTGCCTCAGAAGATCTTTTTCGCTAAATCCGCTAACGATTGCTGGATTCTCTCCTTTCTCTCCGGTCTCTGTGTCCTCTGCGACCTCTGTGTTAAATTCTCCTTGGTATTTTTTGCTGCCATCTCATGTCTCCAGTCAAAAAACGAAAAATCGCCGCTCTCGCAGGCGGCGTCGGCGCCTCGAAACTGCTTTTCGGCCTTTACGAGGCCATGGAACCTGCGGCGCTGAGCATCATCGTGAACACCGGCGATGACATCGAGCTCCACGGCCTGAAAATTTCTCCCGACCTCGACATTGTGACCTACTCCCTGGCGGGGATCGTCGATCCGGCAAAGGGCTGGGGAATCCGTGGTGAAACTTTTCATGCGCTGAAGCGCTTAGCGGGCTACGGCCGGGCCAATTGGTTCAATCTCGGCGACCGCGACCTGGCCACGCATATCCATCGAACCGCGCTTCTTGCGGAAGGGAAGACATTGTCGCAGGCTGCGGAGTCCATCCGCATCGCACTCGGAGTGAAGGCGCGCATCCTCCCCATGTCCAATGACCCTGTTCCCACAGTCATCGAATCGATCGAAGGCCCGATGCACTTTCAGGAATATCTCGTAAAGCGTCGCGCGGAACCCATTGTGAAGAACATCCGGTTCGCGGGAGTAGAGTCGGCGCGCCCAGCTCCTGGCGTGCTCGAATCCATCAGCGAAGCCGGCCGCATCATCATTTGCCCAAGCAATCCGCTGATCAGCATCGGACCGATCCTTGCCATTCCACTGGTGCGGGAACAATTGCGCGCGCGTAAGAGAGACGTTCTTGCGGTTTGCCCCCTAGTCGGCGGCAAGTCGCTTAAGGGACCGTCGGATAAGATGCTCGCGCAACAGGGCCACGAGGCAACAGCGCTGGGTGTGGCAAAACTCTATGCCGATTTCACGGGAACCTTTGTCATTGATCCGGTGGACAGAACGCAGGCCCCAGCCATATCTGCGCTCGGCATGAAGGTTGCGATTGTTCCCACGGTGATGAAGACCCGTGGTCAGAAACGCAAGCTGGCACGCGCACTTCTCGAGCTGTGAATTTATGGTATCTTCAAAAACCTTGAAAATGACCGCAACCGCACTCACAGCACAAGGATTTCGCGACGCGCTGGGCCAATTCGCGACGGGCGTGACCGTAGTCACGGTGGAACGCGAACCGGGCACCGTTTTTGGCATGACCGCCAACTCCTTCACGTCCGTGTCGCTCACCCCCATGCTGATCCTGGTCTGCGTTGATGAGCGCGCGAAGATCCTGCCTTTGCTCCATAAGGAAAAGCGCTTCGGGATCAGCGTGTTAAAGCAGGGCCAGCAAGCCATCTCCGAGTATTTTGCACAGGGCGAGCAAAACTCCGAAGCGGAGCACCGCCTGGCCCTGCATTATCGGTCGTCGCCCAGCGGCGTTCCCGTTCTCGAAGGGACTTTGCTTCAATTGAGTTGCAGCGTCATCGCGGCTCACATTGCAGGAGATCACACGATTATTGTCGGAAAAGTGGAAGACGGCGAAATTCAGAGTGGCGAACCGTTGCTCTTCTTTCGCGGCGGATACCGGCACATCGGCCGTCAGTAATCAATCTTAGTAATTCGAGAGCCTTTAACTTTCGACTTAGTGATGCCCTCCAAGGGAATCTCTCTTTATACCGTATTCCGCGCCCCACTTGTCAGTCATCTGTGTGCGGATTTCCCACAATTCCGGGAAGAACTTTTGCCGCATTCCCTCTTCCAGGATTTCCACGGGCCGTCCCTTCAGCGATTTCGCCGCAAACCCGATGCTTCGGTAAATCAATTGCATGTGCGCGTAGCGGAATTTCTGAAACAGTTCGTCGAATTCCGCCAGGGCCTCGGCAACCACGTAGGCATCGCCATGCGAATATTCGGAGTCGTAGATTTTCTCGATCGTCAGTCCATGTTTGTCCAGGTAGTGTGTTTGGAACGAATGCCAAAGCGGCTGGTACATCTTCAAGAGCACGCGGAATCCCGGCGATTCCTGGCCGCTCCCGTTGCCCAGGCGCTTGCGAATTTCCTGATACTCTTTCGGCGACATGGTCTCCAGCAGCGCCAGTTGTTCGTTCATCAGTCTTTGCGCGAGATGCACCCGCCGGAACAGCGTGATCACGCGGTTGGTATTTTCTTGCTGCAAATACTCGTCAATATCCAGCAGTGTGTAGGCGATCAGCTTCATCCACAGTTCTTCGATCTGGTGTACGATCTGAAATTGCAGCTCATCCCGGTTGCACATCGTTTCAAATTTGCCTTGGCAGGAAAGCAACGTCTTGGTGTTGAGATAGAGCTCGTAGTCCAGTGTGCCTTCACCGCCCATCAAGGCGTAGAAATGTTCTCGATTCACAGGTACCTCCGGTCAAGCGGCTGCCCAGCGTTTCCCGTTCAAGAAACCGCAAAGCGCCCCATCTCAATTTTGTGGATCGCAAGAAATCGTCCGGTGCCGTGAAGCCGTTATCGATCGGGGTTGCCCGAAGGACGCGTTGATTCCGTGGAATCGCCCATCTCTTTTCGATGGCTCTTCACTTCGCGCAGCGCATAGATCGGCTTGTTCTGCGATTCGTAATAGGTTCGCGCGATGATCTCGCCGAGCAAGCCCATGGAGATAAACTGCACGCCACTGATGAACAGCGCCACCGCCAGCAGCATCAGTGGCCCATGCTCCGTCATGATGGCCATGTGGTTGTAAAACTTTTCGTACACCAGATAGCCGCCAAGCAAGGAACCCAGCCCTGCTCCTCCCATCCCTAATAGGCCGAAAAATTGCAGCGGCCGCGTCGAATAATCCAACAAAAATTTCACCATCAGTAAATCCAGAAACACGCGAATCGTCCGCCCAATGCCGTAATTCGATTGCCCGTTTTTGCGCTGGCGATTCTCGATGGGAATCTCCGTGATTTTCGCGCCCGTCGTGCTCGCCAACGCGGGGATAAACCGGTGCAGCTCACCATACAACGGGATTTCCTGAATGATTTCGCGCCGGTAGGCCTTGAAAGTGGTCCCAAAGTCATGCAACTCGATTCCCGAAAGTTTGGCCATCATCCAGTTGGCGGTGCGGCTCGGAAGCTGCCGCGTCAGCCAGTGATCCGTGCGCTGATAGCGCCAGCCGCTGACCAGGTCGTAGCCTTCCGCGATTTTTTCCAAAAAGCGCGGAATTTCTTCGGGATCGTGTTGCAGGTCCCCGTCCATCGACACCACGACTTCACCGCGCGCGAAATCAAATCCTGCCTTCAGCGCGGCGGTCTGCCCGAAGTTTCTCCGCAGCCGCACCACATTCACGCGGCAGTCATGCTCGTAAATGTCCGAGAGCACTTTGAACGAGTTGTCCTTGCTTCCGTCGTCCACAAACACCAGTTCGTAGGGTTCGCCGATCCCGTCCAGTACTTCTGTCAGCTTCATATATAAAGGCGGGATGTTTTCCTGTTCGTTGTAGAACGGAACGACAATCGAAAACTGGATAGGGGAATCGCTTCTCATTCTAATTTGCGGAATGCTCCTTCACGCTTCCTGGGTCACGAAGCCATAGTCTATCAGGCGAATCCCTTGCGACGCGACAAGATTTCGAATCTTCGTGTCCGTCAGTATCTCCAGCTCCGTTTGCCGCGAAGCCTGCAGCCGCGTCGCCGTTTTCCCCAGCGTCTCGTCCGCATAGCCCGGGTGGCACATCAGTTCCGTGGTCCCTTCCGGCAGGCTCCTCAGCAATCGCGTCACGCCCTCGCGCGTCAGCTCCCCGGTTTGCGCGATCCCGCAAAAAAAATCGGCGGTCGAGATCCCGGCGCGCCCGGCCTGTTCCCGGGCGTCGCGAGCCAGCAGTTTCAATCCGCGCGCCCGCACGCCTTGCTTCATCACCACCCCGGCGTGCTGCTTCGCGCCAAAAGAAAGCGCCGCCCGCAAACTGGATTCTTCCAGC
>QHYN01000147.1 GCA_003224145.1 Acidobacteriota bacterium
GCGGCGAGATGCAATACATTTGGGATCTCGACGGCAACAAGTACCTGGACTTCTTTGGCGGCATCCTGACTGTCTCCGTGGGCCACTGCAATCCAAAGGTCTCCGGCAAGGTGGCCGCGCAGGTGAACCGGCTGCAGCATACTTCCACGCTGTATCCCAACGAGCACATCGTCGCGCTCGCCGAAAAAGTCGCGCAGATCACTCCCGGCAATCTGAAGCAAAGCTTCTTCACCAATTCCGGCACGGAAGCCAACGAAGCCGCGATTCTTCTCGCGCGCATGTCCACGGGGAATTTTGACGTCGTCGCGCTGCGCCACGCTTACTCCGGCGGCTCCGCGCTCGCGAAAGGTGTCACCGCGCACGCGAATTACCGCAAAGGGGGCGTGATTGGCGTCGGCATCTCGCATGCCATCAATGCTTATTGCTACCGCTGCCCGCTGCACCTGAAATATCCCGAATGCGAAGTTGCTTGTGCGGGTGACGTCGAGAATCTCATCCAGACCGGCACCAGCGGCAACATCGCCGCGTTCATCGCCGAACCCATCCAGGGCGTCGGCGGCTTCATCACTCCGCCGAAGGAATATTTCAAAATCGTGTTCAAGATCGTGAAGCAGTACGGCGCGCTATTCATTTCTGACGAAGTGCAAACCGGCTGGGGCCGCACGGGCAAAAAATGGTTTGGTATCGAGCAGTGGGAAGTCGTTCCGGACATGATCACCAGCGCGAAAGGCATGGCCAATGGCGTGCCCATCGGCTTGACCGTGACCACGCCCGAAATTGCTGGCAGCTTCCAGGGCGCGAATATCGCCACATTTGGCGGAAACCCCGTTACCAGCGTGGCCGCCAAAGCCACCATCGAATTGATTGAAGAAGAAAATCTGCTCGAGAACGCACACGTGGTCGGCAACTATTTCCGCGGCAAACTCGAAGAGCTGCAACAAAAACATGCGCTCATCGGCGACGTGCGCGGCATGGGCCTGATGCAGGCGCTCGAATTGGTGAAAGACCGCAAGACCAAAGAGCCTGCTCCCGAAGCCACCACGCAAGTGATGGAGCGCGCCCGCCAGAACGGCTTGCTCATCGGCAAAGGCGGCCTCTACGGCAACACGCTCCGCCTCGCTCCCATGCTCAATACCTCGAAGGCCGACGTGGACGTAGCCATCAAGCTCCTCGACAAATCTTTCAGCGAAGTGAGGAACTAGAGATTGACCTTGTGCCCATGGAACACGTCATTCCGAGCGAAGCGAGGAATCTCTCTTCGCGTGGTTGTCGCTTTTCTCGCAGCCACTCTCCCTATCATGCCCACCCAGGCTCAGGGCAAACTGCTTTGGAAATCGGTGGAATTCGCAATTGTAAAATTCAATGACGAAGCGCCGAAATCGTGGAACCTGTATCACACGGAAAAGAAGGGTGTGCTGCTGCTGCGCCTCTGGAAACGCTACTTGCTCGTGGATGTGAAAGAGCAGGAAGTCTACGAAATCGATCCGCAGACGGTGAAGCCCGCCGGCGAAAGCGTCGAGTGGTCGCTCGCCGACAAGCCGGACCAGCCGATCGAAACTCTGGAATGGAAGACGCGCGATATCGGTCCCATGCAGCGCGTGGCTTTTCGCCTCGGCAAAGGCGGCCACATGTTGGAGCTGCAAATCCCGCTGAAGCCGAACGGCCAGCCCGCCTATTGAGGTCGTGTAGGGGCGCAGCATGCTGCGCCCCAGTTGGCTGGAGGGAAGCGTTGAGCAAGTTCGCGCTACGGAAAAATGCGGCTTGCCTTCACCGGCGGTAGACGCCGAAGTACCACGGAATGCCGAGCGCGCCGGGCTCCACGCCTACATTCACTTGGTCGCCTGGCCGGAACCGATCGTAATCGTCGGCATTCACCGCCAGCCGCTCGACCTTTTGGCCTTCACGCCAGGAACGCACGAAAAGCCGGCGCGTGCCGCGTACGATTCCGGGCATGTTGTAGCGGCCGTCAACGACCGCGGGGTGGTACGTTATATCTTTTGAGGAGTCCAATCCTCCATTCACAAGGAGCGTGGCGGCCAAAATCCACGGCAGCGGAATGAATCCCGAGTAGATGCGCTTGAGCCCTTCCAGATCCTGACGGTTGCGCGCGCGGCGGTCGAGAACCACCGCCAGCGTCAGCGCCACGAAGAAAATCAGGCCGAAAAATACCAGCATGAGATCGAGGTCCAGCGGCGGATAAATCTGGCTGACGTAGGGAAACGCCAGCGACCCCGCGAGAAACACGGCCGTGCGCTTCAGGAAGCGCCGGCGAAACATTACTTCGGCGGCCGCGGAAGTAAGCCCGCAGGCCGGACACTGATCCGCCGTCCGCGGAGATCCGCAATCAAGGCAGCGAGTCATGCTCTTCCACACGCGACCACGGCGTAGCCTTGGCCCACCCTAGTATAAGCCGCCCTCAGTTGCTGGTGGGAGAGAGTGATGAAAGAAGATCGTGGTACAGCTTCTGGCTTTCGGATTCGGAGGGGGCCACCGCGACGCCCATACCTCGGCCGGGCTCGACGCGCTTCACATGACAGTCGAGCTTGACCGGTTCGGTGAGATTCAGCCGCGCGGTAAAGCCGGCGCCGACCCACAGCGTATCGGGCGCCTCGATGAACATTCCGTTGGCGCTGATGTCGCGCGTGCTGCCGCGCAGAACCGCGGAGCCCCATTCGATCTCGAGGTCGGCTCGGAACGAATAACGCGGCGCCCAGCGGCGTTCCAGGCGCCGAGCTGGCTGGTCTCCAGTGGCCATGATTTGGGTACGACCCCCTGCCAGGGATGACTTGCCGCGGCGCCCAGGCTAAACCGCCACCACAGTGGTGTAAGGATACGCCAAGAACCCGCACAAGGCATACGACGCCAGAAAGTAATGTTTTGTTCCCGGCAATCTTGTTTTGGACACTGGCACATTCGAATCGGAGGCCTAAGAACCCACGATCCGAAAGGGCGACGCGAGAATGCAGCGCAATCGAAGTCAGGCAGTTGAGAATGCCGGGATTCGAAGGGCGGCTTATCCTTCTTTAGGAGAGGGGGAACTCTTGGGGGTGGTACCGGCGCGGAGGCGGCGCTGAACTTCGGCTTGAATGTATCGGCGCAGATTTTCCGGCACGATGCCCGGCGCAGCCAGGTCGCGGAGGTCGGAAACGGTCAGCTGTGGCAGGTAGGAAAGAATCGCAGCGAGCGGCGCAGAAGGCTGACGGAGGAGAGCCATTCGAACGTTGTAGGAGATGGACCATTTGCGATGATGGATGATGGCTGGAACTACCGTGACGGGCAGTTTCTCTCGTGAGAGAGCTTTCAGGATTTGCGCCTCGGTGAGGTAGGGATTGTCGAGAACCACGGAGAGCACTTGCGGATGGCCTTCCGCGAGCAGGGCGCCGGCAACACGCGCCGGGCCGCGACGTGCCAGAGTGATTTTCTGGCCGAGGGGGATTTGCGCCAGGCGGGCGAGCAATTGATCCTCGGCGTTGTGTTTCAGTTCGGCGGGAACACTGGGCGAGAGGGTGAGCTGCACCAGATCCATCAGATAAAGTTCGCGGAGGAGCCGGAGAGTGATGAGGCGCGATGTGCGCGGATGAAAACAAAGCGCACGCTTGACGCGGTAGCTCTTGAGTAACGGCTTGCGCTTCCCCACTTCTTCGAGAATCTCGCCGGGGAGATCTTTTCTCTCCAGCAGCAAACAAAGATGGGATTCGTCAAGCGCGGGATTGTCGAGTAGCGCGAAGAGCACATCCGCCGAAGGATGATGCAAGAGGGTGGCGATTTCTTCGCCGGTGGCACTGCGGGCGCGTTCACGGCTCTCGGCGACAGACTCGGGCATAAATTAACTCTCAGGGATTTGCAGCGGAGCCGTCAAGGCGTCGCAAGCGAGTTGCGCCGCGGATTCGGCAACTGGCCGGGGGAGCGGGCCCGTCCGGGCATTCGGAACCAATTTTCCAGTCAAAAGATCGAATTGTTCCCTGAGAAAGGCACTGCCGTCGAAAACTCCTCCCGTTTTTGCAAGGAAGAAATTCGTACTCTGCAATTGGAGCTGCCGGACAACCTCACGGACCTGTTCCAGCAAATCAAACACCGCGGTTGTCAGTATTGCCCGGGCCGACAGGTCACCGGATTCGGCGGCTTGCGCAACGATGGGAAATATCTTGGGAAAGACGACGGTGGGCTGTTGGCGCACTAAATCCACAAATTGATCCCAGGTGCATGCAAACGCGCGGCAGATTTCATCCGCCAGGGGAAACTTCTCGTTGTTCAAGAACTTCTGAAAGCAAAGGGCAGTCGTTTTTCTGCCGATGTCGTTGGCGCTCCCGGGGTCGCCGATAATGGGTCCAAATCCGCCAGCGCGGGCCAGCTTGAGCGGTGAAGTTCTTCCCAGGACGGCGGAGCCCGTTCCCGCAATCACGACGACACTGGGGATTTCGCCTGTGGCCGCAAGAGAAAGAGGCAAGTCGCTCGTGACGGAAATCGTGGCCTTGGGAAAGCTGGGCTTAAGATTCGCTTGGATCTCCGCTCGAACCACCGGTTCACTGGCGCCGGAAATGCCAGCCACAATGTAAGCGACATCCGAGGCCGGCTTCGCGGCCGCGCGAAGCGCTTCTGAGCCCGCCTCCGCAAGGGCCGCGGCGGAAGCCCGCGCGCCCACGTTGACGGCGTTGGAAGGCCCGGAGCGCGAACGCGCAAGGACGACGCCGGATTCATCCATGAGGACACATTCCGTCTTCGTGCCTCCGCCGTCGAATCCCAAGACACAGCGCATAAGGAGAGCATAAATGAGAACAACGCGATTTTGCGTTGAGAATGCGGAATGATGTGCAATCTGTGCGGGCCGGAGTTTGGTAAGATGCTCGGCAAATGGGGGAATCCCAGTCACTGATCGGCCAGACCGTTTCCCACTACC
>QHYN01000148.1 GCA_003224145.1 Acidobacteriota bacterium
TCATGAACCCTAACTCCTGCACCGCGAATTCGAATGCCCTCGGTACCGACCCGATTAATGGCCTTGCCAACGTAATGCCGGGCGATATTGTCACCCATACGGTGGACCCGTTTAATGGTAACCCCGCCAATGGCGTTGCCAATTTCCTGTTCACACTGCCCACCGGCGACGATGGTAGGTATGAGATCCGTGGCTCCGTCTGGGATGCCGGGTTGCTTTTCGGCACAACGCGCCCGCAGGATTGGAAACTGCTGGTCAATGGCGTCCAGATGGCATCGGGCGTCCTGAGCGGCGTCGTTTCGCGCAGCCAGGCTGAGACTTTCGATGTCTTCGCCAATCTCGCTGGGGGCGATACCGTGAGTTTGCAGTTGTTCGAAGATCCGAACGCGGCAGCGGGATTTTTCGTCGGAACCAATATGAATATTACGGAGGTGTCCGCGGTTGCACCGCCCCAGACCGTACTGAAAATTACCCCGCCTCCCTCGGTTCAGCTAGACGCCCTGGAGAACAATCAGAGTGCTTTCTTCTTCGCCGAGCGAGTCAGCTTTGTTCTTCCCGGCGCAATTACTGTGGACGCCAGCTCACCTGGCACTTATAACTCGGATGGATCGTTGACGCCCGGCACTATCCCCGCTGGCACGGTTGTGGATAGCTTTTTCGTACATGCCGATCCCTTTGATCCCAACAATGGTGTGTTCTACTCCGGGTCGGTGTCTTTTCTCAACCCCATATTGGGCGTCATCGCGTTGAGTGGAGGCCTTGACCAGACCGACGCAATTCTGGGCGCGCCGGGAACGTTGTACCCTGTTCCCGGCAGCGAACCCGCGCGGGGTTTTGAACTTGGTTTTCCGGACATGTTCGTTATTTCAGCAGATGGGAAAACGCTGAGCTTCAGTAACGGAGTTGGTGGGGCCAGCGACCAATTACGGATTGTGACGGCGGCCTCCCCGCCGCAGCCGGTCGCGCCGGGCACCTCGACGACTTTCACCAGTCCCAACGTCATCAACCAGACCGTGACGATTCCTCCCGATGCGAACATGAATGGCACTGCCACCATGCGGGTCAGCTTCATCCAAGTGGTGCCCGCGGTGTTTAATGCCAGCATAGCCGCCGGCACGAATGGGAACGCCTTCTCGGGCGGCAAACCTGTGCCAGCCGGGACTACCTGCACCCCCATCGCCGGTGCGGGCGGTAATTGCATCATTACCGAAAACAAGTGCTTCGACGCGAATGGCACGGCCTTCGCCCTCTGCCCCATAACCGCCACGACTACTCCGATCCTACTCACTTCTCAGTACAAGATCCTGTCACCGCAGGCGAACCCGGCGCTCCTGATAGCCTCCGACGGTCAGAGCGATTATGCGGTCATTACCACCGGCTTCGACCCCGCCGATCCCACCATCTCAGGAGGGACTAAGGCCTTGAACTCGGACGAGGTGATCGCCAATTTGCCCGGTTCGCTCCCATCGGACACGGTGCCCCCGACGACCACTGCGAGTACCTCTCCTCTCGCACCGAACGGAGCCAACGGGTGGTTTATCACCAGCCCCGTAAGTGTGATCCTCGCCGCGACCGATGACACGCTGGTGAAACAGATTGCCTACAGCGCTACTGGCGCGCAGTCCATTGCCCCAACAACGGTGCCTGGTGCCTCGACCTTCTTCCAGATCACCAATCAGGGCATGACAACCATTTCCTATCAGGCCACGGATCAGGCTGGGAATATGGAGGCGCTCAAAACACTGACCGTCAAAATCGATACGACATCTCCCAACATCAGCATCATCTCGCCCACGAACGGCGCCACCTATACGCTCAAACAGCCGGTGGCAACCAGCTATAGCTGTACCGACCCCGAGTCCAGCCCGGCGCCTTCCTGCACAGGTCCTGTAGCGAGCGGCAGCAATATCGATACGGCCTCGGTGGGCAGCAAGTCCTTCACGGTGAATTCTACGGACGCTGCCGGCCTCAGCTCGACGCAATCGGTCAGCTACTCGGTGAGCTACAACGTCTGCACTTTGAACAGTCCGAGCGTCGCCGTGAAGAGCGGGGCAGTTATCCCGCTCAAGATGTACCTCTGTGACTTCAGGGGTAACGACGTCTCGAACTCTGGTGTGATTGTGCATGCCACCAAGTTGATCCAGGTCAGCACCCAGGCATCGGATGCGATCGTCACGGCGGGCAGCGCCAACCCGGATAACGATTTCCGGTTCGACAGCACGCTGGGCCCTGCGGGAGGATATATCTTCAACCTCCTGGCGAACCTTCCGACCGGTACCTACAACTTGTTCTTTACTGCCGGGAACGATCCGAGCAAGAGTCATTTCTTGACGTTCCAAGTGAATTAGTAAGACAGGAGAAATGGGCCTGGGAGCGATCCCAGGACTCCTCGTTGCGCAAGGCCTCCGCGACCGCCTTCCTGCGCGGAGTGGTCCGCAAACTCTTTAGTGAAAAGATGGTGCCACTGAGCTGCCCCCCTGGCTCCGCGCACGGGATCAGGCGAGAGCATCTAGGCTGGGCGAGCAGGCGATGGCGTCAACAGGCGAGGCGGGAGCGGTCGAGGGTGAAGCCGTTGAGGGGGCCGAGGATCGTGACGGCGATCTGGCCGGGCTGGAAATACTGGCGGGCGAGGGACTGGAGCTCCTCGCGGGTGACGGCTTCGATGCTGGCGAGGATTTCGTCGAGCGAGAAGAAACGGCGGAAATAAAGCTCCTGGCGCGCGAGATTGGACATGCGCGAGCTGGTGGACTCGAGCGAGAGCATGAGCGAGCCCTTGAGATGGTTTTTCGAACGGCGCAACTCCTCGTCCGTAACCAGCGATTCTTTCAAGGCGCGAAATTCCTGAATGGTGAGATCGATGACCTGGCCGATGGTATCCGTGGCCGTGCCCGCGTAGACGGTCAACATGCCGGCATCGGAATACGGCGTAAGCTCGCTGAAAACCGCGTAGGCCAAGCCCTGTTTCTCACGAATGTTCTGGAAGAGGCGCGAAGACATGCCGCCGCCGAGCAAATTATTGAGGACGGCGATGCCGAAGCGGTCTTCATGAGCGAGCGGAACCGAGGGAACTCCGATGCAGATATGCACCTGCTCGAGGTCGCGCTTGGTTTCCAAATGGATGGGTGCCTGCGTTTGGGGTGCGCCATTGCTCTCGGCGGGGCCAGCCGGCTGCATCGCGCCGAACTCGCTCTGCACCAGTTGCAGGACCTGCTCGTGCGTGACGTTGCCCGCGGCGGTGATGACCAGATGATCCGGCGCGAACCAATTCTGGAAACGCGAGCGCAGAGCGTCGCGATGGAATTTCTTCACCGTTTCCGGCGTGCCTAGAATCGGCCGGCCCAGCGGATGCTCCGGCCAAAAGCCGCGGGTGAAAATTTCGTGGAGAAGATATTCGGGATTGTCCAGGTCCATCTTGATTTCTTCGAGGACGACCTGGCGTTCTTTCTTCACGTCTTCGGAGTCGAATTTGGGCCGGAGGACGAGGTCGGCGATCACATCGAAAGCGATGGGCAAATGCTCGTCGAGCACTTTGGCGTTGAAGCAGATCTGTTCCTTGGAAGTGAAGGCGTCGAGCATGCCGCCGACAGAATCCATTTCGCGGGCGATGGCTTCGGCGGAGCGGCGCTCCGTGCCCTTGAAGACCATGTGCTCGATGAAGTGGGCGAGGCCGTTCTCTTCGGGGACTTCGCGGCGGGACCCGCTGCGCACCCAAACGCCCACGGAGACGGAGCGGACGTGGGGCATGGTCTCGGTGATGACCACCAGGCCGTTGGGCAGGAGGTGCTTCTGGATGTCGCGGGCTTCACTGGCCATAAAAGAATTGTGACACAGGCGGGAGGAAAGGAGAAATGGAAGGATGTAGCACTTATAGACGATTCCACTTCAACAGCTTGCAGCCCCAAAGTGAGGCTCGAATGCACGGCGCTATAAGAGCTTTTCCGCGGGATTGAGCTTGCCGTATTCGCTGGTAAAGAAGAGGGGAACGTCCGAGTAGGCGCCCTTGTCGCGATAATAAACCTCACAACTATCAAAGGGCTTCGAATAGATGTGAATGCTGACGGCGCGCTGGTTGAATTCCGGCAGGTTTATCACTTCATGGACGGGTTCCATGGGGTTCACGTAAGTGGGATGAGCGGCGTCGAGGTCGTAAAGCTCGGTGGGGACGATCCGGCAGGTGCCGTGAGAAGCGTCGCGCTGGTCCACACGATAGTTCTGGATGCGCAGCCGGCCGATGGGGGCGGACATCCAACAGTTCTGGCCGCGATGGTTGTGGATGCGGCTGTTCTGGCCGATGTCCCAGCAAAGAGTCATGCATTCGAACAGATTGTTCCGGAAAATCAGATTGCGGGTGTAATTTCCCTTCGAAAAAAAGCAATACTTGTCGAGGCTCTCCGGGCGGACAGCGTGACGGATGACGTAATCCTGCACGTTGGGCAACGAGAATTCGCTTTCGGGGATGGCGGCGAGACCCTTCACCCACTCGGTGATGGTGAGTTGTTCGGCTGCGACGTTTTGGGCCATCAGAAACCTCCTGAGAGCAATCCGGAGTCGGCGGGGATTGCCGAAGAATTATAGCGCAGCGAAGAGGGGGTTACGGAGATAAATGAGATGAAGAAAGTAAGGGAAACGGCGCGGTCCGGCTTGCGGCGGTGATGGCTTGGTTCTGATTGAGCGGGATGGGATGATGAAGATGGAGGGTCCCGAGAGCGTACTGTGATGGAGCTGCTGGGCAAATCGAAAGAAGAATTGCGCGCGTTCTGCGCGGCGCTCGGGGAGCCCGCCTATCGCGGCGGGCAGATTTATCACGCGCTGTATGCCGAGCGGAAGTCTGCCTTTGAGCGGATGACGAATCTGCCAGCGGCGCTGCGCGAGCGGCTTGGGAAAGAAGCGCGCGTTATATTACCGGAGGTGAAACAGCGATTTGGTTCCACTGATGGCTCGGTGCGGTACCTGTTCGGGCTGAGCAGTTTGGAGGAAAAAGAATTTAACGCAGAGAACGCTGAGAGCACAGAGGACACAGAGAAGAGCGGAAAGAGATCGCCACGCTCGCGGACGCCCGCTTCGGTTGAGGCGGTGTTCATGCCAAGCGAAGGGCGGCAGACGATTTGCATCTCGACGCAGGCCGGCTGCGCGGTGGACTGTCACTTTTGCCTTACGGCGCAATTGGGGCTGATTCGAAACCTAACCGCGGGCGAGATCCTGGCGCAGGTGCTTCTGCCACTTGAAGAACAAAAGGCGCGGCTCGCGCCGCAGACGAATGTCGTGCTAATGGGACAGGGCGAGCCGCTACTGAACTTCGAGCCGGTGATGGTGGCGGTGCGGATTATGGTGGACCCGGAAGGCCTGGGAATTTCGCCGAAGCATGTAACGCTTTCGACCAGCGGAATCGTGCCGGGAATCGAACGGCTGGCGCAGGAGAAAGTCCGGCCCAAGCTGGCGATTTCGCTGAATGCCTCGAACGACGAGCAGCGCGACGCGCTGATGCCCATCAACAAAAAATATCCACTGAACGTGCTGCTGGAGGCCTGTAAGAATTATCCGCTACGGCCGTGGGAACACCTGACGTTCGAATACGTGCTGCTGGGAGGTGTGAACGATTTGCGGGAGGACGCGCGGCGCGTCGTGCGGCTGCTGTCGCCGTTGAAGAGCGTAAAGGTGAACCTGATTCCGTGGAATCCGGGAGAGCTGCCGTATCAAGAGCCGTCGGGGGAACGGATTGAGGAGTTTCGGCGAATTTTGAATGACAAAGGCATACCGGCTTTTGTGCGCTATTCGCGCGGGCGAGACGTCATGGCCGCGTGCGGGCAACTG
>QHYN01000149.1 GCA_003224145.1 Acidobacteriota bacterium
GGTGCTTGCGGTGGCACCGAAGCAGGAGCCGCTGGGCGGGCAAGCTTGCGTCAGTGCGGTGCAGGCACTGGACGGCAGGCAGGCGTTTACGCCCGAGACCACGTCGCCATAGCTGGCGATGATCGAGACATCCATGAACGATCCACTGGAAGGAGGAATGGAGAAGGTAGTCACAGCCGCAGCAGGCTGATGCACAGGAGTAACGACGCTGTTCACGATGATCGGGGATGGGGTCTGGGCCCCGGTTACGACGCAAGAGGCAAGGGAAAGCGTGGCAAGCGATAGACGACAAATAGACATACTTCGCATCGAGGAGATCTCCTGTATTTTGAACATCTTCTTCATTCCACGGAGGAATGCTAGCCGACCAAGAAACATGCAGGGCGAATTGCAAAGCGCGATGTGTAATCGGACGAAGATCGTGTTCTTGGTCATCCGTCGGCAAGATGACAGAGACAATTCTGCCAGTCTGAAGATCGATAGCCGCTCTCGACTCACACCGATTTCCACTGAAGTCAAACACTGCTACCAGTCCTGCTTTGCCGACTTCCGTTTGGCTTCCAACTTCCGTTAAGGGATCTGAACCGAACTTTGTGCAGTCTACACCCGGTGGGGGAATAGGGATCTCCCCTAATCGTATTAGCGAGATTGGTTAGCGATTTTCAGTACTGCAAAAAAAAAGGAATTCTCAAAAGGTCCGAACTGTCATACGAGTTTGCGCGACCCGCACGCTTTTCCCGTGGTACACAGTAGAAGCTGATTTAGGGCCAGATGGTGGAGGGTTGTGCGGTATAGCAAAGGTGGAACCATCATCGACGGGAGAGATCTAGGGCCAGAATTGAGCATAGCCAAGCCTCCCCCCAAACTTTGCGATTACTAGATTTGTCGTACCCAATTTCAGTAATCCACCTTATTGACTCTTGGTTCCCCCTAGCGGATATGAAGGGTGGAGGAAAACTCCAAGTTTGGGCGCTGCCCGACCCCCTTCTCTGTGGCGGCCATTTCGCCGGGCTGGGGTTGCCGGTGGGAGCTTGTGAAAGTTCAGGCTAGCCCGGTGGCAGTATTGCCGTCGCGATGTTCGAGGGTCGGAGCAATGTCTTGCCGCCGACCGGACTATCTCCGTTGGCGGCTACCCGCCCCGAGTTGGCAAGGGCCGGAGAATCCATGCATCGCCCAGATAAAGAGGCCCAAGACATTTTGGGCTGTGCAGTGATACGAGAGTTGAAGCGCCATGCCTTCCGGAGCGATTCTCGCATTGGCGGCAACCGAGCCACACCGCAAGGCTCGCACTCCCGCGAACCAGTCGATTGGGCTCCTGCTCATGGACTCTTCGCTAAATCCTATCTCATGCAACGACGAGACGGTCCGCATTCTCAGCTACCCAGACGCGCCCGAGAATATAAAGCGCTTGGAGGTCTTCCTGAAGGATACGATTCGAGCGCGACTCCTCAGCGGCCAATCCTCCCAACACTCACATTTCGTGACCGAGCTTGTATCCGGAAAGAGGCGTTATCGCTGTTGGGTCTTTCATCTGAACCGGCATCTCAGAGGGCCCTCTCACCCGGACCTAGAGCTTCTGCTCGAGCGAAGCCTTGCAGGATTGCTCTTTCTTCCTCGGATCGGCCAGCAGTTTAAATTCTCGCCACGGGAACAACAAGCGGTGGAGTTTTTGTTGCAAGGCCTTTCCAGCAAAGAGATAGCGCACAGAATGAAAATCAGCCCCAACACGGTGAACACGTTTTTCCGGCTGATCATGATCAAGATGGGTGTCTCTGGTCGTTCCGCGATACTTGCGAAAATGATTACCGCGAGTTTCGGCAACGGCTCCATTTGATCTTCTCCCCGATTTTAATCCAGTCATAATGTAGCTCTCGGGGCACTCTCTACTACTCCCAAGGTCGGAGCAAAGACGTTCTCCTCGCTTCATTTGCGGAAACATTGGGCCTGCCTGTGCTTTCAAAGTCGCAGTTGCTTGGCGCAACTGGTCGAGTTGGTCCGTCTCTGTGGCATGTGGCTTACTGTTGAGGGGCTTCAACCTGATTCGCTGGCTGCTGTCCAAGCATCGGCAGAGCCGACGGTTTCTTTGCTGGGCGCCCGGGGCGCGCGAGTTCCCGGTTGCGATTCCGGATCGCGGCCTTGTATCGAGCCGGCACATTTTTGTCAGCGGTGATCATCGCGAGAGCCTTGTCCGGATCGTTCCCGGACATTTGCATAACTGTATCGGCATGATCTTCAATCGTCTTCTCGGCATCTTTCTTGGCGGCTCGGCCAGCGGCTCGATCGGGCAACTGAGCGCGTGTGACGCCAGTTTTCTTGATCGTTTGTCCGAAGGTTGCACTCTTCGGATTCTCATCGACCACGACATCCCTCTCGATGCCGCTAGCATCCCTCACCGTGCGAACCACTGGCTTCGGATGGTGACGATCCTGGCTGTTGCGTTGGTCTTGTTGACCAACGTGCCAGTTTTCTTACCCTTCGCGTCGATGTTCCATTCGAACTCGTCGGGGGTTTCTTTTGGCGCTTTCGCTTTTACGCCGGTGTCTACAGGTTGTCGTGTGACCGGATCCGTTTGCCAATAATTGCCGTTGTCTCCGACGACTGGCTGGCCGATAACCGCGGGGGCGGCACGCGGACGCATGCGCTGCTGCTGGAACCATTGGAAAGAACCAAGCCGAGAAAGGCTTTTATAGTCAGTCGCGGCACCAAAACCACCGCCTGGATGCGACCTTCCATAAAACCGCCGATGGTTGCGCCCTGCATCGCATGACCGAGAACCTTGGCCAAGCCACCCCATTTCGTGAGCTTGCCAGTTGCAGAAAGAGATGCCGCTTCAGCGCCACCGGGGTCGTACGCACCACCATTGAGGAGCTGCCATCACGCGGCCCATGGGTCGCGGCGTTGTTACCGCCCTGGTGTTGCTTGGGCCACCCCAATCTGGACCTAACTCCGGGTTTAAGGCCCGTCCGCAGTTAGTTCGTTCCCCGTGTCCCCAGGGCCTTGTTCCATCGATATATGAGTGAGGCACATTAACCTTCCTTTAATTTTTCCACCAACTTTCGATGCGGTGAGAGATGCGTGTCAATCTTTTGGAGGCTCTCCCGCGTCCAAGTTCCCGTCTGTATCCGCAGAGCGCGTCCAACTGCGTCCAAAATCGAGCATTTAACGAGTCAATTTCACAGGTGGGAGCCAGCAAAGCCAACTGCATCAACAGGGTTTATGGAGCGAGCGATGGGAATCGAACCCACGCCCGAACATTGGGAAACTTGCGCTCCGAACAGCAACGAAAAATTTGAGACAACTTGGGAACAAAACCCCCGGCTTGTAGGCCATTTTGAGGGTTCTGACTCCCACAAAGGTAATCGAATCATCAAGCAGTTGGCGGAAGCGTGTGGGAGTCGAACCCAAACTTTCGACTCCCAACTCACGGCGAATGATGACGTTGCAGCTTCCGCCAAATTCCAATTGGAGTCAATTGGAGTCAGTCCCGAGGTCGATCCTAACAAGCTCCAGCGTCCGTGCGGAGTTTGAGCGCCTACTCCTAAAACCTAAAATAGAATAGGGATAGAAATGGGAAGTTACTGAAACAGCGAAGTTTTTGAAAAAGAATCAAAAACATTCAAGTGCGAAGCGGAGCGTGCGTGAACTCCGAAATTCGGTGAAGGCACCGGAAAAAGAAGCGAGGGTTATAGATGGCGAAGAAACGAAAGACTGACGCGGCGCCGGCGATTGGCGATCGGCTCCTGACGCTGCGCGAAGCGGCGGAAGTGTTGCGCTTGAATCCCCGCACGGTACGCGAATGCGTTCAGCGCGGCGAGATCGAGGGGCGCATCATCGGTGGACGGTGGAGATTCAGACGCGCAGACCTTGACAATAGTCACGACGCGATCAAGCACCTCGCGTGGCAATAGTTGATATGCGGTCGAACTGGCGGCGGATGGCTCTAGCATGGACCGCGCCGAATTCCTGCACCTTACCGGCGACTGACGTTCATGGATGCTGAACGCCGACATCGTGGCCGTGAGTCCGGCCAGCGTGTGGCGAGTGCTGAAGCGAGCGGGACTGCTGCGGAAGTGGAACGGGAAGCCCTCGAAGAAAGGGACCGGCTTTGGAACAGCCGCCGCAGCCACACCAGCATTGGTATACCGATGTTTCCTACATCAGCGTTTGCGCGACGTTCTACTACCTGTGCAGCGTGTTGGACGGCTACAGCCGTTTCCTGGTTCATTGGGATCTGCGGGAGTCGATGACCGAGGCCGACATTGAGATCATTCTGGAACGGACCAAAGAGCGATATCCCGCGTTTAAACCGCGGATGTTTTCCGACAACGAACCACAGTTTGTCGCCAAGGACTTCAAGGAGTTCATTCGGATCTCGGGTATAACGCACGTCAGGACTTCACCGTATTACCCTCAATCGAACGGGAAAATCGAACGTTGGCACAAATCACTCAAGGGGGGGTGCATTCACCCTGGCGCACCGCTGCCGCTGGAAGATGCGCGGCGTCTGATTAAGAGTTACGTAGAGCATTACTACAACGTCCGTCTGAACAGCGCCATCGGCTACATCACGCCGAAGGACATGCTCGCCAGGCACCAGCAGGAGATTCAAGCCGAGCGGGATCGGAAGTTGGAGGCGGCGCGGCAACAGCGGAAGAATCGCCGGCAGTGTGTCGCGTAACGGATGAAGTGGATTACGCATTATAAAAGGGCGCCCCTTTTGGAGTAGGTTTGAGCGCTGACCTCATCCCCTACCGAAAGGAGCACCCTAAATGGACAGTACGAAGTATATCGGCATGGACGTGCAC
>QHYN01000191.1 GCA_003224145.1 Acidobacteriota bacterium
GATCGGCTGTTGCGTCGTGGTGAATGATGCGCCGGACGCCCACTGCCAGTTCAGAATGTCATTGTTCTCAACGTCTGCGCCGGTTGACCCCGTGAATCCGACGAAAGCTTTACCGCCACTAACCCCCAAACCCAGCAAACTGGCAAGGTCTCCGATGCAAACGCTCAAGAGATTGGTGCCCGTGTTCAATAGGTTTATGTTGAGAGTTCCCGTGCCGAATTCGCCGCAACTTGCGTTGGGGTCGTAAACAATCTGCAGAGTGTGGGGATTCCCGTCGTGCAAGTTGAGCCCTGCTGCGGTCAGGACTGCATTGGGTGCAGTGCCACGCTTGCACGCGCCAGTCTCAAGAGAGCTGTTCGCAGCTGTGCCGCAGCTTTGCACTGCGATGTGATTGGCGTCCGGGTCAGTGGTGCCGTTCTGGAAGGTGTCCAACTCAACGGCGAGGCTATTCGAGATACCAGTAAAAACTGTGTTGTCGCATATACCGGCATCGGCGCTGTATCCGATACAGCCCCCGTCTCCCCCTAAAGCACCCGCACCCCTGGTGTCGTTCTGGATCACAAACGCTATCCCATCAGCGGGGAAAGGATTGCCGTTGTTTGGGTTGCTGATTTGGAACGTGAATATTGTGGTGAAGCCGCCCGCTACGGGCTGCGCAGTATTGAACCAGGCACCTCCTACCTGATGTATCCCACCAGGTGTGAGCCGCAACACATTGCCGGACTGTGCCGCAGGCGCGAGGAGCGTAAGGCCTGCTGTCGAACTGAAATCGTTAAATCCAAATCCCTGACCTTTTGCGGGCAAGGCGCACAGGCTGAGCGCAAACATCGCCAGTGCGATGAATGCATATGACGTGTGCCAGCGATTGATGGAACATTCTAATTTCTTCACGGGTCTCTCCTCGAGTTGGACTGGGTAACCCTCATGGCAAAGCACAACGGGCAGCGCGATTAGGCGCATTTTCAATTCAGAAAATTTCATGATGCTCTCCTCAAAGCGGACTGAGTAGCTTGGGCAGAGCAACTTGCGCAGAGCTGCCACTGATGTGCACGTACGGTTAAGAGGTACAGGGGACGGTATCCTGCACCGTTCAGGGCACACTGATGCGGGATTGTGCCTGCGATAGCGCGCGTTGTCAAGAACTACGGAAATAAATCTTTATGCATAGGAGTACTGTACCGCTTGGGAAGCGGCACTGGAACTTAACAATCTCTAGTCTAATTTGGATCTAGTCTGATTTAGTAGTCTAAATTAGACTAGGCAATTCAAGGTAGCAGATGCTGCGGTGAGGAGTCGGCGGCCAACCGTTCATTCACACGTCATTTGCACATGCTTGCCCGAATTCCCGCGGTCCAGTCAGTCGGTCTAATCGGAGGGACTTGCACCTGCCTGCAAAGAGAGCGTGCGTTGGTCCGCGCTTCTTTGGATGCGCGAAGGGGCCGGGCCGGTGGATTCGCGCACCACAAACTCCGGCTCGATGGCAATTTCCGGCACGTATTCGCCTCTCCCTTCAATCAAATCCACCACGGTCTGCGCGGCAATTTGCCCCATCCGCAGAAGGGGCTGCCTCACCGTGGTCAGCCCCGGATTGGCGAACGCCGCTCCGGGAATGTCGTCGAATCCCACAATCGAAATGTCTTCCGGCACGCGCAGACCCGCTTCATGGAACGCCCACATCGAGCCGATGGCCGAAATATCGTTGTACGCAAAAAGAGCAGTGAAAGGTTTCTTCCTCGCGAGCAATTGTTTGGCGAAGGGATAGCCAATCGCCGGTGACGAATCCGTGCCTTCCAGTTGGGTCGTCAATTCGGGGCGAACTTGGATGTTCATCTCCCAAGCTACCTCGCAGATGGCATTCCACCGGTCGGCGGAGTCCGAGCTGAGCGTTTGGCCTTTGATGAAAGCGATGTCTTCGTGCCCCAAGTCCTTAAGATGCTCGAGCGCCAATCTCGCGGCGTGTTTATGGTCCAGCACGATATTGGTAACGCCCTCGGCGCGCTTGTGTCCCGCGACGGCTACGGTCGGGAGGGTCAGATTCTCCGTCAGCGAGGTGTCGGTCGTAATGAAGCCCTCCACTCCGCGCGTCAAAAGCATTTGCGCGTACGTTTGAAAAAGTTTCGGATCGTGCCGATGAATCACCGTGAGAAAGAAGTAGTTGTTCTTTCTTAAGTATTCCTCGATCCCGCTGATAACCATCGCGCCATACGCATCGCCGATCTCTTCCGCGATGACCCCGATCGTATAGGTTCTTCTCAATCGCAAAGTCCGCGCAAAGAAATTCGGCCGGTAATTCAGAGCTTTCGCTGCTTCGATGATGCGGTTCTTCGTATGCTGTGGGATGGATTGCGCGGCGGGTGAATTGTTCAATGCGGCGGAGACGGTTCCTGGAGTCAAGCCTAGCTGTTCCGCGATGGTTTTGAGGGTAACCTTTGGTTCCGTCCGTTGGCTTGACCTCTTTTTTGAAGTCGGCGTCATCTACAGGTCCTCCGAGCATCTACCAAAAATAGGATATCGGGTTCGGTGCGCCCAAGTCTGGGGGCGGGGTCAACGAGATTCGCCCAGATTCCCCTAACCCGTGATTCTAGCTTAACTTGGGCGGATCGAGGAGGCTTTGACTGGCCCGGCAAGCCGAGAGTTCTGCCGATAAGCCCCCCGCTACCATGCCCATGCCTTGCGCAAGTACAAGATATAGTACCGGGCCTGGGACTCGCCCCAGAGCCCAAGTGCGGCCTACGCCTGCCTGCCGCATCCGAGAATAACATTATTTTTCTTTAGAATATCATTATTTCTGCTTGACAAGCTCCCCCGAATGGTTCTATATAGCGCGCTAGTAGAAAAGCATTACACGCCGTAATGCTTTTGGGGATCAGGTCCTTTCGCGAAATTGTGGTGGGGTTAACGCAAATATGAAATCCATGATCAGGAGCTGTGAATCGTGGATTTCTTATTTGCTTCCTGCGAAATATTCCTCGAGGGGTGTAAGAATGAAGCTTCAATCGTCAAACAAAAATAATATATTCGAAAAATTGCGCGCGCTTAACTCGTGGCTTGCGGTAGTCGCACTCGTGGTGTGCGCAATTTCGTTTGCCAGCCTGCTAATTTTGGCGCCTTCTGCCTCGGCGCAGAAGGCCACCGGCACGATCACGGGCACGGTTACCGATCCCAGTGGCGCCGTGGTTCCGGGCGCGACAGTCACTATAGTCAACGAGCGCACGAGCACTGCTCGCAGCGCTACGACCAACGAGCAGGGCAGCTTCTCCTTTCCTGAGGTCGACGCCGGCACTTACGCGTTGACCGTGACAAAGACCGGTTTCAAGAAACAAACGCAAAAGAACGTGGAGCTGCACGTTGCCGATGTGACTAACCTTAACGTGAAAATGGAGATGGGCGCGGCCACGGAAGTCGTAGAGGTGCAAGCCAGCGCCCTCATCCTTAACACGTCGACGGGCGAGGTGGGGAACATCATGACCGGTGAGCAGGTTCGCGAATTGCCCGTGAATGGCCGGAACTTTGTGCAGTTGACCACGCTCGTTCCCGGTGCAGCAGTGGGCGAAAGCTTCGACAACAAGAACAAAGGTTTGTTCGCCGGTGTGGATATTTCCTTCAGCGGCTCGCCCTCCGTGGACAACCAGTGGACGGTGGATGGCGCGGCAAACAACGATATCGGCTCGCAGCGCACTATTCTTACATATCCTTCTATTGACGGCATCGATGAATTCAAGATCCAACGCAACAGCTACGGACCCGAATTTGGCGGCGCCTCCGGCGCGCAGATCAACGTGGTAACCAAGAGCGGCAGCAACCAGTACCATGGCAGCGTCTACTATTTCGGCCGGAACGACGCTCTGAACGCCAAGAATTTTTTCCTGGGGGAGTGCACGACGGGTGGCGTGGGCTGCCGCAAGAACATGCTGCGCCGCAACGATTTCGGTGAGACCTTGGGCGGTCCGATCAAAAAGGACAAAGTGTATTTCTTCTGGTCTCAAGAATGGAACCGCGAGCGTCGCGGCAGGGTTCATACCCACTGGGTTCCAACGCCAGCGGAGTTGGGCGGAGACTTCAGCGACCTGGCAGCGGCCCATCTCGCTGCGACAGACCCTAAAACGGGGATCGACAGCTGCTTGGGTCCGGCCGTTCCCCTTGACCCCGCGACCGGCAAGCGTTTCGCAGATCCTGTGACCGGTGTGGAAACCAACATCATTCCCTCCGCCCGCCTAAGCCCTGCGGGACAGGCATATCTTGCTCCGTTACCGTCCCCGAATATTACCAATCTCTGTGCTCAGAATAACTGGGTGGACCAGGTCCGAATACCGGTCGATTGGCGCGAAGAGGCTATTCGCGGCGATTGGAACGTCACGAAGAAGACCACCCTGATGCTCAAATTCACGCAGGACTCCTGGCTTAACTCGCTGCACGCGGATGAGGCCGCGGGACTTTGGGGAGACAGCGACTTCCCGGCTCTTTCCGACACCTGGAACCAGCCAGGCAAGATGTCCATCGCGAAACTGACCACCACCATCGGCAACACCGCCGTCAATGACTTTCAGTTCTCCTGGTCGGGCAATCGTATCTATATCAGCCGCGCTGGCGACACCCCCGCGTTGAACAACCAGATCAACGCGGCTATGCCACGCCTGTTCCCCTTCAGTGACAAAATTCATGGGACCCAGGCGGCAGAGCCGGTCATGTGGGACGGCAACACGCGCTCCGGTATACTGGGGGTCATTTCTCCCTGGCAAAACCGCCAGGACCTCTTCCAATGGAAGGACGACTTTTCCAAAGTCTCCGGCAAGCACACGTTTAAGGTCGGCTTCCTCTACACCCGCAACGCCAAGGATGAAGAAGTCGGCGACGAAGGTGGCGAACTGTGGGCTGGCGGGGACGCCAGTGGTCCGGCGGTTGACTACCAGGGGCCGGGCTGGACGTCGCCTGGCTTCTGCGGTGGAGGCTGGGGAGCTGGCTGCAATATTGGCACCGGCAACTACTATGGTGACTACCTGCTAAGAGGGATGACCTTCGGTTACGACGAAACTCAACGAAATCACACCGCCCTGGTGCGCTGGCGCGACTATGAATTCTATGGCGGCGACACCTTTAAAGTCAGCCGCCGCGTGACTTTCAACTACGGGGCCCGCTGGTCTCTCATTCGCGCGCCGTACCTGGATGACAACAAACTCGCCAGTTTCTCGCCATCGGTTTACGCATCTGAAACGGCATTTTCAGCTAGCGACCCCTGCCGCGGCATGGTCCTGGCCAAAGGGGCAACAAACACCTGCTCTGCTATAGGCTCAAGCATTACGCCGCCGTTTTTCGAGAACCGCTCGCTGGTCCACAATAATAATCATATGATTATGCCTCGCGTGGGCATCGCCTGGGATGTATTTGGCACAGGACGGTTCGCCATCCGCGCGGGAGTGGGCCAGTTCGAATCCCGTGACCGCTTGCTGGCCATCAGCATGCGTGCCAACAATACGCCTTTTGGTGTCGGTACTGGCGCTGTTAGGACCCTGGACGGACCCGGACCTTTTATTCAGTCTCCCGCTAACAATTTTCCCGGCAATGATCCGGGTAACGAGAATATCTGCTCGACCTCGGGGTGTGTATTTGGAGCCGCTTTGGGCGGCTCTCCACACCAGGGACTCGACCCGAGCTCGAAGCAATCCAGCAGTTGGCAGTGGAACCTGACGACCGAAACAGCACTCTGGAGAAACAGCAAGCTGGAAGTCGGCTGGGTGGCGAATCGGGGTATTCACTTGCAGAATGTCTATGACGCCAACCAGATTCCGGTGGCGGATCGCCTGGTGGCAGCACAGCTGGCTGTTACACCTGACGGGAGCGGCGGCATAGCAAAACATTCAGACGCAATAAACGCCTTCAAGCCCTTTCCGTTTAACCAGTCGGCCCAGATGCCCATCTGGAGCCATACCGGCGACTCCATCTACCACTCTTTGCAGGCAATGTTCAGCAGTAAGTTCCAGAACAACTCGATGCTCCAGGTCGCCTACACTTTTTCTAAGAATTTAGGCGACACAACATTCGGGTACGTCGGTACGAACACCGTCTTCGCAGACAACACCAACCACAGGCAAAATCGCGGTCCCGTGGACTTCGACCGCAGGCATGTTCTCAGCGCCACGCTCATCTATAACCTGCCTGCGCTGACGAACTCGCATGCCCTTATTCGCCAGGTCGCGGGTGGTTGGGAATCCAATACCATCGTGAACTACGCCAGCGGCAATGCGCTGACCGTCCAGGGGAGCAACGGGCTGGGAGACGCAACTGGCACAGGGACCACCAGCGGATTGTTTGTGAACAGACCGCTACGGGTCTATAGCCAGCCTTGCCACCTTAGCAGCTCGCCCAGGGACGTGTGGCTGAACCCCAAAGCGTTCTCCTGGGACGGCTTCAAACTGGGCACCTTCGGCAACTCCGGCCCTGGAGGTTGCGCTGGGCCTCCCGTCGACAACGTGGATTTCGCCATCGTCAAGAACTGGAAGATGACCGAGAGGACAAAGCTCCAGTTCCGCGTGGAAATGTTCAACGTGTTTAATCACCCCCAGTTCCGGTTCAACGGTACGACCCTGTCATTCAACGTGCCAGGTTGCTCCACGTTCTTGAAGGACGCCATGAGCAACCCTACAGTGTGTGACGCAACCGGGTTGACGACGGGCCCTGGGGGCACTCCGGGCCCTCCCGATCTCGGAACTTGGGCGGCGAACGCCTCGGGCACGTCCTGCAAGGCTACCCCTTCCACATGTGTGGTCATTAAGGGCGGCGATGTCGGCGCACTCCTTGCGACGAAGAGCCAATTTGGACAACCTCAATTCCCAAGCCAAAGCGGCAACCGGGAGATCCAGTACGCCCTGAAGTTCATCTTCTAGTTGCCATTCGAGGAGGATTCTTTCGCCGGGCCTGACTTCGGTCAGGCCCGGCTTTTTTCATGGCACCCAGTTGGGCAGACAATTGCGGCATGCATCCGCCCTCCTTAGATTGCGCTACTATTATTCTTGCGCAGATTTCCGC
>QHYN01000192.1 GCA_003224145.1 Acidobacteriota bacterium
CAAGATGCCGTTGGCATCGATGTCAAACGTCACCTCGATCTGCGGGGTGCCGCGCGGAGCCGGTGGAATCCCGTCCAGCTTGAATTTGCCGAGCGAACGGTTGTCCGCGGCGAACTTGCGCTCGCCTTGCATGACGTGGATTTCCACGCCCGGCTGATTGTCCGCTGCCGTGGAATATGTCTCGACTTTGCGGGTCGGAATCGTGGTATTCCGCGGAATTTGCACGGTCATCACACCGCCGAGCGTCTCCACGCCCAGCGAAAGCGGTGTCACGTCCAGCAAGAGGATGTCTTTCACCTCGCCTGCCAGCACTGCTCCCTGAATCGCCGCGCCCACCGCTACGACTTCATCGGGGTTCACACCCTTGTGGGGTTCTTTCCCCCCGAAGAAGTTGCGGACCAGCGTTTGCACCTTCGGGATGCGCGTGGAACCGCCCACCAGCACGACTTCCTGGATGTCGTTGGGCGAAAGTTTCGCGTCTTCCAGCGCCTGCTTTACCGGCTTCATCGAGCGCTCGAGCAAATCGTTCATCAATTGTTCGAGGCGGGTGCGCGTCAGCTTCAGTTGCATGTGGATCGGCCCGCTCGGTCCCGCGGTGATGAACGGCAGGTTAATCTCCGTCTCCATCATCTGCGAAAGCTCGATCTTGGCCTTTTCGGCCGCTTCCTTCAGCCGTTGCAATGCCATGCGGTCCTTGCTCAGGTCGATGTTGTTCTCTTTCTTGAACTCATCGATGAGCCAGTCCACGATCCGCTGGTCGACGTCATCGCCGCCCAGGTGTGTGTCGCCGTTCGTGGACTTGACTTCGACCACCCCGCTGCCCACTTCCAGCACGGAAATGTCGAACGTGCCGCCGCCCAAGTCGTACACCGCGATCGTTTCGTCGCTCTTCTTGTCCAAGCCGTAGGCCAGCGCTGCCGCCGTCGGCTCGTTGATAATGCGCACCACTTCCATACCGGCGATTTCGCCTGCCTGCTTGGTGGCTTGGCGCTGGGCGTCGTTGAAGTACGCCGGGACGGTGATCACGGCCTTGGTGACCTTTTCCCCGAGAAAATCTTCCGCCGCGGTTTTCAGCTTCGTCAGGATCATGGCGGAAATCTCCGGCGGGCTGTACGGCTTGCCGGAAATCTCCACACGCGCATCCTGGTGCGGTCCCGCGACTACTTTATAGGGCACGCGCCGCATTTCTTCGGCGACTTCGTCAAAGCGCCGGCCCATGAAGCGTTTGATGGAATACACGGTGTTTTCGGGATTGGTCACCGCTTGGCGCTTCGCCACTTGGCCGACGAGCCGCTCGCCCGTCTTGGTGATGGCCACGACGGACGGTGTTGTCCGCGCGCCTTCCTGGTTGGGGATGACCACAGGCTCACCGCCCTGCATCACGGCCACCACGGAGTTCGTCGTTCCGAGGTCAATTCCAATAATCTTGCTCATTGCTGCCTTCCTCCCAAAACCATTGATTTGCCGCGTAACTTGCTGAAACTAAGGCAAATCCGGCTCGAATCCACTCCTCTAAGTCCAACTTCGACGAGAGTATACAAGTTGAGCGTGCATTTGTCAAGTTTTCTTATATGAGCGATAACCATCTTCTTTTCTTAGCCTTACGGACCACCAAAGGGGTACAACGATTTCTCTGCAAACCCACTCAGATAGAGTATGACGTCTCCGCGGGTCCTGTTGGCAGATTTGGGAAGTCCGCAGGGGTCGCAAGCCATTCCACGGCTAACCTGTGGTAGTCTGGCCGTGATTTCGGTGTCAAATATTTGCACGGGATACTGGAGGATTGAGTGATTCGCAGGCGCGCACTGTTCGGAACAATTGGCCTTACTCTGCTAGTGAGCGTCTCTGTGCTGATTGCCAAGGCAGCGCCGCAGTCCGCAGCGGGCATCACGGACGTTGATCCGCACAAGGCCTTTGGCTCGAAGAACGCGCCTGTAATCATGGAAGTCTTCAGCGATTACCAGTGCCCATCGTGCAAGGCGCTCTTTCTCAACACGAATCGGCAACTCATGGACAATTACGTCACCACCGGCAAGGTCTATCTGGTTCACCGTGATTTTCCGCTTGCTATGCACGCTTACTCCCGCATTGCCGCGCGGTACGCCCGCGCTGCCGCACTGCTTGGAAAAACGGAACCGGTGGAACAGGCTATCTATCAGAACCAGGAGAGGTGGGAGCAGAGCGGCGATGTGGACGGCACGGTTGCCGCCGTACTCTCCCCCGCGGAAATGAATAAAGTCCGTGCGCTCGTCAAAGGTGGCACGCTGGAGCCGCTCATCGACAAGGATTACGCGGTTGGCCAGATGTACCGTGTCAACCAGACCCCCACCACCGTCTTTCATTGCAAAGGCCAGACCTATCCCTACTCCGGCGCGATGAGCTACGACATTCTCAAACAATTTCTCGAGCAGCTTCTCTCGCAGAAGTAGGATGAGTGCTTCTAACGAAGAAGAAACAAACTCATGATGGAATCCAGTCCCTTTAACTTACGCCGCGCCATCATTTGGATCGGCCGCCTCGTGCTCGCCGGGATTTTCATCTATGCCGGCTATGGCAAGCTCACCATGGGAATGCATCCGCGCCCACCCCTCGGTGTGGCTCTTTCGTTCTTTGCCATGCAGGTTGATTCCTATCAGTTGCTGCCGCCGTGGGGCGTAAACTTCGTTGCGCACACATTGCCGTTTGCAGAAATCGCTCTCGGGCTTCTGCTCCTGATCGGCTGGCGGCTGCGCATTTGGGCCACCGTCGTCACCTTAATCATGCTTGGGTTTTTCGCTGCCGTCGTGCGCTCCTACGCGCTAGGCTTGCAGATTAATTGCGGCTGTTTTGCGAATCCAGAGCCGCTCACCATCAAGACGATCTATCGCGACGGCGCTCTCGCCGCGCTTGGGCTCCTTATGACGATCTTTGCATTCATCGAGGCGCGTAAGTCTCATCCTTGGTCCGGGGCAGAAAAGGCTTCCCCGTGAGATTCACATGAAGCGCGTGCAAATATGAAAACGCTCGGCGAATACCTTGAACTTGCGGAGCAAGCGCATGGGCATCTGTGCGCCGGGCAGGTACTGGGCGTGCGGCTCGCAATGCTTGGCCTGTGTGAGCTCGGCATCGATGACCCCACTGCTGAGCGCAAGAGACTCGTGACGTATGTGGAGATCGACCGGTGCGTCACCGACGCTGTCGCGGTCGTTGCCGGCTGCCGCCTTGGCAAGCGCGCCTTGAAATTCCGTGACTGGGGGAAAGTTGCCGCGACGTTCGTCGATCTGAAGACCGGCCGGGCTGTGCGCATCGCCGCGAAAGAATCCTCCAAGCAGGCCGCTCGCGAACTGTTTCCGGAACTCGACAAAGAAGCCGGCCAGCAAAAAGCCTATGCGCAGCTCTCCGACGACACTCTGTTCGACAAACAATGGGTGAAAGTCGAAGTGCCTCCGGAAGACCTGCCTGGCTTCAAAGGGCCGCGCGTCGTCTGCGCGCAATGCGGGGAAGGCATCAACTTCAAACGCGAAGTCGTCAAGGACGGCCGTACCCTCTGCCGCTCTTGCGCCGGCGAACGCTATTATTCTTCTTCAGTTGAAGGGAACTCCAACTAGTGCTCAGGTGTCCAAAGTAAATCGAACCTATGGCGGGGAAATTTGCCTCGCCCAAAAGTCAGCATTCGCGGAGCACCTCGTGATTTTGAAAAAAATTAGCAATGAATGTTTGGCGGCTGCCATTGGAGTTTCTCTGGTGATGTTTTTGTTCTCCGCATCACTTTATGCACAAGTCGCCACTGACGCTGCCCGACGTGCCGCGCAAGAAGACGACATCCGAGAAGCGATATTTCGGTACGAAATGAAAAATCGCGATGGCATCATCTTCCTCGATATAAATTATCAAGATCCAAGCGATTCGTTCATGAAGCGATTTTCCGACGTCAAGCTCTCCGTTAAGAAATTATCGGCTATCGCCCCGTCCAAGAAGCCGGCACAGAGATGGATATACGATCGGAAGACTGGAAAACCGGGGGTTGCCCTCTGGGTTGGGAAGTTTGCGTGGACTTCTGATCGCGAGGTGATTGTAGACGGTGGCTATTACTGTGGAAGCCTCTGCGCTGGAAGAGGAGATTTTTATGTCGTCTTTAGGGATGGTCGGTGGGTTGTCGAAAAATTTGATCTCAAGATCGTTTCTTGAACACAGAAACGTAAGCGGCGCCCCGCGTTTGTGCCGTGGTCAAGCCTGGGAGCTGCCTTGCTCTTTTCTCCCCTCAGCAATGCGCACGATGACGTAGGCGATGAGGGCAAAAACAAAAAACACCAGCAGCATCCAAGCGATCCCTTGCAAGGTCTCGATGGCGGTACGATAGAGCTCGAAAATCCATCGGTCGAAACCGGGCGAGGCTGTTGGGACTTCGCGGCCTCCTAGCGTCGGGTTAATGTATTTCTCCAGGTCGCGGAGCTGCACGCCCGC
>QHYN01000193.1 GCA_003224145.1 Acidobacteriota bacterium
AAGGACGCGGCAAGAAACTGACCGTGCTCAAGTTCAAGAGGACCAATCAGTACAAGATTCAACGGGGCCACCGGCAGAATTTCACCGCGGTGCAGGTCCACGACATTAAGCTCTAGCAAGAAGTTGAAAGACAGCGTGGAAGTGGCATTCCGGAATCTGCTCTTGCGAAATTCCAAGAGAACAGCAGATTCCTCGTCGCCTGCGGCTCCTCGGAATGACAAGTTGGGGCGGTTTTGAGCAACGCGTTAGATAATTTCGAGACACAATTGTTTGGAGAAGGATTACGTCATGGCACATAAGAAGGGCGGCGGCTCCTCAACCAACGGCCGCGATTCCCAGGGGCAAAGGCTGGGCGTGAAGCGCTTCGGCGGACAACTCGTCAATGCCGGCACGATTCTGGTGCGGCAGCGGGGCACCAAACACCAGCCCGGCGAAAACGTCGGGCGCGGTAGTGACGACACGCTGTTCGCTATGGTCACCGGATTTGTGAAGTTTCAGGACCGGGGCCGCCACGGCCGCTTCATCAGCATCCAGCCGACGGAGCAAGCCAAGCCCGCCGCGAACTAAAGCGGGCGGGGCCCTTCGGCTGGGCTCAGGGTAAACAAGCCCCGCCCCTACCGATATTCCGAAGCGGAAAAGCAGATCCCTCCGCCTGAGGCCGCGGAAGACCGCGTCCTCAGGGTCGGGATGACAGTTTAGGTGGGTGTGGAGTCGGGGAAAAAATCTAAAAGCGCCGAGAGACAAACCCCGCAACTCTGCCGATTGCCTCCGCGGTGCAGTTTCCTGCAACTATTGTCCCGAGACGCAGCTCAGCGGCCCGCCAAGGAAGAATTTCTTATAGGCGCTGCGGCCATGCGCAGGAATGATCGTGAGTCCGGGCACTTTTTCGTGCAGTTGGCTGAGCCGGCTGACAAGCTGATTCGCTAGAGCGGGATCGTTATCGCTGTCGCGCAGGAGCAGCGGCTTGCCGACACGCTCTTCGAAGCCGCGCTCGTCGTCAACGCTATCGCCAACGTAGAAGAACCGCCGCGTGGGCGAGAGGTTCACGAAGATGCCCACGCTCCCCGGTGTGTGACCGCGCAGAGGTACCGCGACCACGGAACCATCCTTATAGAGGTCGGCGCTTTCGTCGAAGATTTCGTAAGCCTTGGGCTCGAATTGCAGCGTTGGCGCGCCGGGCTGGGGCAGAGTTTTGGTGTACGCCGCGAGCACGTAGCCTTTGGCCTGAATCTCAGGATTGTTCGCGAATTGCAGCTCTTCATGGGTCATCAGGACCGGCAGGCGCGGCAAATCCATGAGCCCACCGGCGTGGTCCAGATGCACGTGGGAGAGAATGGCCCAGCGCAGCCTGGCAGGATCTTCACCGATGCGTCGGAGTAAGTCTGGCAACGGGACCTCCGGATTCAACTGCCCGGCAAGGGATTGGAGTTTCCAGCGCAGCCAGAACGGGTAGGCGCTGACATCCTGGCGGAAATGGCTGGAGTTGCCGGTGTCGATCAGCAAGTCGCCGGCGGGATGCCTGACAAGAATACTGCCGGCGGTCATGCCGATGGAAAATCTGCTGAACGTTTTTCCCGTTTCGACCCAGCATGCGGCAAGCCCGGGTAGCCGGGCAATCACCGGAGCGACGCGCGCATGCGGTGGAGCGGGCGGAAGCGCCGCGCGATGGAAGTAGAGCACGTAGAACGCGGCGGCCCCGATCGCGACAAGGGCGAGAAGCAGCAAGGTCAAGCGCTTGAGCACACGAAGCATCGGGGTTCAGTCTCCGTCGGAGAAATCGCGTTTCGCCAGGTTGCTTATGTTATCTTTTTCGAGAGTGAGCGCCTAGCGCGCAAAGTTGGGGCGTTTTGTGTTTGTTGATGAAGCCAAGATTTTCGTGAAGGCGGGGAATGGCGGAAACGGGTGCATGGCGTTTCGCCGGGAGAAGTTTGTTCCGCGCGGCGGCCCATCGGGCGGCGACGGCGGCAATGGCGGCAGCGTTTATCTCGAAGCTAATCTCAACGACAACACACTGCTGCGTTACCGCTACAACCGGGAATTCAAGGCCGCGCGCGGGCGTCACGGCGAAGGCTCGAATTGTACCGGTCACTCCGGTGAAGACATGATTCTGCAGGTGCCCGTTGGAACGCTGGCCTACGACGAGCATACCGGAGAGTTGATTGCCGATCTGGCGGAGCCGGGCCAGCGCGTCCTTTTGGCGCACGGGGGCCGCGGCGGCCGCGGGAATCAGCACTTCGCCAAGCCGTGGCACCGGGCTCCGCGCGAACACGAAGAAGGTTTTCCCGGCGAAGAGCGCCATCTTCGCCTCGAATTAAAGCTGCTGGCGGACGCCGGACTGGTTGGATTTCCCAACGCGGGCAAGTCCACGTTGATTTCCGTGATTTCCGCGGCGCGGCCGAAAATCGCGAATTATCCCTTCACCACGCTCGAACCCCATCTTGGAGTGGTGAACGCCGACGGCGGCACCGGGAAAGCGGGACGGGAAATCGGCCGTACCTTTGTGGTTGCCGATCTTCCCGGCCTCATCGAAGGCGCGCACGAAGGCGCGGGCCTCGGCATTCGATTTTTGCGGCATGTGGAGCGGACGCGGCTCCTCGTGCATCTGATTGATACCAGCGATTCGAACGCCGATGACCCGGTCCATTCCTTCGAAATCATCCATGGCGAGCTTGCGGCCTTCAGTGAATCGCTTACCAGAAAACCCATGATTGTGGTTGCCACCAAGCTCGATGCTACGACGGACCGCACCCGGCTGGAAGCGTTGCGCGATTTCTGTGAGCGGCGCGGCCTCGAATTTCATTCCATTTCCGCCGTTTCCGGTGAAGGCGTGAAAGAGCTTGTCCGTTCCATCGCGGACACACTGGACAAGATTCCCCGCGCGACTCCCGATGCAACTCTGGAGGCGCAGCCAGCCGCTGTTGTACAAGCGAATACCTCGCGCGATCATGAACCTCTGCGGGCCGCTGCCAAACTTGACCCTTCTCCGGGCACCGCTGCCGAAGACGAGAATTCATGAGAAAATCCGAGTTAGAGAATTCTTGGGAGACGCATTGACGATAGCGCAGGCGCACCGCACCGCCGTCAAACACGATCCTCGCCGCATCGCCCTTTTTGGCGGCTCTTTCGATCCCATTCACAGTGGCCATATTGACGTGGCCCGCGCAGCCGACCGGCGATTCAATTTCGACGAATTGCACTTCATCCCCGCGAGCCGGCCGCCGCACAAGCTCAAGCAGCACCTCGCCCCTTTTCCGCATCGGTTTGCCATGGTGGCCCTGGCCTGCACCGAGCATCCCCACTTCGTTCCTTCGCTAGCCGAAGCGGGCGAAGACTTCAGCGGCACGCAGCTTCATTATTCCGTGGACACCGTGCGCTATTTTCGCCACGTTTATCATGGCCACGGCGACCGCATTTTTTTCATGATCGGCGCGGATGCGTTTCTCGACATCCCCACGTGGAAAGAATACGAAACGTTGCTCGGGCTCTGCGATTTCATCATCGCCAACCGTCCGGGAATTCGCGCCGAAGCTCTGCGTTTGGTCATTCCACCGGACTTGATGGCGCGCCCTGACGGCAGGAAAGAAGCTGAAGGCGGCCATCCTTCGGAGGTGATTGCGCACCTTCAGCGGACGACGGTCTATCTGCTCGAGAACGTATCGAGCGACGTTTCCGCCACGGACATTCGCCGCCGCGCACAACGCGGCCAGTCCATCCACGGGCTTGTTTCCGCGCGCGTCGAGGAATACATTCTCAAGCAGGGCCTATACCGGTGAACCTCGAATCGTTGCCGCAGGGCGTCCGCCTTGCTGTCCAAGCGGCACAAGAAAAGAAAGCCGCCGCCATCTCCGTGCTGGATCTCTCCAGCGCCAGTGCTTTCACGGACTATTTCGTTATCTGCACGGGCTACAGCACACCGCAGGTGCAGGCCATCTGCACGGAAGTCGAAGAACAGCTCTACAAACAAATGGGCCGCTCGCCCGAGCACCGGGAAGGATACCGCTCCGCCGAATGGGCATTGCTGGATTTCGGCAGCTTTGTGGTGCACGTCTTCAGCGATCAGGCGCGGCGCTACTATGATCTTGAGCGCCTGTGGCGTTCCGCGGCGAAACTCGACATCGCCGATGCCCCCGAAGGCTCCTCTGCGGTGCAAGAGAGCAGCAGCCCTACCTTCCGGCGCGGACGTTATTCTAAAGAACCGCTTTCCAGCCGTGGGCACGGCGGTCGTTCACAACCATGATTGGCGAGCGACTGCCGTGGATCGCCGAAGATCCGGCATCGCTGCGCCTGTTCGAACTTGCTGAAAAAGTCGCCGTCGCACCAACGACTCTCTTGATCACCGGCGAAAGCGGCACTGGCAAAGACCATCTTTCGCGACTGGTTCATGAACTCGGTCCGCGCCGCGATGCTCCTTATCTGAAAATTGATTGCGCCAGCCTGCCGCCGCAGCTGGTCGAAAGCGAACTCTTCGGCCACGAGCGCGGCGCTTTCACTGGCGCGGTGGAGCGCAAACTCGGCCGCCTGGAACTTGGCGGCAACGGCACCATCGTCCTCGATGAAGTGGCCGCGCTTTCGCCGGGCGCGCAGAGCAAGCTGCTCCGCGTTTTGCAGGAGCGCGCGTTCGAACGTCTGGGCGGCACAGAGACCCTGCACATCGAAGCGCGCCTTGTTGCTCTTACCAATGTCGACCTTCCGGCGGCCGTGCAGGCGGGCAGCTTTCGCGAGGATCTGTATTTCCGCCTGAACGTTCTGACGCTCACGGTTCCGCCGCTCCGCGAACGCCGCGCCGACATCCTGCCGCTGGCGGTGCATCTGCTCGTGACCCTGCGGTCTGTCCACGGGCGTCCCTGTGCGGAATT
>QHYN01000194.1 GCA_003224145.1 Acidobacteriota bacterium
CGCATCTGGGTGGAGAGCGAAGTCGGTCAAGGTTCGCAATTCCATTTCACGGTCCCGGTGTTCGACTCCGAGCGCGCTTCTTCCCGCGCGGAACGGTAGCGCAGGACACGAAGCAGGAGCGAAGATCCCCCGCGGCTGCCTCCGGAGAGGCGGGCGTCACGCACAATTCACATGCCCTTCATCCTGATGTGACGCTAGCGCGCGAGACTGAGCGAGCTTGATCTTCATGTAATGTCCTACCACGGGGACCGGCGCACCCCTGGCTCCGGTCCCCTTCTCCCCCCTTCCGCGTTTCTGTCTGACCCCCACCCCCCGGTTTTTGTGTAAGTGTTGATTCTAAAGGTAGATAAAGTCCTTTGTTTTGATACACTTCTGCAAGTGTTGATTCTAAATAAGTTACATAAGTGCCGGGATGGAGAAATGAGGATCGACACCCGGCAGTTTTCGTAAAAGCGGATTCTAAAGGGGTTACGGGCGTCACGGTTTGTAAGAGGGGAATCTAAAGGACTTGCGGTGACAGGATTTTCGTCACGGTGACGGAGGTGGAGGCGAGGAGAGTGGCGCAGGCGCATTGGGCGTTTGTGGAGTCGAGAATTCACGACCCATGATACCGCTAATTAAGAAAATTGTCAATTCCATTGCTAGTACTAGTATTTGACAAATGGGCACATCCGTTCGAATGCGCGCGTAAGAGAAAGAAAACAAAGGGGTAGAGCTCGCAGGGGGCGGAAGGACGTGATGGAAGGGGGAATTCTTACCTTTAGGGCGTGTGGGCCGCTACTTCGGTGGCGGGCGTTGGAAACCCCTGGTGACAATCGCGGTACAGATGAAAAGGCCCAGCAGGAAAACATAGCCAGGATCGAGAATCCAGGGTAGCCATGCCCAAGCGCGAACTCCCGCGATAGGAACCCCTCGCAAGGCTAGATGGCAGCCCAGACCGCCGAGGAGTGGTAGGGGTGAATGATGTTCTTTCCTCGCCATCCCAAGATAAATCCAAGCGTAATAATTTTGGAAGATGAAATACGCGCCGGCCAGAAACAGGAATCCCAGGAATAGCCAGAGAAGAATGATTCGGTAAGTCAATTGCTCACCGCGCTAGCGACGAAATTGGCGGCGCACGGCGAGGAAGAAGAGGGCGGCCAAGGTAGAGGTAAGAAGCATTTCGATAAGGGTGAGCAAGCGGCCCCAAGGATAGACCGGCTGATAGGCAGGCTCCTTCTGAAACGCGGCAATCTCCAGGGCGGTCAGGCAGCTAATCCCAAAGAGGCGCCATTGTGCTTTGTGGCGGTTGGGGGCGGGTTGCCCGAGAAAGAGCGGGCTTGCATAAGTGAGGTTGACGGGAACCGAAGGCGCGGTGGTTCCGGCGCGGCCCTTCGTCGAGTCATAGCGCAAGCCGACCGCTGGGTACAGTAGGGCGAAAAGTAACAGGGTAACGCCGAGCCAGATGGCTGGCCGTACATAGCTTTCCCCATATTGGCTTGCGTACTTGTACCACGCGACGAGCCGCAAATGTTGCACGAGCCAGCGCAGGACTCTGTTCTTTCTGCGGCTGGCCAGACGCTTCATCTCCATTTCGCCGTAATGAAAGTCGCCCGCCGTCCAATAGTCTTTCCGTTCGTCGTAGTTTTTTTCAGTTGCTGGTAGAGTTCGGCAATCAAGCCGTAGTCGCGCTTATTCGCGCTGTCCTTCGCTGGGCTCAAGTCCTTGGCATCATCAGGATCTAGTTTTTCCTTGAACAACTCGATGTGCATGCGCTTGCCGTTGTCCTGCGCTGGGCTCAGGTCGTTGCGAGTTTCAAGGTCGACTTCTTCCTCGAACACCATTCGCTTACCGGTGCCTTTTCGTTGGCGCCACTCTACCGACGAAAAGTTCACCTGGGAGACGTCGCAATTGTGGAAGAGTGCCTGGCCAAGGTAAGTCTTATAGAAAATGACCGCTTCCGGTCGGGAGAACTCCGCCAGGGAAAAGACCGGACCCGGAAAAGGCTTCTGGTCTCGTCGGAAGCGCGTTCCGCGGAACTCCGCCGGCCCGAGGAACTTTGCCCCTACAAAGACTATCTGCGTGGACGTGGCACGGCTGAAGTCGGCGTCTTGCATGAACTTGGCCCTAAAGAAGTAGGCGTACCGTGTGAACGTGGCAAAGCGGAAGTCGGCGTCTTGTATGAACTTGGCCTCGTCGAAGTGAGCCTCTCGCATGAACTTGGCTCTAAAGAAGTAGGCGTCCCGTGTGAACGTGGCATTGAGGAATTTGGCGTTCTGCGTGAACGTGGCCTCGCCGAAGTCGGCGTCCTGCGCGAACTTGGCGTGATGGAAGTTGCCGCCCTGCATGAACCTGGCCCTTCCGCAGTGGGCGTTCTGCGTGAACGTCGCCCCGCCAAAGTCGGCGTCCTGCGTGAACGTGGCACTGCGGAAGTCCGCGGCCCGCATGAACGTGGCATCGTGAAATACACATTTCGCCGAGAATTCTCGCCCGCGGTAGCTCGCACTGGGAAAGACAAACTGAGTAAAGTCTGCAATGCCGTCTCCGCCGACTTTCAAGGTGACCTCAAACTCCTCTTGGAATGCCGCGTCGCTCTTTTCGGGATCGGGGGAATGCATCAAGCATGCAGGAGTCGGATCGCTGTGCGGCCCGTAATGAATCGGACGGCCGCAGCGCTTGCCATCATTCATCTCTACCGCACAGCCCTCGAGCGATGAATCTTTCTTCGAAGCAGGTCGGTCTCCGGGGGCGGCCGTAGCAAGGCCGTCTCGTTTCTTTTTTGGGTCGGACTCAGACACGTTGGCCGCCGATTCTAACAAAAGTTATTGATCTTGTACCATTAGCCGGTGCAGTACTCTAACCCTCAAGGTCGATTCCTGGTCGGCAGCACTGGAGGAAGCATGAAAGTCGAGACTTGGTCCACGTCGCGCGTTACGGAAAAGGCAAAAGAGATTGTCCTTCGACAAGGTCCTCATGCTCGGCTCGTATTTGCACCTACTATTGTTGAAAATCTGCGAAACCCGGCTGCCTGCATAAAAGGTGAATTCTTCTATGAGAAGAAGGCACTCAAAGATGCTTGGATACCCGACCGGCAAATGTCTCTAGCCTCATTGAAAACAGGGGAGGGTTATGCGCTAGCTCTCAAGAGTGAAGAAGTTCTCACGCTCCTACAACAGCTTCGACCCCTATACACACTTTATGAGCAACACGGAATTCAGTCCGGTCAAAACACGTGGCTCCTTGTTCCTGATGCTCCCGAAGAAGATCTTTTATCTTTGCTCAATTCACAGAGCGAGGAAGCGCTGAAGTCCATGCGTATCCTTCTGAGATGGGTCGCGTCATCTCCCAATCGACACGAGGTCCTAGGGAAGCTAGCCATCCTTGACCCGACGCAATTGCCAGCCCTAAATGCTCTGCTCGGGTTGGCCGCTCTCAAGGACGCACAAAACTATTGGCTCGAGCATCATTCAAACGAAGATGAAAGCTTTTGGCGGAGGTCACTTAAAGAGCGAGCCTACATTCTCAGCCAATTATTCGCATATCCCATCCTAATAATCGGTGAAGAAGCGTACCTCGGCGGCAAACAGTTGGACAACACTGGTGGCCACTTGGTGGACCTGCTCGCAAAGACGGAAGGCACCTCACAAGTCGTGCTAATCGAGATCAAGACACCGGGCACAAGGATATTGGGGTCCAGATACCGGAACAAGGTCTACCCTCTTTCAACTGGAATTTCGGGAGCAATAGCCCAAATTCTTAAGTATCGTCAGCGCCTTATGCAGAACTGGCGCGGGCTCTTGCAGGAAAACTCAGCGGACCTCACTCTAGGGGACCCGCGGTGCTTGCTAATTGCCGGAAACACTGAAGAGGAATTCAAGGGCGACGCAGGGCCCGCCATGAGAGATGATTTCGAGCTACTCCGGGAGCGGACCCAGGGGGTAACAATCGTTACCTACGATGAGCTCTTTAGGAAGTTAGATCGGCTGGTGAAGCTCTTTGAGGGATAGCTCTGCGTCTCCGCGTCGGTCTCCAGAAATCTTGCGCTTCGCGATTAGCGTTTGCTACTGGCTAAGCGTCGGGAAACCATCCGCGGAAGGCGCGCCATAGCATGTACGGGCGGAGGGAACCGTCGGGCTGCACTTCGTAAAAACGGCGGCCGCGTTTCCGGTAGGGCGTTCCGCACGCGCAGAAGAGAGCCGAACGGCCGTTCTCCAAGCGCCGAAGCCGGTAATTGGACGAATGGCATTTGCCGGTGCGACAGGCCGGATAGCTGGGCATCCCCGTGTAAATCGCTGACAAGAGAAGGCCCCAAGCGAATGCGCCTAACGGTAAAATGAGGAATACCAGGAGCAATCCGAGGACAGCGCCGCGCCAACCGCGTCGATGGAGTCCCCACTGAACGCATAAGGCGATCAGCAAGATGTATAACGGAAACATGATCATCTCGATGAGCGTGAGCCGGCCGGAATCTTTGCGGGCGCGATTGGTGATTGGCATTCTCATACTTATACACCCGGCACCCGGCGCTCAACGCACTTGGTGTGCTTCAGCCGTCGGCCACCATTCACTTCTGTCGAGTTGCTGGATGGTCGCATTCACCAGGAAGGGGTACGGGCGAAGTCTGGCCCTCCAGGATGAAGTGGAATCCACGCAGAAATTCGGCAACGCCGAGCATGACCTCTGGCGCCCAACGGTCAGTGCGCTCGGCGTCGTCGGTGAGGCGCCGGTTCGAGATGTGCACATCCCGAACTGGTACGGCGCTGTTGGGGTGAACGTGAACATCCCGGTCTTCAATGGTTTTCTGTTTAATGCCCGAGCCAAGGCTGCCGATCTGCAAACCGAAGTGAATCGTCAGAAATTATCAGATCTTCGCAACAACATCGCTCGG
>QHYN01000195.1 GCA_003224145.1 Acidobacteriota bacterium
GTGACGTAGTAGGAGGCGTCGAAATAGAGCGGATCCGTTTCATTGAGCTTCACAAACTCCAGAATTTCCATGACCCTGGCGGAGGACGGCTCGATCTTGTCCAGCTCTTCTTCGGTGAAGAGAACGTATTGGTCCTTTTCGTACTCGTAGCCCTTCACGATCTCCGTCCGTTCCACGTTGCGATTGCAATGCGGGCAGAACAACGGCTGCTTGAGGCGCGAATGGCATTCCTTGTGAAGCTGGTTGAAGCTGATGCGTTCGCCGCGCGCGGCGGTAAACATGCGCACGGGAATCGAAATCAACCCAAAGGTGAGGTGGCCTTTCCAAACCGTCGCAGCCATGTAGAGACTCCTTCGTTAGGATTCCCAGGGGTACTTGAATGGGCCAATGGGTAAGGTTAGTCGGCCCGTAGACAGGATGCAAGGCGATTTCATGGTCGTGAATGCTCATTTTGCAAAGTGGGCAGCCTCGGGCAAAGCGAGTGGGCACACGGAAAGAACGTTTGAACGTTGCACGTTTGCAGGTTTCATGTTCGGGAAAGAAGGAATCCCCGCACGCGGCTGCGCCGGATGCGGGGTACCAAGGTAAATTCCAGTGAAGGCAGGCCTTCTCGGATGGTCGACTCCAAAACGGGAAGCAGACTTCAAGTGATTCTTTAGGATTTTGGAAAGAAAGAGTGAGTGACACCCGGCAGTTTTCGTAAGAGCGCATTCTAAAGGACTTATGGGCGTCACAGTCTGTAAGAGCAGATTTTAAAGGACTTACGGTGAGGGGTTTTTCGTCACGGTGACGGGGAAAAGATCGTCGGAACCTTGCATGTCTGAACGTCAAACGTCTGGAGGAAGAGGTGGAATCCCCGCACGCGGCTGAGCCGCCGGATGCGGGGCACCAAGGTAGGTGACTCGAGAATGGCCACCCCCCTCCCCCAGTTTTTGTGTAAGTGTTGATTCTAAAGGTAGTTAAAGTCCTTTGTTTTGACACACTTTTGCAAGTGTTGATTCTAATGTAGTTAGAGGAGTGGGCCGCTTGGGACGGAATGAGAGTGATCGATTCCAGAGGGACGGGGTGGGGACGCATAAAGAAGTAGCAGGGGCAAAGTGGGCCCGAGCAACAAAACCATTATACTACATTATTATAGTTTGTCAAGGTAAATATAAGTCGTGTGTTTGCAGGAGAATACGGATGGCAGAGGGAGTCATGAAGTAACGAGGTAACGAAGGGGTGTTGAGGGATAGTGGGCGGATCGGGCATCGACCCGAGACCAATTGAAAGGCCAATTCTGCGGAAGGGGCTAGCGAGAGGCTGGCCCAGCCGCCATGAGAAGTTGTAGAGGTGCTATGCTTGCAATACTCTCCCCAAAGACCATGCAGAAAAATACACATTCAAAACAGGTGGGCCAGTCTAAGGACCCGAAGGCAGGCGGGCAGAAGACTTCAAAGCCGAGATTACGAGTCTCCGCAGATCGATTTTTCACATCGAAAGCAGCCGAAGCGTTCAGCCGTTTTCAAGACAAGCCACCTCTCGAGGCTATCTCGGAATTGGGTTTCTGCTTCGTCAAAACGACTCTGGGCTATCTGCAAGTTGACATAGGGTGGCTGCTAATATTGGTCGGAGGAATTCTTCAGGTCGAGAAACACCAAAGAAAGCAACCGATGGCGCAGATCGAATTGACCGACGATGTCCTCGACGCAACAGTCGAGGTCTTGAGGGCAGTTAACAGATACACACAGGTCGACCTGCTGGGAATGTATTTTGAGGCAGGGTTTTTGGTTAAAGCTAAGACCCTGGAAGAAACCAGACTCCCATTTGGCAAACCATATACAGTCGAGAAATTGCTGACCCTCATGCTCTCGAAGAAAGAGAAACATGAAATGGGCAGTCTTGAGTTTTTCGCCGACCTCTTGGGAGCATGGCCAGGAGCTCTTTTGTTGCCTGAAGTTCTAGAGATGTTCATTCAGACGACTGCGGAACAAGGCCCAGAGCAAACAAAGCGATGGCGCGAATTCATTCAGAGGCATTTCGGTACACAGCGCAAGAGGGGCAGGCGGAGCGAGGAGTTGTATGACCTGTTATTCAAAAAGCGGGTCGAAAACCCGAGTTTGAGTTATGGAAAGCTTGCGCTTGAAGTGGCCAAAGCCAAGAAAATCGATTTCGCCATCGCCCGAGAACAGCTGAAAGCGGCGATCGCTTACAGGCGAAAGAGAGCAGCCCGCTCCAAGAAGTAGACCGCACGCAGAACAAGCCTAGGAGATAATTCATGTCCGATTTCCTCCCGTATTATATTCGTCATGAGTTTTCTACCCTTCAAATTATTTCGCGGTTTGCTAGGCTACTTCGCGAGAAGCTCGATGAGCAAACGCACATTCGGGACGGCAGTAGTTGACACTGGGAAAGTCACTCGAGATCAATTGCCCCGCAGGTTGAGCGATGGGCCAAAAGCTCCGTTCCTCATAGATCTGATACACGGAACTTCTTGGCACCGGCATTCTGCGAATCGCAGGCACGCACCGAACCTCAGCATGGAGTGACTGTGGCTCTCCCCTACGAACTACGACAAGAATTTCTCAAGGGCAACGTCGTCCTGTTCGTGGGAGCTGGGTTTGTGAAGAACTATCTTCCAAGTATGCCCCTCTGGCAGGATCTTCTTCGCCAGGTATTCTCAACACTGACCGGTGATACCAATGAAATCTTCAAGTACTGTGATGCTGTTTTCGACCAACGTCGGAATCGAATAGTACATCCCGCCGAGTATCTAAGGTTAGCGCAGCAATTCGAACTTGCTCGTGAGCGCGTTAACAGAGACACGCCAGTGGGAGATCCGTCACAGGTCCCCAGTATTCACGAACTTATCCAGAGGGCGTTAACGGAAAACTATACTCCCGAAGTCGCCAGACGGGCTATAAAGGGATCGCACTTAGCAGCCGCCAAGAGACTCCCGCTTCCAATCTGGGTCACAACCAATTTCGATACCTTTCTTGAAGACACCTTCTTCGAAGAAGGCATCAATACCGGCGCTGACATAGTGCTATCTCGTCCCGTCAGAAATGTCGATTTTGCCACTCCCTCTGGGGGAGGTCGGACTCTCCTCAAGATCCATGGCAGCGTCTCTAATCCAGAGCCAGCGCAGAGCATCGTTATAACTGAAGAGGACTATCACAGATTTCTGCGTGGCGACCGTTACATCATCAATAAGCTCTACACATTGTTTTGCGAGAGAACAGTCGTGTTCTTAGGATACAGTCTCAGCGACCCTAACATTCAGTTTATCTATCACGAAGTACTCTTCGACCAAAAAGCGGGCGGGTCACCCGGAGACTCCCATTCTTTTTCGCAAATACGCCCGTCATTCTTCGTGAGTCGTAGCGCAATTCCGGCTGAACAAAAGGCATATTACAAGCACAAACGAATCCACTACGTCGAGAACTGTTCAATTGAGGAATACTTCAAGCAGTTAGGATCTACGTTCGACACTTTTGAACAAGGGCGCGCCGACATTACCGCTCGGATCAGGGCCGACGTTGGAACGTACAAGCATTGGTATGAACTAATAACCTGGAACACTGATCCGGCGAAGCTTGCCGTGGAGGACGACCAGAAAGTAGATTCCTTGGCACAGATGCTTGATCTGGTCGAACTTCACGAGGCCGTCTACAAAGCTAGCGCTTCAGCGGTCACCATGCAGGAGTTCGAGCCCGCCACGTTGAACCTTGCCGTGCAGGGGATACTAAGAGTTGCTGAACACTGGTGTGACGAGTTTCTTGGGAGGGGACGGACGGACCTGCTTGAGATGCTATTGGACTTTTTGAAGTACAAACAACGAGTTCGAAAGTCGGGTGTCCTCTACTCGCTCCTAAATGCAATCTCCCGATGGCTCCAGAGTTTTCCTAGCCTTCCCGACATTGACCGATTCGTTCAAAAGTACTGCACACTCATCCAGCAATACGACACGGCGTACAACGATTGGGGAGACTACACCTATTGCCTTGAACACTATGTCATTGCGACTCAGCTATTTTCACATATGTCAAATCCGACACGAAAAAGGACAGCGGAGGGACTGTACAGACAGCTTTCTATGTGTGGCAGAGATATGGGCGACAGTTGGTACACCACGAATCGCGTCTATCAAGTTTGGCCGCAATTTCATGCGGCTGCGTGGCCCCTTCTCGAAGCAGAAATACGCAAATATGGAACGGGGTATAAGAATCAAGCGATGCTTGACTTCCTCAAACCGGGTGGCGACTGTACGGGTTTCCTTCCGCGCCAAGGAAGCTACTGACGTTGTTTGCACGATCCCGACTTCTCGGACGCGAAGTTGCCGGCTAGGCCATCCGCGCGGGCGGGGCAATGCTGAGTCAAGGGATCGCCGGAACGTTAGAACGTCGAACGTCGGAACATTGGCGGGAGCAATCGATCGCTATGCGTTCTTCAGGGGCTGAAGCCCCGATCGATCTTCGGACTTGGCGGCACGACTCCCGGGCCGGGACAGGTTCCGTCGTGCTCCCCCAAAGAAGAAGTGGGCCTGGTCCGCTCGGTTCCGCAAGCCCATCCGGAATGCAGAAAGCGCATCCCGTAAAAGCATCCGGGACGCCCCGGTAAGAAGGACCGGGGTGCAAAAAGCGCACAAGATGCGCGAATGACTCGGAGAAAGGAAAAGCAGATCCCTCACCGCCGTTCGCCAAAGGCAGGCGAGCGGGTTCGGGATGACAGTCGGGGTCGGCGATGGCGAAGGCGGGTCGAGCATCGTCGTGCTCTCGGGACTAGTCTTCTGAACCTACCGCATAACTCATGCTTGTCCGGATAATACTCGTTCCCTTCGAACCTAGCCCATCCGACAGCGCACGGCCCAGGAGTGTTAGGCTGACCACACGCCTGGAATGCTGGAGCAGCGCTGTCCTCCGCCGCTGTCGCGGTGAGATTCATATCCTTGTCCGATTTATTGTCAGGAATTTTCACACACACGTGACCACAGCGCGTACTTTTGGTAACTCCAACTCCCTGAACGTACGCACAATCGCCGCAGGCTGAATGCTCATCAAGACCATCGCCACAAGCCTTAGGGAATTTCGCCTGGTTGCTCCCAGAGAATTTGGGTGGGCTCGGGAACCTGTGTGCAAGAGATGTTGTGCCAAGATATCCGAGACCTAGTAGGGCGAACAGCAAGAGGAACCTAGAAGTGCGCATGGAATCCTCCTTTTAGTAGACACGGATTAATGAACGGATCCACGACTGAGCACAATAAATCCAAAGTCTTCATATGTCAACTTAGTTTTTATCCATGTACTATCGTGACCAAAAGCTGACACAAAGCGTCGGGCGTCCCCATAAAGCGGGGCAAAGCCCGGCGCTGCAAGAACAACGAAAGAGATTCCTCGGCTACGCAGGCCGACATTCGCTTCACGAATGTAAGAAAAAGTCGGCCTGCTCGCTCGGAATGACAGTTGGGGCGTGGGCGCGGTGTGTGTCGGAGCTAAAGCTCCGACCTCCGAGACAGGAGGCGGGCGGGGCAAGCCCACCCCCTACGAAGAGGAAGAAAAAGCAGATCCCTCACCCGCTTCGCGGGTTCGGGATGACATGGCGCAGGAGAGCCGCCTAGCGGAGAGGAAGGGCACAGGCAGGAATGCCTGTGCCACCAAAAACAACAGCGGGAAGGGCGTGGGGTAGAATGCACACATGGCGAAGCTCGAAGAATACCGGCGGAAGCGGAAGTTTGACCGGACACCGGAGCCTGCCGGGGAACCGGAGGAGACGAAGAAGGGCGGGCGCGAGCGCCTGCCGAAGCCGAAGCTACGGCTGGAAGTCCGACCCGCTGCGGATTACGGAAATACGTTCGTGGTGCAGAAGCACCGAGCAACGCGCCTGCACTACGACTTCCGGCTGGCGATTGATGGGACGCTGAAGTCGTGGGCCGTGCCCAAGGGGCCTTCGCAGAGTCACGCCGACAAGCGGCTGGCGGTGCAAGTCGAAGATCACCCGCTGGAGTATGGCGGCTTCGAAGGCAAGATTCCCGAAGGCAGCTATGGCGCGGGAACCGTGATGGTCTGGGACCGCGGAACGTTCAGCGCCGAAGGCGACG
>QHYN01000090.1 GCA_003224145.1 Acidobacteriota bacterium
TGCAGCCCCTTCAAATCCACCGTGTCATCCGAGCGCGAATAGTCCGGGAACCAGTATTTCCCTTCGACATTTTCGCGATACGTTTCGAACAGGCTAAACGGTAAATCCTTGATGCTGCGCATCGGACCCAAATCGGTGACCCATTTGCCGTACGTCTTCACCACCTCAAGATATTTCGCGTCCACCCAAACCACGCCGTCAAAATACGCCTTTTGGCGCTCGACAACCTTTGGCTTCACCTGGAAGAGGTAGCAATCGATTTCGTCCACTTTCTCCTTGCCCACATACTTCAAGTCGTGTTTCGCAAGCTGCGTGGTGGTGAGCGGAAACGCGGGGATGCGCTGAAGGCCTTCCAGATCTTCCGAGCGGAGGAAGAAATGCTGGAGCGTCGAACGCGGCCGCTCCACGACCCTTTCGTAGAGCTTCCCGTCCGCGTCGCGGAAGGCCTCCGTGACCACCACAAATTCGCCCGCTGGCTGTCCGTCCTGGCCGAATTCCTGGATGCGAATGGTCTTCCGGTAGGTGAAGTGCGCGCGCGTGGAAAGGTATTCATCTTCCTTTTGCGAAAAGCGCTTGATGATCTCGGTCTCGGGAAGCGAAGGCGGCGCCTCCGGCTCGGGCACATTCCCGATGCGCGTAACGTGATGCTCCGGCGGGGGCGCAATGGGACCTTGAGGCGCATCCTGGGCAAAGAGCGGCAATCCCTGTGCAGCCCACGCTCCCAATAAAAAGAGCGCACGCAATAGGGAGGAAGAGCGGGGGCGATGCAGAACTTGCTTGGCTTGGGTCATATTAAAATTGGATGCGTGCACTCCGCCTCAAGGCCGCCTGACGCAGCCTTCTCACTTCCGAGTCTAACGCAACTTGAGCCATACCCACGAACGAGGCTAGCTCTCCGGCGCCCATAGAGGAAGAAAAGCGAGGCCTCTGCTACAATTTTCGTGGATTGTGAGCGAAAAAAGACAAGCGAAGCGGTATTTCGTGTCCGGAATGGTTCAGGGTGTAGGCTTTCGCTACTTCACGCAGGATGCCGCGGAGAAGCTGCGACTCAGCGGCTTCGTCAGAAATCTCCGCGACGGCCGCGTGGAAGTGTTTGCCATTGGCACGCCCCAGCAACATGCAGAGTTGCGTGCCGTCCTCGAACGTGGACCCCGAATGTCGAGTGTCACGGAAGTACAAGAAGAGCCAGCAGCTCTCGACCGGCAATATGAGGGCGGATTTTTTATCAATTTCTAGTGCTTGAAGAGCTCCAAAAGCCAAAAGACCGGCTCAAGTTCCGCACCAAGAGGAGACGCCGAATGGACGATTTGAAGAAGCTGATCCGCGAAGTGCCGGACTACCCCAAGCCGGGGATTCTCTTTTATGACCTCACCACGTTGCTGAAGGACAAGCAGGGATTCCACACGCTGGTTGACCGGCTGTGCGAACACTACGCGGGGCACACGATTGACGTTGTAGCTGGCATTGAAGCACGCGGATTCATTTTTGCCCCGGCGCTGGCGTACCGGCTCGGCGCGGGATTTGTCCCGGTTCGCAAGCCGAAGAAACTCCCCGCCAAAACTGCAAGCATTTCGTATGCGCTGGAATATGGCACGGATACGCTGGAAATCCACGAAGACGCGGTCAAACCGGGCCAGCGCGTGATCATTTGCGACGATTTACTGGCCACCGGCGGCACTGCTTCCGCAACGGCGAAGCTTGTTCAGAAACTCGGCGGCACGGTGGAAGGCGCCGCCTTCGCCGTCGAGCTCACGTTCCTCAACGGCCGCAAGAAACTGAACGGCGTCGATGTTTTCTCGCTGATTCAGTACGACAAATAGATTCAGAAACCGGCACGTTCAAACAAAGCGGAGCGCGTCTCATTTACTGCGCATGGCCGCAGTTCGCTGGCGGAGGGCCTCAAAGAGGACGACGCCTGCCGCGACGGACACATTGAGGGATTTAACCGGGCCAGTGGTCGGCAGCGAGACCACAAAGTCGCAGCGCTTGCGTGTGAGTTCGTGCAGGCCTTGGCCTTCGCTCCCGAGAACGATGCCCACCGGTGAAGTGTAGTCCGCTTCGGTGTAGCTTTTGTCCGCTTCTTCGTCGAGCCCTACGAGCCAGTAGCCAGCCTCTTTCAATTGCTCCATCGTGCGGGCGAGGTTCGTTACTTTGGCCACGGGCAGATGCGCCAGGGCCCCGGCGGACGAGCGCGCCACCGTGTCCGTCAGCCCGGCGGCGCGACGCTCGGGAATAACCACGCCGTGCGCGCCCGCGGCCAGCGCCGTTCGAACGATCGCACCCAAATTGTGCGGATCCTCCACGCCATCAAGCAGAACGATCAACCCCGCTTGGCCGCGCCCCTTATTCCCCTGGGCCAGAATATCCTCCAGAGTTGCGGCGGCGCGAGCCGCGGCCACCGCAACGACTCCCTGGTGATCTTTCGAATTGGCCAGGCGATCGAGCTGCCCGCGCTCTTCGAAGCGCACCGGAACGCCTTGCTGGCGCGCGAGTTGCACAATCTCTTCGATGCGTGTGTCCTGCCGGCCCTTGGCGATGGCGATGCGGTCGATGGGGCGCTGCGCTTCGAGCGCTTCTTTCACCGCGTGAATGCCCGTCAGTTTGTCCATGGAGAAGACAGTTTACAAGCGCTAGTCGGCAGTGGAAAGGAGGGGAAGTTCAGTCGAGCGCTGCGCAAAATTCGAGGATGCGCGCGCGAGCCGATTTCACGGGCGCCGCAAAGGGCAACCCCGCGGCTTCATCGAGCAGCAAGACCACGCGGTCGAGCGAGCCGTCGCCGGGGCGGCCAGCGAGCGCCAGGCGTAGAGGATAAAGCAGCTCGCGGCCAGGCAGTTCCAATTCTTGTTTCAAGGCGGTGATGATTTCTTTGAATCGCTCGGAATTCAGCGGGGCGCCATCCAAAAGGAGCAGCGCGACGTGACGCAGCACGTCGCGCGCGGCATAGCGCGCGAGGACTTCGTGGGTTTCCACTCGGGCGAGAATTTCGTGTGCGTCGTAATGAAAAACCAGCGCGAGTAATTCGGCAAGAGCGGTGCGGTCAACCGCATGGGTGCCAAGTATGGCGGCGGCATGCCCACACCACGCCTCAATTTCGGGCGTCGCGTCAACAGTCAGCCACCCGCGCTCGCGGAGAATCGCCTGCACATCGGCCGGAGTGAAAGGATTTGCAGCCTCCACGGGCGGACTGCCGTGATTGTGTGAAACCATCAAGAGAATTGTAGCGCAGCACCCAAGCCTGGATTTCGCAAACGCTTCTCCGTTTGGAACGGACAAAACTGACGCGGTGTCATTCTGAGCTCATCCGATGAGGATGAGCGAAGAATCTCAACGGATACCTCATGCATGGTGCGTCAATTGAGATCCTTCGGCCGCAAAAGGCGCGGCCCTCAGAATGACAGGGTGGAGTATGCTCGATGAGTTAGCAAGAATTGTAGATTACTCACTCAACAAGAAACAAGCGTGGCGACCACGTGCGCGGCGATGGCCTCCCCGCGTCCAATCGCGTCAACGCCCTCGTTGGTTTTGGCCTTCAAGCTGATCTGTTCAGGCTTAATTTTGAGCGACTTCGCGAGCGTCGCCTTCATGGCAGCAAAGTGCGGGCCCAATTTTGGCTTTTCCGTGATCACGACGGCGTCAATGTAGCCGATGCTCTGCTTACGATCCTGCAATACCTTGGCAAGCTGTTCGAGAAAAATAAGGCTGGAGACGCCCTTCCACTGAGGGTCCGTATCGGGGAAGAGGGTGCCGATATCGCCGGCCCCCGCTGCGCCGAGGACAGCATCGCAGATGGCATGAGCCAATACATCGCCATCGGAGTGGCCGAGGGGCCCTTTGTCGAAGGGAATCTCAACTCCGCCGACGATGAACGGGCGACCGGCGTCGAGACGATGGAGATCGTAACCGAGTCCAAATCGCACACCCGGTCCCCGCGTTGCCAAGGCTTGCGCTCCGCGGCTTCGCATTTGGCGCATCAGGAAGAGACAGAACCCGACGAGGAGAAGGAGAGGCATACCGTTGAGAAGCAGCAGAACCCAGTCTCCACTTCTCTGATTTGCGTATTCAACCTTTGCGCCGCTATCGATCAATCGCTCCTTAAGATCCTGCAAATCTCCGTAGGAAAGCGTTGTGGCTACATGTCTTTGAGAATTCCGGCGGGCCGCGTTCACAGTGACGGAGTTTGGCTCAAGGTAGATGCGAGCGTCAGGAATCTCGTTTTTTCCCACCAGTTGCAGGAAATCGGAATAAGAAACGCTATCAGCAGACGGTCCTTTGTTAGAGACAAGTTTCCAGAGCATGATTCCGAGCAAGATGATCGAGAACCAAAAGAGGATGGTCTTTGTGTTTGAACCCGAGTTCATGCCTGGCTCTCGCGTTCAAGATAGAAGCGCGCCAGTTCCATATCCGACGGCTTGGTGATCTTCACGTTGCGCTCGGAACCGAGCACGACGTGCACGTCGTGGCCCAGTCGCTCGACGAGCCCTGCCTCGTCCGACGCGTTCACCCCGTCCGCCTGCGCGCGGGCAAACGCCTCCTTCAGGAGTTTCGTCGCGAACGCCTGAGGCGTTTGCGCCAGCACCACGCGCTCGCGCGGCACCGTGCCGGTAATCAGCGCCACGTCTTCCGGCAGGCTGGCGCGTTTCACTTCTTTCACCGTGTCCATCGCAGGGATGCCCAGAATCGCCGCCTGGCAGCGGCGCGCTTCCTCAATCACGCGCGCAATTTGCTCGACCGTCACGAAGGGCCGCACCGCGTCGTGGACCAGAACAATTTCTGTGTCGTCGGGCACCTCACGCAGAGCACTCGCAACCGAATCCTGCCGCGAATCTCCCCCCTTGACCACGCGCACCGGTTGCTTGAATTTTTCCCGCTTGACCTGTTCCTCGAGCCGCGCTACTTCATCCGCCCGCGTCGCCACGATAATGTCTGTCACCTGCGGGCAAGCCGCAATCCGCCGCAAGCTGAGGATCACGATGGGCGTCCCATTCAGCTCGAGAAACTGCTTGGGCGTCTCCGCGCCCATGCGCGTTCCGAGTCCAGCGGCCGGCAAAATGGCAGCGATTCGACTCATATCGGGAGCGGCACCGCCGACAAAGGCCCCGAAGGCGGATTCGCAAGAGTTTGAGTTTACCTCAAGCGGGGGTGGGGGACGAAGTTTGGAAGGTTCGCTGGTGAGTCAGTTTCCGATAAGCGAACTTGCCGAGTAGTTGGCTCGTCACCGATGTGTTGTTCACGGTTGGCGCGTGTGCTGTGACGCTGAATCGACAATCTGGAGAATGATGAGATTAACGGTGAGCTTGACATTAAATGGCCTGCCGCTGCCACTTCCCTCCTTCGGAACTAGGGGAGCGTCTGCGACCACGATTATCGTTGAAGAATCGTTGGCCGCGAAACACACCTTAGGATAGTACAGCCATTGAGTTGTTTTGTTCTGAGGGATACGGGCGAAAATTGCGTTTTGGATACTGCTGTCCAGGCCTTTGATTTCTTTGGGTACCGTGCCAGTCACATCAAAGACCCGAATCTTCGTGTCGTCAGCGGCATACTCATCGCGCAGAAACAAGCGCTTACTGTCTTCGCTCCAGAACGCCGTTCCGTTTCGCTCAATCCATCCAACTAGCCATTTCTTAGAACTATCGGCGTTCTGAATATATAAAGCGGCTCTTTGTTCGGAAGAATAGGGACCAACACTCAAGAACTTCCATCGCCGGTCTGGCGACGAAAGCGACCTCCTAGACCATAGGTCAAGATTTATTTCCTTCGCCGGAGAACTGCCGCATTCCGCGGAACAGACAATGCTATTCACAGAGTTGCAGCAGATCAGTACGATTAGCAGCCGCTTCCAGATCATAAATCAGCGGACGTAGACGCGCTCGACGCGCTGGCTCGCCGCGGACAACAAATCGGATGTGACCGTGCCGATGCTGCGCGCCACGCGGTTCGCAGGAAGCACCTGATTGCCGTCCGAACCGTAGATGGTTGCCACTTCGCCGGTTTCCACGCCCTCGACATCGGTCACGTCGATCATGGTCACGTCCATGGAGATGATCCCGATAATCGGCACCAGCTTGCCTCGCAGCAAAACGCTGCCGCGATTCCCGAGCGAACGGTGGATGCCATCGCCATAGCCCGCGGCCAGCACCCCGATGCGCGATGGCCTTTTGGCGACGAACGTCGCGTTGTAGCCGATTCCCGCGCCCGCGGGAACGCTGCGCAAACTGATAATCTTCGATCGCAAACTCATCACCGGCTTGAGGGGCAGACGCGCCTCCGCTTCCTCGCGTTTTTCCACGGGATTGTAGCCCGGATGGTAGCCGTACAGAATCGCGCCGGGCCGCACCATATCCGCCCAGGTTTCCGGGCGCGTCACGATGGCCGCGCTGTTCGCCAGATGCACGAGGCCGGGATCAATTCCCAGCGCGCGCAGCCGTTCGAGCGCGGCGTAGAACCGCTTTTCTTGTTCGCAGGTTTGCTTGCCAACCGCCGTGTCGGTGAAAACTTCCGAAGACGCAAAGTGCGAGAAAATGCCCGTGAGTTGCAGGTGCTTGCATTTCGCCAGTTGGCGGGCAAAACAGTCCACATCATCGGACGCAATGCCCAGGCGGTTCATTCCCGTGTCGATCTTCAAATGAAACGACGCGGGCTTGCGGCCTCCGCGGCGAGCGGCCACCCGTTCGAGCGGCGCTAATTGATCGCAACGATGAATCACTGCCGTAAGGTCATGCTCCAGCAGTCGAACTTCTTCTCCTGGTACGAATCCCGTCAGAATGAGAATGGGCTTCCGCACGCCGACTTCCCGCACCGCAATCCCTTCGTCGGTGCAGGTCACGCCAAACCAGTCCGAGCCCGCCTTCTCCAGAGCCCTGGCGACTTGAGGGCCGCCGTGGCCGTACGCATTTCCCTTCACAATGGAAAGGATTTTGCGCGGAGTCTTGCGTTTTTCGTTTGTCGGGTTCACGTACTTGCGAATGGCTTCGAGGTTGTAGGTCAGGGCGCCTAGCGAAACTTCCGCCCAAACCGGCCTTCTCACTTCATGTTGGGGACTTTTCTGTTTGCTCGGCATGTGCCTTCCGAAAATGCCAGTTTACGATATTCACGCCTTTCAGGCGGACAGCCACATTGGCTGTCGCGCGTGAAAGACAACACCCCTCCTCACTGCAAGCCACAGGCCCTTCTCGCCGCAGCTCGCCTGCAGACCCCAACAACCCATTCTTGTGATTCCCTTTGTGCTTTATTTTCAATCGGATCCGTTCCTCCCAGCCAGTAATCTTCAGCCCCTGCGAAAGTTATCCTTGACTTTCTGCTATCCCTTGCTATAATTGATACTGTATAAAATTCTGTTTGGAGTGCGGCAGGCCTGCTGCCGCTTTTCTTTTTCAGGTGCCAACTCTGTCCCGGCCGTGAAGTTTGCGCCAAACGACCGCTGGGAATCCCCCAAAGTTGCACTATTTTGGTGCAGACTAACTCCTTTAGAATAAACACTTGTGAGACTCCCTCGGATGTGGTCATTCTAAAGGACTTACATAACTGGCCAAATCCTTTAGAAGCAACACTTACAAGAAACAGGGGGAGGGGGGCCCCTTCCCAGGCACCCAACGAAAGCTGTCTGGGAGCGAGGGATCTCTCCTCGGCCTAAGCAGGTTGGCTGGGCAGGGACTACCCGGGGTGTGCAGAAACTGCCGCACTGTGGCAGCAGTTACATTTCTTCCGGGGTGAAGGAAGTGAAGGCATCCGGCGCCGCTTCCTCAAACCGTGTAAACCGGCTCCGAAACACGAGTTTCACCATGTCGGTGGGACCATTGCGCTGCTTGGCAATTCGGAGTTCCGTCTCTTCCCGCTCTTCGGGGGTCGCGCCAGCTTTGAAAAAGTGCGGCCGGTAGATGAACATCACCACGTCGGCGTCCTGCTCGATGGCGCCCGATTCCCGCAAATCGGAAAGCTGCGGGCCCCTTTCATCGCGCTCCGGGGCTCGCGTGAGCTGGCTCAGCACCAGCACGGGGATCTGCAGCTCCTTGGCCAGGCCTTTCAATCCGCGCGAAATGCTCGCTACCTCTTCCTGGCGATTGCCAAAGCGGCCCCGCGCGGTGATGAGCTGTAGATAATCGACGATCAACAGCGACATTCCTTTGTCGCGCTTGAGCCGCCTGGCCTTTGCGCCGATCTCCAGCACGGTAATCGAGCCGGAGTCATCAATCCATAGTGGCGTTGAAGAAATCGTTCCCAATGCTTCCGTCACCCGCCGCCAGTCCTCGCGGCTCAAGTGCCCGGTACGGAACTTATGCGCGTCGATCTGGGCTACCGAAGCCAACAGGCGCTGCAACAGCGATTCCTTGGACATTTCCAGGCTGAACATGGCTGCTGGGTGCCCGCCGCGGATGGCAATATTCTCCATCAGGTTGAGCGCCAGGGCGGTTTTTCCCTGCGAAGGCCGCGACGCCAGAATCAGTAGCTCGGAAGGCTGCAGGCCGGAGGTGAGCTTGTCCAGTTCCGTGTAGCCGGTGGGAATCCCCGTGACGCTCTTGCCTTCTTTGAAGATTCTTTCCAGGCGCTCGAAATTGTCACGGACAATGTCCTTCACCGAAATCAACCCGGCGCGCACGCGGTCTTCGGCCAGCGCAAAAATCGAAGATTCCGCTCCATCGAGTATGGCGTCGGCGCCCTCTTCGCCTTCAAAGGCGCGCTGCTGAATATTGTGCGTGGTGTGAATCAGGTTGCGCAGGATCGCCTTCTCTTTGACGATGCGCGCGTAGTGCTGGATATTGGAAACCTTGGGCATGCCGTCCGCCAGCGAAGCCAGGTACGGCGCGCCGCCTGACGCTTCCAGTTCCCCCTTGTTGTGCAATTCATCCGTCAGCGTCACCAGATCGATGGCCTGCTGGCTTTCGCCGAGCGCAATCATGTGGGTGAAAACGCGCTGGTGCTGAGGTAGAAAAAAATCTTCCGGACGCAGATTCTCGATCGCGGCATTCAACGCGTGGTTATCCAGCAGAATCGCTCCCAGAACGGAACGCTCCGCATCCAGGTTATTCGGAAGTGGTTTCTCGAGTGTGGCGTCAACCGGCATTGAAAAGTGTTTCCTGTTGTTCGCTTTTTGTTCGCCTTACATTCGTCTATTTTAGGCACAGTTTTCGCCTGTGCGCAAGCACTCGGTTACTTTTGTGGGGGGAGCTTGGGCTTTACTTCCCGCCTCGAACACGTGCGCGCATTGTGCGTGGATGCACTGCGGGCGTCAACTGGAGTATCTGTGCATGCCTGTGCATCGCGTCGGAAATCTCTGAAAACTTTTTCGCGCCAAAAAAAAGTAGTGGCGCAGCATGCTGCGCTCCAATCGAGAGATTCCCAATCGTAAAGAAACTATGCCTCTTTCTCCACGCTCACTTTGACCTGCGCGGTGACGTCGCGGAACACCTTGATGGTCACTTGGGACTCGCCGATGATTTTGAGCGGCTCCGCCAGCTGCACCTGCCGCTTGTCGATCTTGAATCCCTGCGCCGCGAGCCCTTCGGCAATATCCGCCGAAGTCACCGATCCAAACATCTGATCGTTCTCGCCGGTCTTGCGTGTAAACTTGAGAGAAATCCCGTTCAGCAGCTCGGCCTGCTTCTGCGCCGCTTCGAGCTCCGTGGCGGTCTTCTTGGCCAGCGCAGTGCGAATGCGCTCGATGGCCTTCAAGTTGCCCTGCGTCGCCTCGACTGCCAACTTGTGCGGCAGAAGAAAATTGCGCGCGTAGCCGGGCTTGACCGTGACGATGTCACCGCGGTGCCCCAGCTTATCGATGTCTTCTTGAAGAATAATCTGCATGTCGTCTCTCTTAGCTCCCATTTCTCTGCCGTATAGAGATTTTTTATCCGCGTCAAATTAGGTCTTCGGCGCTTCGGCTGCGGGCGCGGGCGCTGGATGCGCTGCGGCCGGTGCGTGCCCCGGCGTGCCATGCGCCGCCGCTCCCGGAGTTACCGCGCGGGGCGCCAGCGTCCCCGCGGCGCTGCCGGCAAAGGGCATCAAGGCAATATTGCGCGCGCGCTTGATGGCCACGCCCAGCCAGCGCTGGTGCCGCGCGCACACTCCGGTCATGCGGCGTGGAAGAATCTTGCCGCGCTCTTGCACGAACTGCGAAAGGATGTCCGCGCGCTTGTAGTCGATGAAGTCCATCTTCTCGACACAAAACTTGCAAACTTTCTTTTTCCGGAAATACTGGCGCTTGCCGCGTGGCCGCCCTCCGGGGCCGCCTGCCCCTCCGCCTGGCCCACCGCCACCTGGGCCTCCCTCGCGCCGTGGGCCACCGTGGCCACCTTCCCGGCGTGGGGCTGCGCCGGGAGCCGCCGCTTGTTTCTGTTCCTCTGCCATGCCTTCCACCCTTTCCCTTTCGCCCCGACCAAGTCAGGGTCCGTCTACCAATGAGCCCGATGCACTCGGGGTCAAAATTTCTGGAACCAGCGTGCTCTTCGCTTCCCGCCGCTAGCTCGTCGCGGCAGCCTGTTCCGGCGCTGCCGCTGGGGCAGGAGGCGTCGTCGCGCGGCGCGGACGCCGTGCCGCACGCTTCTCGCGCTTCTGCGAAAGCTTCTTCTGCCGCTTCAAGTCTTCATCCAGCCGCACCGTCTGGTACTTGATGACCGCGTCCTGCACGCGCAGGCGGCGTTCCAGTTCGGCAATCAACTCGCCGTGCGTGGTGCGAATTTCCTGGTGCACGTAGATGCCTTCGCGGTGCTTGGCCACGCGATAAGCCAGTTTGCGCGTGCCCCACTGCTCGGTTTTCTCCACCTTACCGCCCTTCTCCGCGCAGGTGTGCTCGACGACAGCAAGAATCTTCTTGATCTCCTCTTCCGGCGTTGCCGGCCGGACGATGAATATCAAATCGTAGTAACGCTCTTCCATGATGACCTCTTTCTCTCTCAACCGTTTTGCGTGGGCCGCCTCGACTGCCTTCGGCGCGCCACGGCAAATTCTTCCTTTACTTCTTCTCCGGCTCTTCCGGTTCCTCGGGCTTGCGCCGATTGTACTTTGTCATCGCCGCGTCGATCCCCTGGGTTAGGATCATCTCCACGGCGTCGCCGGCCTCGCCGATCATCTCCGCCGCAACTTCCAGCTCAGCCTTTTTCATCGGCCGGAGCACGTGCTCTTTGCGGCTGGTCAGAGGATGCTCGGGCCCGCAGCCAAGCCGAAGCCTCGCAAATTCCTGTGTGCCGAGGGCGCCGATCACGGACTTTGCGCCGTTGTGGCTCCCCGCACTGCCGTCCGGATGAATGCGAATCGTCCCCCACGGCAGTTGCACTTCATCCCAGAGCACCAGCAGGTCGTCCACATCCAACTCGTACTTCTCCAGCAACTCTCTTACCGAGATGCCGCTGAGATTCATGTACGTCTGCGGCTTCGCCAGGACCACATCTTCCCCGGCAATCTTTCCTCGCCCCGCGAGCGCTTTGCCCTCGGGCCGTTCCACGCGAATCCCCCCGCGATTCGCCAATTCATCGACGGCCATGAATCCCAGGTTGTGCGGCGTCCACTGATACTCCGGATCGGGATTCCCAAGTCCGACAATAAGCCGCATAGCCTCTTATCCAAAAGCCCGGCCAGCGCGGGCCTCTTGTTGCAAAACAGATGCCTACTTTTTCTTCTCCGTTTTCTCTTTCTCGGCCTTGGGCGGTGTTTCCGCTGTCTCGGCGCCTTCTTCGCCTTCCACTTCCTTCTTGCCCTTCTTGATGACTTCGGGCTCAGCCGGCGCTGCTACTTCCGCTGCCACGGCCTCGGCGGGCTTCTCTTCCTCTACCTTGAGCGCAACCACGTGCGCGATCACGCGCTCGGGCTCGGTGAGCATTTTGACTTTTCTCATATCGACCGTCAGGTCGCTCACGCGCAATTGTTTGCCGAGCATCAGCTCGGTGACGTCCAGCTTGAACTCCGTCGGAATGTCGGTCGGCAGGCATTCGATTTCCACTTCGCGAGTGACCACCTCGAACACACCGCCTTGCACCTTCACGCCGGTGGGTTCGCCGAACGTGTGCACCGGCACCTTCACCTTCATGCGTACATCCATCGCCACCCGCATCAAGTCCACGTGCAGGAGCTTCCCCGTCAACGGATCGACGAGCCAATCTTTCAGGATGGCCGGCTCCGCTTTGCCGCCCAGATCCACCTGAAACAGCGTGTTGTGTCCGCTTTCGGAGCGCAATATCGCGCCAACCTGCTTGGCGTTCACCGACAGTGTGATCGGACCACCTTTGCCGCCGTACAAAACGGCCGGAACCTTGCCGGTCTGACGAAGCCGCCGCGCTTCGTTCTTGCCCCGTTCCGCGCGCGGCGCGCCTGCCACCACAATCTTCTCTGCCATGACTTTCTTCCCTTCCTTCTAAACTCTTTGACTCTTCAACTCGCCTCAAATAAACAGTTCACTGATCGAAGTCTCTTCGTGAATCGAGCGAATCCCTCGCGCCAGCAGGTCCGCCACACTCAGCACACGAATCTTTCCCATCTTCTTCGCCACCTCACTGAGGGGCACGGAATCCGTGGCTACTACCTCACAGATCTTGGACTTCGCGAGCCGTTCTATTGCCGGACCGGAGAGCACAGCGTGCGTGCAAGCCGCAAACACCTGCGTGGCTCCTTCCCGCAGAAGCGCTTCCGCGGTCTTCACCAGTGTTCCCGCCGTATCGATAATGTCATCCACCACCAGCGTGCTGCGTCCACGCACGTCGCCAATCAGGTTCATCACTTCGCTCACGTCCACGTCAACGCGCCGCTTATCGACGATCGCTAACGGCGCATCCAGCTTCTTGGCGAAAAACCGCGCCCGCTCCACGCCGCCCGCATCCGGCGAAACCACGGTGAGATTCGGCAGGTTCAAATGACGGAAGTATTCGACCAGCACGGGCGACCCATAGAGGTGATCCACCGGCACATCGAAGTACCCCTGAATCTGCGGCGCGTGTAAGTCCAGCGTCAGTGCCCGGCTCGCACCGGCTGTTTCCAACAGGTCCGCCACAAGCTTCGCTGAGATCGGGACGCGCGGTTTGTCTTTGCGGTCTTGCCGCGCATAGCAGTAATACGGCAGCACCGCGGTGATGCGCCACGCGGACGCGCGCTTGAACGCATCAATCATCAGCAACAGTTCCAGCAGATGATTGTCCACGGGGTGATGGCAAGGTTGCACCACGAATACATCCGCGCCGCGTACATTTTCCAGGATCTGGAAATAGATTTCGCCGTCGCTGAAACGCCCCAACAGCGCCTTGCCCAGCGGCACATCCAGGTGCCGGCAGATGCTATGCGCCAGCACCGGATTCGCGGTCCCTGAGAAAATCTTGAATCGGTCGTCATTCACGACGCGAGTTCTCCGTGCCACCGCTCGGCGGTCGCACTTTCTTTCTTTTCAAGTGGCCCGGAATATTCTCTCGTTCGAAATGGGCACTAAGAGACGCTGGAGGTTGATTCCGCAACGCGCGCGCAGCTTATCCTGCAATGCGCATCTTACGAGCGTACCTCTCGCGCGAGAGTGTCTCGCAGACGAAGGCCTGGTCGTGCGGAAACCCAACAGCGGCTCGGCGCGCCATCGCTGGGCTCGGGAATACTCCAAACACCGCCGAACCGCTACCCGCCAGCGAGGCTTCTGAAGCTCCTCTTTGGAGCAACGCCCGCTTGATTTGATCAAGCTGGGGGTGCCGCCGGAAAACCGCCTCTTCAAAATCGTTCGAAAGGCCGCTTCCCTGCGCACTCCAAGATAGAGCACAGAACTGTAAGAGTTTAGGGTCTGTTGCGGGTTTTGTCAAACCGAGAGGTTTGGCTTTCACCCAGCGGAAAGCATCCGGCGTGGCCACGCGAATTTCTTTTGGGACGACCACAAGAACATGCAGCTTGGGGATATCCTTCAAGGGGTAGATTTCATCGCCCCTATTCACGCCCAGCGCTCGCCCGCCAAGAAGGAAAAACGGCACGTCCGCTCCGAGCGACGCGGCAATTTTCTTCATGCGTGCCGCGCTCAGCTTCTTTCGCGTCAATCGCAAATAGCCCAGCATCGCCGCGACAGCATCGCTCGAGCCACCACCGAGGCCTCCCCCCGCAGGGATTCTCTTCTTCAGCTCGATTTCAACCCCACTGCCGATTCTCAGCTCGTGGCGCACCGCGTCCACGGCACGATACACCAGATTTTTGCGCACGGGCTCGGTGGCGAGCGAGGCGTTTCCTTGAACGGTAAGCGTGATTCCCGGCCGCCGCGACGCCTTCAGACGTATTTCGTCGTGCAGCGAAATAGTTTGAAAAATTGTGCGCAGTTCGTGAAATCCATCCGCGCGCTTGCCCAGGATATCGAGGCGTAGATTGATTTTTGCGAATGCGGGGATACGTACTGCAGGCATGCGGCCGGTTACGGCTTGGCGTCGGTGGCCGAAGATTTTTGCGCCACGCGATGCTTCGACTGGGAGACTTTCTTCTCGAGCTCCGCGACTTTGTCGGTTTCGAGGTCTGCCGGCAGCGACCGGCGCCACTCCACCAGCGCCTTCTCCCACTCCGCGGCGGCGAGATCGGCCCGCCCGCGCCTGGCGTACACATCGCCCAAATGCGAGTGAATGGTGGGATCGTGGCTTTCGCGCGCCACGGCCTTGCGCAGCAGGAGTTCCGCGTCCGCCTGCTTATTCTGCTTGAAATAAACCCATCCGAGGCTGTCCAAGTACCCGCCGTTATACGGATCTTCCTTCAGCGCGCGCTGCACCAGCGCTTCCGCTTCGTCGAGCCGGATCCCCAGGTCGCCCAGCATGTAACCGTAATAATTCAAGACCGGTGCGTTCTTCGGATTTACGTCGAGCACCTTCTTAAACTGTTCCTCGGCCTTATCATAAAATTTCTGCCGCTCGTAAATGGCGCCCAGAAGAAACCACACCATTTCATTATCACGGGGCGAGCCTGGCAACACCTCGGCAGCACGCGTCGCGCCTTCGGCCTCTTTGTACCGCCGCCCGCGTTCGTAAACCTGAGCGATGTTCAGGTACGTCTCGCGGTCACTGACATCGCCGTGTAGCTGCGCCCGCAGAATTTTAACGGCATCGTCCGTCTGGCCGTTCTCCCCCAGCAGCAGCGCATGGCTCGTGCGAATCCCCGCATCCGCTGGATACTTGGTCACCGCTTCCTTGCCCGTTTGCAAGGCTCGGGGCAGATCCTTCGCCGCACGGTACGTGTCCATGATCATCATGCGCGCACGCCGGTCTTCTTCTTCTCCGAGGTGCCCCAGCTCTTCAAAGGTGAAAATCGCCGCCTGATAATTCTGGATCTCACGATAGAGTTGCCCGAGTTGCTGATACAAAATGGAGAGTGACTTTCGCCGCGACGGCACGGTCGAAGGCTGACCTTTGATTCCCGTCACCGCATCCGACAACACACGAATGGCATCCTCGAAGCGCCCCTGCGATTCGTACAGCATCCCCTCGTTGTACATGACCTCGAGGCTGCCCGGCGCATACTGCCGCGCCTTCACCAGATTCTCTTCCGCCTTGTCCAGTTGGTGCAGTTCCCGGTAGATCTGCGCGATCCGCAAATACACATCCGAGTCGTCCGGCATCAAGTCCGCAAGCTTCTGGTACACCCCCAACGCCTCGGCATATTTCTCTTCGGCCAGCAGAGTCTGCCCCAGCCCGCGCTGGTGGCTCAGCTCGGAAGGATCCAATTCCGCAGCCTTGCGGTAGGCCTCCTCCGCCTTCCCAAGTTCGTGCGCTTGCGTGTAAGCATCCCCGAGCAGGTCCAGCAACACCGGCGAAGGCGAGTGCGCCGTAATTCCCTCCAGCAGCGAAACCGCTTCCGTGGATTTGCCCTCATCCATCAGCAGTTGCGTCAGTTGTTCCACGGCCTGTTCGTTTTCCGGATTCGTTTTCAGGACACCCTTCAAGACCTGCTCGGCCTTGTCGTGTTCGTTCTTCAACCGGTAGAGCCGCGCCAGCCACAGCGCCGATTCCGTATCCGAAGGATCCAGCCTGTTAATCTCGCGAAATTGTTCAATCGCCCGGCTCGCCGTTTCCGACTGCCCGCTCGCCGCATTCACATCCCCCAGACTCCGCAGATAAATCCGCCCCAGCAGCCGCCGCGACTGCACATCGCCTGGGTTGCGCTTGAGAATCTCTTTTGCTTCGCTCTCCGCTTCCTTGGTCCGTTGCGCCTTCCAGTACATTTCCGCGAGCCGCTCGCCGATGACCGGCGATTTCGGATCCAGCGCATACGCTTTCTTATAAGCCTCGATGGCCTTCGTGGCATATTCCGCATTGCTGGTCGCTTCGTACTGTTGCTCGTAGATGTGGCCCATCGTGTAGTTGTAATAGGCCTCCGCTCGCGCGGATTCTTTCTCGGGAGCAGCCGGCTTGGGCGCCGCGGAGGAATTCTGCGCGGCCGCGGCAACATCGCTCTGTTTTTCCGTGGAAGGATTCGGAGCCGTCTGCCCTACGGCAGCCGCGCTAGTAAAGCCCATGGATACTGCGAGAAGGGTGATCCGTTGAAGTTTCATCATAGCCCCAGAAACGTAAATTATCCCATGCGGCCGAAACGCGGTCAAAAACCAAATGCATGGCGTTTCCAGAGCTTGGGAGCCCCCGGGTCTTAAGATGCGGACACCGCGGAAAACGTTTGAAAGCAAGAGTAGTGGGCTGCCAGTTTCCGATTTTGCGACCTAGCAGGCATTATACTTCTCTTAGGGATTGGTGAATGTGAATCTGACCGATGCAAGTACGGCCAGCGTGTTAAAGTTGCTGGTGGAACGGGATGGCTTCGCCGTCGTCCCTGCGTGTCTAGACGAAGCCACGGTAGAACGCCTTTGCAAACAATTTAACGATACTCGGCACCCTCAGAGAAATCTCTTGTCCGTTCCGAGTGTTCAGGGGCTTGCAATATCGAAGCCCGTCCGTGAAATCATCGAGACTGCCTTGGGGCCAAGATGCTTTGCGGTAAGGGGGATTTTTTTCAATAAGACCCGAAGGTCAAACTGGAAGGTCGTTTGGCACCAAGATTTGACAATCGCCGTCCGCGAACGCAGGGATGTTGATGGATTTGGTCCGTGGACGATGAAAGCTGGAATCATGCACGTTCAACCTCCCGCAGAGGTCATGGGTGGCATTCTCGCTATCAGGCTGCATCTAGACGACAGTGGACTTGATAACGGGCCATTAAAAGTAGTTCCTGGGTCGCACAGGCAAGGAAGACTCTCCGCCGAGCAAGTTGCTAGTTGGCCGAAGGAAAACTCTCTAACCTGCACCGTTCCCAAAGGCGGAGCACTCGTTATGCGTCCACTGCTTCTTCACGCATCATCTGCGTGTGCCACCCCGGAATGTCGTCGAGTGATTCACCTTGAGTTTGCCTCGGCAGAGCTACCTGAGGGCTTGATTTGGCACGATACAGTCTAGCGGATGCGAGGCCGATTGCCGCCGTGCGGCCAAGTTCTGGTAAAACGGGGTAATCGGAAACTGACCCCCGCTACCCAGAGCGAGCTAGGACTTGACACATTTCCGTATTTCTGCAATCATCGAAATATGAAGAGGCCCGATCCTCTCCTGGTCACGCGCTCCGCCGACCGCTTTTCCGCGCTCGGCGCCGAGCCCCGCCTCCAGATTCTGCGCCTGCTGCTGGCGGCTCATCCGACCGGCATGGTCGCCGGAGAAATCCAGGAGGAACTCGGCATCCCTGCTTCCACGCTCTCCCACCATCTGGAAAAGCTGAAGCAGGTCGGCCTCATCAACGTCCGGCGCGAGAGCACCTATCTTTGGTACTCCGCGGACACAGACGCGCTGCGGGAAGTTTTGAATTTTCTCTATGAAGAATGTTGCACGCGGTCTCGCGCCGTCTCCGCTGAATCCGTCATTCAGATTTCAGGAAGGACTTCATGATCGTCCTTCATCATCACAAACCCATGGCGATTGGGGCGCAGCATGCTGCGCCCCTACAAAGAAATGTCTAGCCGTAAGGCGATTTCAATCCGAGGAGCCAAAACATGAGCGAACCTAACATCCAGGAAGCGGTAAAACAAAGATACGGCGAAGCCGCCAAGCGCGCCGCCAGCGGCGGCACCTCTTGCTGCGGCGGTGGAGCGCAACTCAGCGGTTGCGATCCCATCACAAAAGATCTCTACACGGACACAGAAAAGGGGGCCTTACCCGCAAAAGCCGTCTCCGCTTCGCTCGGCTGCGGCAATCCCACCGCCCTCGCCAAGCTTCAGCCCGGTGAAGTCGTCCTCGATCTCGGCTCTGGCGGCGGCATTGACGTCATCCTCTCGGCCAAACGCGTCGGCCCCACCGGCAAAGCCTACGGCCTCGATATGACCGATGAGATGCTTGCGCTCGCCCGTGAAAATCAGAAAAAGGCCGGCATCGAAAATGTCGAATTCCTCAAAGGCGCGATCGAGAACATTCCCCTGCCCGATAACACCGTCGACGTGATCATCTCCAATTGCGTCATCAATCTTTCCGGCGACAAAGACCGCGTCCTCGCCGAAGCTTTTCGCGTTCTCAAGCCCGGCGGCCGCTTCGCTGTCTCCGACGTGGTCGTTCGTGGCCCGGTTCCTGCCGATATCCGCAAGAGCGTCGAGCTCTGGGCCGGCTGCATCGCTGGCGCGCTCGAAGAACATGAGTACCGCGAAAAATTGGCCCGCGCCGGCTTCCAATCCATCGATGTCGAACCCACTCGCGTTTACAAAGTGGAAGAAGCCCGCGAATTTCTCGAAGCCGCCGGTCTCGATCCCGAAACCGTCGGCCCCCAAATTGACGGCAAATTCATCAGCGCGTTCGTCCGCGCCACGAAGCCTGTTTCAAAGCCTGCAGCCATGGTGAGCTCAGCGGAACCATGCTGCGGGCCCGCCTGCTGTTCATGATCGTATAGGGGCGCAGCATGCTGCGTCCAGCTCTCTGCGCCTATAATGAGCACTCGACCAAAGCTATGTCATCCTGAGCGAAGCGAAGGATCTCAACTTCACGGCTTCAGCACCTCACCATGACCCACCGCGTCCTCATCCTCTGCACCGGCAATTGCGTGCGCAGCCAAATGGCTGAAGGCCTCCTCCGCCATCTGGGCGGCGCCGCCTACGAAGTCCACAGTGCCGGAACCAGGCCCAACGGCTACGTCAGCGCGCTGGCCATCGAAGCCATGCGTGAACTCGGCCTCGACATCTCCGCCCATCGTTCCAAGTCCGTCTCCGAATTCGAGGGCCAGCACTTTGACACCGTCATCACTGTTTGCGATTCCGCCGCCGATGACTGCCCCGTCTTTACCGGCGCTCCTCAACTCATCCATTGGAGCATCTGGGATCCCGGCGCGGCCACCGGCTCTCATGAAGAAAAACTCGCCGCTTTCCGCCGCGTCCGGGACGACCTCGCCTCGCGCATTCGCTCCTTCCTTGCCCCCCGCTGAAATCTCTAGGCGAATCCCGGCTTCTGTTGGCACAGTTGCCTACCCCTCTGCGCCCATTGACTCCGGCTTCGCGCCGGACTTAGTATCCGCACAGGTACCCTCCAACCCGACGGTTCTCTCTCTTGAGCACAGGAGTAACCACGATGCAGCACCGCCTCTTCCTCTCTTTGGTATTTCCGATGTCCCTGCTTCTGGTGGCGTGTTCTAGCGGGCCGTCCATGAGCCCGGGCGAGCAGTATCTCTCCGACGCCAGAACCGGCCTCAAGTCTTCCGATTTCAACGCTGCGCTGAAAAATCTCGATGGCGCCATCAAATCGGCGGGCGATGATCCCCTCGGCCAGCAAGCGGCCTTACTCCGCGTCGCCCTGATGACCGCGCTTTCCGACGCCGGCAAACAATTGGCCGAAGCTTACGCGCTGGGCGTGAAAGAGCCTCCCGCCCAGTCACGCTCCGGCGCCTTTAACAAGATGCGTGCCGACTACTACGGCATCGCGCGCTCCCGCTTGATGGACGCTATGCAATCGGTCATGGATCGCCGTAGCAAGCTGAGTGGCAACGCCATGCCCATCGAGGTCACCTTTCCCGGTTTCACCGGAGGCACTGATCCCACTGTGACGAAGATCAAGAGCGGTCAGTGGGCCGCGGACGCCGACCGGGTCGCTGCCGAGACCCGGCTCGACCGCAACGCTCTGGCTCGCATCCTTTCCGCTCTTGCCGGCGCCGGTCAAGACGCCCACAAGGGCCAGCAGCTCTTCACCAGTGGCAAGGTGGACATCGACCCGCGCGTTTACCTCGTCGAGCTCAGCAGCAGCTTTCTCCAGATCGGCAGCATGTTCGATCCCCGCGGCACCAACCAACCGGATCAACTTCGCATCGTCAATCAGGTTGTTCGCGGCAATCTCGACGTTGCACTGAAGCTGCTCGCCACCAAGCCGGACAAGGACCTGGAAGCCCGCGTCAAAAAAATGCAGGCGGACTGCGACAA
>QHYN01000180.1 GCA_003224145.1 Acidobacteriota bacterium
CTGGCTTCTGGGGGATTTTGCTGCGCGGCGCGGTCGTTGTTCCCATGGATTCCGCCGCATCTCCCGATTTCGTTCAACGCGCGGTCCACGACGCAGGAGTGAAGCTCATCCTGCGCGATCGCCAGCAGATCGAGTTTCCTGGCGCGCCGCCTTCCCTGATTATCAACGATCTCAAAGACGTCTCTAGCGCGCCGCCGCCCGCACAAAATGCGGAAGTGGATCCAGGCGACGCCTCTACACGAACCAGCATCGCTGAAATTCTTTACACTTCCGGAACGACCGCCGAGCCGCGCGGCGTCGTTCTGACGCATGGAAATTTCCTGGCGAACCTGGAGCCACTCGAACGCGGGATCGACGAGTATCGAAACTACGAGCGCTGGTTTCACCCGCTGCGCTTCGTGACACTGGTGCCGCTGAGCCACGTCTTCGGGCAATTCATGGCCCTGTTTGTTCCGCCACTTCTCGGAGCGGCCGTCGTTTTCGAACCCGCAACGAATCCAGCGGAAATCATTCGAACCGTGAAACGCGAGCGTGCCACGGCGCTCATCGCTGTGCCGCGCATGCTCGATGTTTTGCGCGCCCGAATAGAAAGGGAGTTCGAAGCGCGCGGCAAGTCTCAGTGGTTGAAACACAAGCTCGAAAGAGCAGCAGGTAAGAAATTTCTTCGGCGGGCCTGGATGTTTCGCCGCATCCACCGCCGCTTTGGCTGGAAGTTTTGGGCCTTGATCTCTGGTGGCGCGGCGCTCGGGAACGAAACCGAGGATTTTTTCAAGCGTATGGGCTATGCCGTGGTTCAAGGCTATGGCATGACGGAGACGGCTTCGCTGGTCAGCTTGAATCATCCCTTTCGCGCGACGGAAGGCTCCGTCGGCAAAATTCTTCCCGGCCGGGAATTCAAGCTTGCCGAAGACGGCGAGATTCTTGTGCGCGGGGAAAACGTCGCTGCGGGCTACTGGCAGGCGGGCGCACTCCGGCCTTGCGGGGAAGAAGGCTGGCTCCATACGGGGGATTTGGGAGAGATGGATGCCGAGGGCAATCTGCGTTTTCGGGGGCGCAAGAAAAATGTAATTGTCACGTCAGCGGGATTGAATGTTTATCCTGAGGATTTGGAAACAGCTTTGCGCAAGCAGCCGGGCGTGCGCGATTGTGTCGTCATTCCGTTCGAACGCGATGGCAACGCCGAGCCTTGCGCCGTGCTGCTGCTAAACGTGGGGGATGACTCCTTCGCGCGGGCAGCCATCGAGACGGCCAATTCGTCGCTGGCGGAGTACCAGCGCATGCGCGCCTGGGTCATATGGGACGATGTAGATTTTCCGCGCACCTCCACCGGCAAGCCGCGCCTCGGTGAAATCTCCGCGCGCACAGCCCAGATTCTTGGTGGACAACAGCGAGAAGGTACCGCCACCGCGAAAGCAGGCGCGTTGGGCAGCTTGCTTTCTCGATTCGCTCCCTTCAGCGCGGAGAAGGATCATCTGGAGAAGGAGCTGAATCTCTCTTCGCTCGATCGCGTCGAGCTGATGAGCGCCCTTGAAGAAAAGTTCCACGTGGAACTAAATGAAACTGCGTTTGGCGAAGCCAAGACCGTCGGCGACGTCGAGCGCCTCCTTCAAGAACCAGCCGCCCGCCGCGCCGAATACGTTTATCCACATTGGACCCAGCGCGAGCCGGTTCGCTGGCTGCGCCTCGCGGTTTACTATGCGCTGGCATGGCCGGCCACGCAGATTCTCGGCCATCCCAAAATCGTGGGCCGCCAACATTTGCGCGGCCTGCGCGGTCCCGTGCTCGTCGTTTCCAATCACATCACGCGCCGCGCGGATATCGGGTTGATTCTCGCGGCGCTGCCGCTTCGTTTTCGGCATCGTCTCGCCGCGGCGATGGGCGGCGAAAGTTTGCAAAATATGCGCCGGCCGCCTCGCGACTGGTTCTTTGCCAAGCGCTGGGCCTACCAACTCGGCTACTGGCTCGTCACCGCGCTCTTTAACGTTTTCCCGCTTCCGCAATTCTCTGGCTTCCGGGAAAGCTTCCGCTTCGCCGGCGAATCCGTCGACCGCGGTTACAGCCTGCTCATTTTTCCAGAAGGCGTGGTGAACAACTCCGAAGACGGCCGCATGGCGCCGTTTCAATCCGGCATCGGACTGCTCGCGGAAAATCTGCGTCTTCCGATTGTGCCCATGCGCCTTGACGGCGTCTGGCAAATGAAGCGCCAGCACCGCCGCCTCGCTCACTTTGGTGAAATCACTGTCTGCATCGGCGCCTCCATCTCATTTCCGCCGGAGATTTCGCCGCAGGTTATCGCTCAAGAACTGGAGAACGTGGTCCGTAATTTGTAGTCCTCCCCCTCGGGTGGCTGTTGGTCTACGGCGTTCCGACCTGGTGGAGTCGCGCGACAGCGCCGCTCGAATACCGCGCCACGTACAGTTCACCATTTGCATCCTGGCCAAAACTGGCGAGGTCCCCGGCGCCGGCATTCATCAGGAAGGTTCGCACCCACTGGCCCTGACCGTTTTGCGCCAGGGACCAGATGCGCCCGCTGATGAAATCCCCGAAAATGTAATTGCCAGCGAGCGCCGGGATGTTCGCTCCGTGATAAACGTAGCCTCCGATGACGGTGTCGTCGCCCTGCGAATGGTCATAGTCGAAGATCGGATCGAGCAAGGTCGCCGTCTGGCAATTGGAAGTAAAATTGAAATTGTGCGTGCCCTCTTTGCATCGCCAGCCAAGGTTTGCGCCTCCCTGCTGCGGCGTGAGTCGGTCCACTTCTTCGAACGAATTCTGGCCCACGTCGCCAATCCACAGATTTCCGCTTGCGTGGTCGATGGAGAATCGAAAAGGATTGCGCAGCCCGTATAACCAAATCTCTTTGGCGGCAGTTGCCTGCGCGACGAATGGATTATCCGCCGGGATACTGTACGTCCCGTTGCAGTCCACTCGAATGCGCAGAATTTTGCCCAGCCGCGTCGTAGTGTCCTGCCCATTTCCAATCGTGCCGTGCTGGTCGCCAGCGCCTCCGCCGTCGCCCAGACCGATGTACAGGAAGCCGTCGTTGCCAAACGCCAGCCCGCCTCCATTGTGATTGGATTCCGGCTGATTCACCGTGAAAAGAATGTTCTCGCTGGTGGTGTTCACCGTGTTCGCGCCTGGTGTGGCCGCGCGAAATTCTGAAATTGCGGTCTGGAGCGTGCCGCTCAGGCGAGTTGTCGTGTAATTGACATAAAAGCAGCCGTTCGAGCTGTAATTCGGATGAAAAGCGAGCCCCAGCAGTCCCTCTTCTCCTCCGGACACTATCAGTGCTGAAACATCGAGGTACGGCGTGCCGAGAACGCTGCCATTCTGAATGATCTTGATCCGCCCGCCCTGTTCGACGACAAAGAGACGTCCGGAGCCGTCACCAGCCTGTTGGATATCGAGCGGGTTCGAAAAACCGCTCGCGAAGGGAACCAGGTCGACCTGCAAGGTCGGCGGAGGCGGCGGCGGAGGGGACATCGAACCCCCGTTGCAGCCGAAGCACACCAGCGTCGAGCACACGCTCAGAGCGGTCCTCCATCGTAGCTCGGTGCTACGCTTCTCTGGCATCACCCCTCCCCCGGCTGGTCTATCCATTCTGCCGAAACAAACGGCTACGCGTCGAATGTTTCTCTTCCGTAGGAAGGGCGGGAATCCTCGTCGGCCGGTCCGGCCCAGCGTTCTGTGGCAAAATACAGGTTGGCTGGCTCAAGGACATGGCACACCGTCCGGCGTTGGCAGAAGATCAGCTGGCAAACTACAGTGCACGAGGCTCCTCCCAGGAAACACCGCCCGTCCCCCGGGTGATAGTCTTGCTCCTGAAACGAACACCTTGTCTCAAGAAGACCGCGCGTGAGGGCCGCTTGACTAGCACTCAGAATGAATCCTTGAATGGCCGGGTCCTGGTGATCTTCATCGCCATCACCATGAGCATGCTCAGAATTGGCGTGTGGGTCGCCAGTCAGGTCGTCCTGTTCCAAGTGTACGGTCGCGAAAGAGTCTCTCGCGAACACTTGCAGATGGTCAAAATCAAGCCGCGGTTCGTAGTCTCCAACGGCGATGTGCTTTGGAGCAGAGGTTTCGAACACTTTCTGATTGTAGGAGCCATTTGGATGACCTTGACCGTTCTTCTTTTCTCTCTGGCCTGGAAGCTTCTGCCGAAGCCTTATCATGACGCGATGCAACAAGGAACCTATGCCGGCTGGAGCATTCTGACATTGATCTTTCTCTTTTTTGCCCTAGGTCTGCTCCCGCTCAAAATGACGCTCATTATTGCGGTCGTCACTCTGGTGGTTGTTCTTTCGACGGCTCGGGCGTCCTTGCCGATAGACGGACAAACTTAGCCAGGACTTGTCGTTCGCATTGCGCCTTTCGGCCGGCGCAACCGCCTCTCCTCTCGCTCGACGCACCTTCGTTCTCAGGGTTAATTCGGGAATTCCCTCCTCACGGCGCGCCTCCCCCCCTCTTATGGCAAAATAGAGTTTTCGAAACCGATACCCATGGCTAACCGTACCGCGCTCATTCCCGAACGACCAGCGAAACCCGCGAAGAAATCCCCTTCGCCTGGTGCCGCCGGGCGTGAACTTATTTTCGATGCCTTCCGCCGCTGGGGCTATCTGGAAGCGAATCTGGACCCGCTCGGTCTGTTCAAACCGCTAAAGCATCCTGATCTCGAAGGGTTGACTGGCGAAGCCGCGGAAGAAGTCCGCCGCATCTATTGCTGTACGGTCGGCGCTGACTTCATGCATTTGCAGGAGCCGGAGCGCCGGAGCTGGATTATCGAACGCTTTGAGGCGCCAGCCAGAGAGGTGGACCAGCGCAAAATTCTCGAGCGGCTGATTCGCGCCGACCTTTTCGAGCAAGTGTTGCAGGCTCGCTACGTGGGCACCAAACGATTTTCTCTCGAGGGCGTCACCGCGCTCATTCCCCTGCTCGACTCCATTCTGGACACCGCGGGCGAGCTAGGCGCAGAGTCTTCCATCATCGCTATGAGCCACCGCGGGCGCTTGAACGTCATGGTGCACGCCGCGTGCAAGACGCCACACGAGGTCGTGGCGGGATTCGAGGATGTGGATCCGCGCAGCGTCCTGGGCGCTGGCGACGTGAAGTATCACGTTGGTGCCACCGGCACGTACGTCACGACCAGCGGCAAAGAAATCAGCATCCATCTGGTTTCGAATCCGAGCCATCTCGAGGCGGTCGATCCGGTTGCCATCGGCCGGTCTCGCGCAAAGCAGACGCGTCACGGCCTGCGTGGTGGGTACATCGACCGTTCCCCTGAAACACTGAACAAGATCCTGCCCATCGTGATGCATGGCGATGCCGCGTTCGCCGGGCAAGGCATCTGGGCGGAAACGCTCAATTTCGCGGACCTACGCGCCTACACCGTCGGCGGCACAATTCACATCATCG
>QHYN01000181.1 GCA_003224145.1 Acidobacteriota bacterium
TGAAACGACGGACCTCAGCGCCTTCGCGCCGGAGTTGGAGAAAAAAATCCAGAGGGAACCGTACCACAATGTCGCGGTAGGAGCGTGCCGCACCAGCGAGGGTGCCGGTTTCGCGCGTTACCGCATTGCCCTTTTGTTTTTTTGACGGCGAAGCGAAAAAGGGGTCCGGCCGGACTGGGAAAAAACTTGTTGAATCTGAGTGAAATGCGAAATACACTGTGCACTCCATGAACGCGCGGCTCGCCAACGGGTATCGCTGGTATCGATTTACGTGGCATCCATCGGGGTGGCGGGGGGCGTTTCTGTAAGCGAATTCAGCGGAAAAAAGATTCGACCCACTCGCCAGCCGAGTGGGTTTTTTGTTTTAGGGCAGGAAATTTGTGGAAACCAAGAAAGCTCGCGCGGGAATTTTGAGCAGGAAAAAACAGGGCCAAGATTTGAGAACCAAAAGTTTGCAAAGAGAATTTGAGGACGAAAATTCAATGAGAGGGCCGGAAAGATGATCATCTCCATGAGATTGCATGCAACCCGGGAAGAGATTGACGAAGTACGAAAGCAAGTGGAGCACTTCGGCTACAAGGTGCACTCCATCGAAGGGGAGGAGCGCGTGGTGATCGGCGTGGTGGGCCTGGGCGACGTGACGGCGTGCATGGAATCGATCGAGGCCATGCCGCAGGTGGAAAACGTCGTGCGCATCTCGGCGCCGTACAAATTTGTAAGCAAAGAGTTCCGCAAGGAAAAGACGCAGATCAAAGTGAACGGGACGCAGATCGGAGGCAGCGAGTTCGTGGTGATGGCGGGACCGTGCTCCGTGGAATCGGAAAAGCAGATCATGCAATCGGCGGAAGGCGTGGCGAAAGCAGGCGCGAAACTGCTGCGCGGGGGCGCATTCAAGCCGCGAACTTCGCCCTACGATTTTCAGGGAATGGAAGAAGAAGGGTTGAAATTATTGCAGAAAGCAAAGCAAGCGACGGGACTGGCGATCATCACGGAAGTCATGACCGACCGCGATGTGGATTTGGTCGCGCGGTATGCGGACGTGATGCAAGTCGGCGCGCGCAACATGCAGAATTTCATGCTGCTGAAGGCGCTGGGAAAATGCGGGCGGCCGGTGCTGCTGAAGCGCGGATTGAGCAGCACGGTGAAGGAGTTGCTGATGTCCGCGGAATACATCACCGCACATGGAAATCCGGAGGTGATCTTGTGCGAGCGGGGAATCCGCACGTTTGAAACGGTGACGCGCAACACCTGCGACATCGCGGCGATTCCCGCGCTGAATGAATTGACGCACCTGCCGGTGATTCTCGATCCGAGCCATGCCACAGGGAAGCGCAGCCTGGTGCCGGCGGTTTCGCGCGCGGGCGTGGCGATTGGCGCGGACGGCTTGCTCGTGGAAGTGCATCCCGCGCCGGAGAAAGCCATCAGCGACGGAGCGCAATCGCTGGATTTGGCACAATTCCAAAAAATGATGAAGGACCTAGAACCATACATTCAGCTGTGGAGTGATTCGCGGAGGCGCGAGACGGCAGCATCCGCGGTGGCTGGACGTAGACTAGTCTGCTGATTCTCACGGACGGCGTTCGAATTAGCGATGCTACTCAGCATTTCATATACCGGGAGACCGGCAACGGACCTAGGGTACTTGCTACATAAGAGCCCTTTTAGGATTCATTCATTCGAACAGGTCTTCGGCAAGGCTTACGTTTTCTATCCCGAGACCACAGCCGAACGCTGCACCGCGTCCTTGCTGCTAGAGATCGATCCCATCGGGCTGGTCCGCAACCGGCGAGGACCAAGCGGTGAGGCTCATTCGTTGGAGGAATACGTTAACGATCGGCCTTATGCTGCGTCGTCCTTTCTGAGCGTTGCTATCGCGCGTATCTTTGGCACGGCAATGACTGGAAGGAGCAAGGAAAGGCCGGAACTGGCTGAAACGCGACTGCCTCTGGAGGCGCGGATTGCCGTGCTGCCCTGTCGTGGCGGGGAGGCTTTGCTGCGCAGACTGTTCGAGCCGCTGGGCTACGAGGTCGGGGCAATTCGCCACCCGCTCGATACAAAATTTCCCGAATGGGGAGAGAGCCCTTATTTCACGGTCACGCTGAAGGCCACAATTCGATTGAGTGATCTGCTGACGCATCTCTACGTGCTGATTCCAGTCCTGGATGATGACAAGCACTACTGGGTTGGCGATGCAGAAGTGGAAAAACTGCTACGTCACGGGGAGGGCTGGCTTCGGGAGCATCCCGAACGCGAGCTCATTACCCATCGCTATTTGAAACATCAGAGGCGGCTTGCTCGCGAAGCTTTGAGTCGCCTCATTGGAGACGAAGAGCCAGAAGCGGACGAAATGGCGGAAACACATGCGCGCGAAGAAGAAGCCATTGAGAAGCCGATTAGCTTGGCCGAACAACGCATAGGAGCCGTCATGGCAGCGCTTCGCAGCTGCGAAGCGAAGCGTGTTGTTGACCTTGGCTGTGGCGAGGGCCGGCTCCTGCGCGAACTTCTGAAAGACAAGACGTTTTCAGAAATCGTGGGCATGGATGTGTCACATCGTGCCCTCGATATTGCATCACAGAAACTGCGTCTTCAGGATCTGCCCAGGATGCAGAAGGAACGCATCCGACTGATTCATGGATCGCTGACCTATCGGGATAAACGTCTGGCCGGTTACGACGCTGCAACCGTGGTGGAGGTCATCGAGCACCAAGACCCGCCACGGCTTGCGGCCTTCGAACGAGTTCTGTTTGAATTCGCATGTCCGCAAGCGGTGGTGGTGACGACTCCAAATGTGGAGTACAACGTCAAGTTTGAGACTCTGCCTGCAGGCAAGATGCGGCACAAAGACCATCGTTTTGAATGGACGCGTGCGGAATTTCAATCGTGGGCAAATCGCATGGCTGAGCGATTCGGCTATTCGGTTCGTTTCTTGGGAGTCGGACCTGAAGACCCAGCGGTGGGCAGCCCCACGCAAATGGGCATCTTTAATCGCCAATGAAATTGACGATTCCAGAACTCGCAGTTGTCGCTCTTGTCGGCCCTTCGGGGTCGGGCAAGTCAAGTTTTGCCCGGAAGCACTTTCGAGCAACTGAGGTTCTTTCTTCAGACTTCTGCCGCGGTCTCGTATCCGACGACGAAAACAGCCAGGCGGCAACAAATGATGCCTTTGAAGTTTTGCATTTCATCGCTTCCAAGCGGCTAGCTGCAGGCAAGCTCGTTGTGATTGATGCCACCAACGTACAGCCAGAGGCACGCAAGCCGATTATTGCTCTGGCGCGCGAGTATCACTGTATCCCGGTGGCGATTGTGTTCGACTTGCCTGAAAAGCTATGCCACGAGCGAAACCGTGACCGCCCGGACCGAGATTTCGGTCCACACGTCATACGCCAACAGTCTCAGCAATTACGGCGCTCTCTGCGCAATCTACAACGAGAAGGTTTTCGCAGGGTCCATATCCTGCATTCACCCGAGGATGTTGACGCGGCGGAAATCGCGCGCGAGCCGCTGTGGAACAACCTGAAACATGAGCATGGCCCGTTTGACATCATCGGCGATGTTCATGGCTGCTTCGATGAACTTATCGATCTGCTTAAGCAGCTTGGGTACTCCGTGGAGGCCCAATCCAACGGTGAGGCGTCACTAAGCGATTCGGTGAAGCCACCAGAAGGGCGCAAGGCCATTTTTCTCGGAGATCTTGTGGATCGGGGTCCGAAGATTCCCGAGGTACTCCATTTGGTCATGAATATGGTCGAGGCAGGGACGGCTCTATGTGTGCCCGGCAATCACGATATCAAGCTGATGCGGAAGCTGCGGGGTAAAGACGTGCAGATCACGCATGGGCTCGCGGATTCCCTGGAGCAGCTCGACAAGAAACCGCCGGAATTTCGCGCTCGAGTCTCTGAGTTCATGGACGAACTTGTCAGTCATTATGTTCTGGACGAAGGGAAACTTGTTGTTGCGCACGCCGGGATGAAAGAAGAGATGCAAGGTCGTGGTTCAGGAAAAGTTCGAGATTTTGCGCTCTATGGCGAGACGACGGGCGAGACTGACGAATTCGGCCTTCCTGTCCGTTACAACTGGGCCGCGGAGTACCGTGGTAGGGCAATGGTGGTCTATGGCCACACACCTGTGCCCCAACCCGATTGGCTGAATCGAACCATCAACATTGACACGGGCTGCGTGTTCGGCGGCAACCTGACGGCATTGCGTTACCCGGAAAAGGAACTCGTCTCTATTGTTGCGCAGGCGACCTACGCCCAGCCGGTCAGACCGCTCGCTGCGGTTGCAGAACCCAGTCCGTCGTTGACCTCTCAGCAGGTTCACGACGATCTGCTCGATATCGACGATGTGATCGGAAAGCGAATTGTAACAACTCGGCTTCACCACAACGTCACGGTCCGGGAGGAGAACGCGCTGGCCGCTCTTGAGGTCATGAGCCGGTTTGCGGCGAATCCGAAGTGGCTGATCTACTTGCCGCCCACGATGTCGCCCACAGAGACGACCGAAAAGCCCGGACTTCTGGAACATCCGGCGGAAGCCTTTGCCTACTTCCGCCGCGAAGGCATCCCTCGCGTAGTGTGCGAGGAAAAGCACATGGGTTCGCGCGCCGTCGTGGTCGTCTGCCGAGATGAAGATACCGCTCGACAGCGGTTCGGTGTCGTCGGGGAAGGCATCGGGATTTGCTACACGCGAACAGGACGACGATTCTTTGATAATGGAACGATCGAAAAGCAATTTCTCGAGAAGGTGCGCGGAGCCGTAGAATCCGCAGGATTCTGGCAGCAGTTTCAGACGGATTGGATTTGCCTCGACGCGGAATTGATGCCCTGGTCTGCGAAGGCTCAGGAACTGTTGCGGCAGCAATACGCCGCTGTGGGCGCGGCTGCGAAAGCGTCTCTTACGGAGACAGTCGCGTCTCTGGAGCATCTTGCATCGAAGAATGGCGATGCTCTGCCTCTCATCGAGAAATATAAGCAGCGGCTCGAAGCCGCGAATCTTTACGTGGATTCCTATCGCCGCTACTGCTGGCCGGTTCGGTCGGTGAGCGATCTGAAGCTGGCCCCCTTTCACCTGCTTGCCACTGAAGGTCAAGTTCACGTGCAGCGGGATCACGTCTGGCACATGGAGAAGCTCGCAGAGGTCTGTAAAGCTAGCGACGGATTGTTGCTCGCAACGCCTTATAAACAGGTAGACGTGACCGACGCAGTGAGCGTTGAAGAGGCTGTGCAATGGTGGAGCGAGTTAACGGGACGCGGTGGTGAAGGCATGGTCGTAAAACCGCTGGAATTCGTTGTGCGCGGGCGACGCGGTTTGACACAGCCCGCAGTCAAATGCCGCGGCCCCGAATACCTGAGAATCATCTATGGGCCGGAGTACTTGCTGCCCGAAAATTTGGAACGCCTTCGCAATCGTGCGGTTTCAACCAAGCGATCATTGGCATTGCGTGAGTTCGCTCTTGGGATTGAGGCGCTAGAGCGATTCGTTCGCCAAGAGCCGCTTCGTCGAGTCCACGAGTGCGTCTTCGGTGTCCTCGCCCTCGAAAGCGAGCCTGTTGATCCTCGTCTCTGATGAACTCCTATGGGCTCAGTTGAGCGTCGGATGGGTTGCGGTTTTGGTCCAGCGCTGGCGGATTTGCGCCAGAAATTGCTGTTTGTTTTTGCGCATGAGCTTGACCAGGGCTTGATTTTCGGTTTTTTCGTGGGCCGCGGACCAAAGGACCATCTCGGTGAGGACCGGAGCGAGATCGAGCCCTTTGGCGGTGAGAGAGTAAAGCAGCTTTCGCCCATCGGACGGATGGGGTTTCGCCGCGATGATTCCGTGGGCTTGTAGTTCGCGCAAGCGATCTGTCAGGATGTTCGTCGCGATGCCTTCGTAAGAGCCCAGGAATTCCTTGTAGGTCCGGAATCCCCGGAGCATCATGTCGCGAATAATCAGTAACGACCAGCGATCGCCGAGCATCTCTACGGAAGCATTCAGCGGACACCCCGAGCGGCGCATGGGGTTG
>QHYN01000091.1 GCA_003224145.1 Acidobacteriota bacterium
GAAGGATCAGAGCCTCGTCGCTCCGCGGCTTACAGGGCCGCTCCGTGACGGGCCAAAACGGTCAAGCAGCTAAAGGAAAAAAAAGAATGAACGTCGTGCGGGCTGGATGCCGCGAGAACACTTCCGGCTTGCGGCTCAGGGAGAACTATTTTTCGCTTGACATCCCCTTATATAGGACTTCCGAATCGCCGACGATTCGCCAACCGCTGCAGCCGCCAAATGCCAGCGGGACGGCAGCTGCGCAGAGGAACCCTAAACCTTCGGGCTCGCTCGCCTGGTTATGCGGCGTATGGCTGAGCTACAGGAGGCAGATTTCGTAGCTACTCTTCCAGGTTCTAACCTTGTTTCTGGTGTCAACGTCGATTCAGTTTCAGCCCTGTTGTTTTCCTATACGAATAAACAGTATCCCGCGCTCATGAAATCCATTGAGCACAAAGCCAGTCACCGTCCTTTTGCGCATGAAACGGAAGACGATTGGGGCTCCGCTTAGAGCGAATTCGTCCATCTGCACAGGCCTCAACTCATCGAATGGGAGGGTACGGTGAACAATCCCGTCTGCGCCAGTTAGCTCCTGCAACCATAGCTTTCCGCTCTTCATCGTTACGCGATACCCGCCGGAATGCATAGAAACCCATCCACATGGCAACGATGAATCACGGTTGAATTCTTGGCTGGTATTCTTGTGCTCGCGTTCCAGCATCGTGCCCGTTCATGTTCCTGAATTGAGAGCTTCTCATGACCGGGAACATAAGCTGTCTCTCTTGACATGGAGGAAAAAAGAAAGTAAAAGAAACTAATCGAAACAAGCCGAAACCAGTGGCAATAAGACTGAATTTGCCACCGGGCAATCTTTGGGGGTGTGAGATGCGGATCTTATGCGCAAAAGGGTATTTGTTGGCAGGGACGTTGGCCTTAGCACTAGTCATTGTGACGCCGCGCGTTGACGCGCAGTCTTCATATACCGCACAGCTCAGTGGCGTCGTGACAGATTCTTCCGGAGCGATAATCCCAGACGCGAGTGTCACGCTTACCGACGAAGCAACGACTGTTTCGACGACTACAGCGACAAACGCGAACGGCGTCTACGTACTGACGAATCTGCGCCCCGCGACGTACAGTATTCGAGTGCAGGCGAAGGGTATGGCGACGCAGGAGCGCAAGGGCGTGGTCCTGGCCGTTAGTCAGGAAACGACCCTGAACTTCACATTGTCGCCGGGCCAGGTGACGCAATACGTGGAGGTCACGGAGCAAGCGCCACTGCTGGATACTGGAGATGCCTCGCTTGGCACGAACGTGACGAATGAATACGTTCGCGACATCCCACTGACCAATCGGAGTTTCTTTGGGCTGGTGTTCCTTGCGGGAGGCGTAACCGAGACGGCCGGGCAGGGAACGGAAGACTCTTATCCTACCGGAACCAACTTCGTTTCGAACGGGCAGCGCAACGCAACGGCGGAGATACGGGTTGATGGGGCGCTTATCAGCGCACCGGAACAGGGTGAAGGGGCGACGACTAACGTCTATTGGCAGCCTTCGGTGGAAATCGTTCAGGAATTCAAAGTAGAGAACAACAGCTTCTCCGCCGAGTTTGGCAACAATGGCGGAACGGTGGTGAATATCGTTCTGAAGGAAGGCGGAAACCAGTTTCACGGGAGCGGGTGGTGGTTTGGGCAACGATCGGCGCTGGACGCGAACGACTTCTTCAGCAACGCGCAAGGAATCCCGAAGCCCGACCACCTGCGCGATCAATATGGTTTCTCGCTGGGGGGCCCGGCGCGCAAAGGAAAGACTTTCTTTTTCGTGGATTTCGAGAAGACAAGGGTACACGATCCGGTGCACATCGACGCTTTCGTGCCGACAGCCCTGGAGCGCGCCGGAGATTTCACGCAGACACGCGTGCTTTGCTCGGATCCTCGAACCGTCTGCGACCCGGACGGTACAACACTGCAGCATATTTTCAATCCATTTAACGTTATGGTGGATCAAACGACAGGACAAGAAACGAGGCAGGAATTTACAGTTCACAATGTAATTGACGCAGGCCTGATCGATCCCATCGGACAGGCGATCATCAACCTGTATCCGAAGCCGACGGTGGCCAATCCGGCTCCTGGAGAAGCCAACTTCCATACGGCCGTGCTGTCGCAGGACACGGGGCGACAATATGACATCAAAGTGGACCACCACTTTTCCGAGAAGAATCACATCTCGGCCCGCTACAGCAACCATCACGACGCTTTTTCCGTACCGACCCTCTTCGGGGATGGCGATTTCAACGACGGCTTCACAGAGCCGACCGATGCACACAACGCAGTGCTCGAAGACAATTGGAACGCGGCGCCGACGATGGTGGTGACGAGCCGGTTCGCCGTGGATCGTGCGGTATCTCCGGTCAACGAGAATTATCCGACCTTGAGCAGCGTTGGCCTTCCTGCGGTGCTGGGACAGGGGAATGGTGTCTCGCGCATTCCTGTCATCCAAATGGACAATAACGCGACGTCGTTGTTCAACCAGTGCTGCACGGATACGCGGTTTGCGCACACGCTGCTCTCCTACAGCTCCTCCTTGGCCTGGATCAAAGGCCGGCAGACGTGGAAATTTGGTGGCGAGCAGCGCATTTTCTACAACAACTTTTTCCAGCCCAATCCGCCGACTGGCTTCTTTCACTTTTCCACCGGCGTGAGCGAACAGGTCGTGGGGGGCGGAGATTCCGATGAGGGCAACTCTTTCGCGAGCCTCTTGCTTGGCTATGGCGATACCGATTCCTTCTACGCCATCAATCCATCGGTGGCCAACAAGTCCAAGGAGACCGCGTTCTATTTTCAGGACGACTGGAAAGTGAATTCGCGATTTACCGTGAATCTCGGGCTGCGCTACGAGTGGAGCACGCCCTACAACGAGCGGCACAATCGAATCCAATTCAGCGATTTCACGGGAGACAGCGGGATTAGCGTCCCGATTTTCCTCGCTAGCCCGGCGGGTACAGTGCTCGTGAATCGCAGCGGGAACCTTCTCGGGACGACCATTTTTGCGAGCTCGAAACAGCGCAACGTGCCGGTCGACCGGAACAACTGGGCGCCCCGGCTCGGTTTTGCCTACCAAGTGGATTCCAAGACTGTGGTTCGCGGTGGTGCGGGAGTGTATTACGGGCTGAACGTTGCGACGAATTTTCAGTTCACGGGCACGGCGTTTGGCAATTTCACACCGATTCGGTTTACGAAAGACAATTTCCAAACCCGCTTCGCGACGCTGGCCAATCCCTTTCCCTCTGGAGCACCGCGGGCGCAAGGAACAAAGTATGGCTCTCTGGCCGTGTGGGGATTCCCCAACAGCAACAGCCTGGACACGGGTACAGCCCGCAACGCCGAGATTTATCAATGGAACCTGGGACTACAACACTTGTTCCCCGGACAAATCGTAATCGGAGCCGACTATTCGGCGAGCCGAAGCACGCACCTTCCGTTTAGCTCGTTCTCCGGCACGGCCAACCGCAACTTCCTGCCCTCGGCTATTCGAAGCACGCTGGTGGAAGAACTGAATCCAACGCACGACGTTACCAGCACGGCCGTCAGCGATTTCCTGAACGGCACTGTAGCCAACCCGTTCCAAAGCCTTTTTGACCCAAGTAATCCCAATGCGCTCTTCAACGAGCCGGATTCCATTTATGGCGACAGTGAAATCCCGGCAATCAACTTGTTGCGACCCTTCCCGCAATTCGACGGATCATTCAGTGGCCTGACCCGGCTCTCGGCCGTGTCCTTCTATAACTCGCTTCAAGTGCGCTTCCAGAAGCGGGCGGGACACTACATCAGCTTCGAAGGAAACTACACGCTTTCCAAGTCCACGGACAATTCCTCGGCGGGGGCGAACTCGTTCATTACCGGCCTGTTGAGTTCCGGGAATCCCCAGGTATTCGACAATCTAAGAGCCGAACACGCCATCAGCGCAAACGACGCCACTCACCGCATGGTGCTCGCTACGATCGCCGAAGTTCCGGTTGGCCGCGGCCGCTGGATCGGCCGCGACATGAATCGCGTTCTCGATGCGATCGCCGGCGGCTGGTCCATCTCCACGATCCTCACCTTCCAAACCGGAACTCCGCTGACCCTTGGTCTGGCTGATGCCCGCCTAGCCGACGGCCAGCAGCGCCCTGACGTGATTTGTCCGCAGCTTTCCACGGGTCTCAGCTACCACGCGGCCGCTGCAACCGGGCAACCCATACTGAACGCCGCTTGCTTTGGGGATCCCGGCGACCAAGTGCCAGGGAACGCGCCGCGTTACTTTTCGAATCTTCGCAGCAACGGGATCCACAACTCCGATCTGTCTTTCAGCAAGGAATTCGTCATCCGCGAAGGCATGAAACTGCAAATCCGCGGCGAGTTTTTCAATTTCACCAATACACCGCGCTTCGCTTCGCCGAATACCGCAGTCGGCGATTCGCAATTCGGCCTGGTTACGAGCACGCTCGGCTCGCCGCGCCATACGCAGATTGGCCTGCGGTTCGAGTTCTAGGGCCACGGCACAATGCACAAACGTGTCATCATGCTTGTGAGTTGTGCTCTTTGTTTCGGTGGAACCGCACTCGCCGATGGGCCAGCTCAGAATTGGACCCACTACGTTCGCATTGGAGCTTACGGCCTGAATTCCAGCAATGCAGACGCCATCGTCGGTGACGCTGAGCGCAGCCATGTCTTCGGCATCGAAGTGGACAACGATATCCCGGGACGCTACGAAAGCTTTCTTAACCCAGCCGAGAAGCTGGCCGCCATCCGCGCTCTGGCGGAAAATGCACATCGCGCCGGAAACAAATCTTTCGTCTACATCGCTGGCACGGAGTGCATCACCGCACACGCTAGCAAGTCTGCCCACTCCGTCGCCAAAGATCACCCCGACTGGCTGCAGCGCAAAATCACCGGAGAACCAGCCGTGTTCACTGCTGGGGCGGCATTCTGGATCAGCCCTGGCGATGAGGATGTATGGATCACCCCGTACGCCCCGGATTGGCGCAAAACGTACATGGAGCGTGTCCGTCAAATCGCCGCCACCGGCATCGACGGGATTTATGTCGATATTCCCTACTGGATGACGCATTTCGACGGCTGGGAGAATACCTGGGCCAGTTTTGACGACTATACCGTCGCCGCTTTTCAACAGCGGACCGGCCTCGATGCCCGCCGCGACTTGATCCTGGGCGATTTCTCCAGCACGAATTTCCGCAAGTGGATCGATTTTCGGATCGCTACGCTGACCGATTTCCTGCGCGAGATACGCGACAACGCTCGCGCGATCAATCCGACAATCATGGTTATTCCGGAAATCTATCCGGGAATCGAAGAGGAAGCGACGCGCGTTGGCGCCGACGTCTACGAAATGTATGCAGCCGTTGATGCCATCGCGCACGAATACGAGTTCGGCGAAGGCGACCACATGGCATCTTCGCGATCACAGTTGGATTGGTTTCTCTATCAAGCCGGCATGCTTTCATTCCGCGCATTTGCGCAAGGCAAGGCTACCTGGATCCTGAATTATTCCTGGGATGGCGATAAAAATGTGGATCCGCGGGAAGCCATGAAGAACCTGGCAATGTCCCAAGTGATGGTGGGGGCCAATTTCTGGGATGCACCTGGTCACGTGATGGCTGGTTCGAACGACCTGCCAACCCGCGCGTTGATTTTCGACTGGATTGAGAAGCACGAAAGAAACCTATATAGTCCGCGGCTGCCGATGCATCCCGTGGGTGTCTATTTTTCCCCCAAGAGCCGGGATTATGACCAGGATTCTTTCTTGCCTTCCTATCGAGGTGTGCTGGTCTTGTTGCTGCAAAAGCACCTCGAGTTTCAAGTCGTTACGCCGCGTACTTTGTCTGCATACTACGGGGAGGTGCTCGTGCTGCCCAGCGTCAGCTTCTTGGAAGAGGAGGAAAAAAAGGGATTGCGATCATTTGTCAAACAGGGCGGCCGGTTGGTGATCACCGGAAAAAACGCCACGGGCATCGCGAGTTCCGAAAAAGTGAAGTGGTTTGAAGACTGCCCCGGCAGGACACACTTGCAAGCTTTGCAAAAAGATTTTGCCAGGGGCTCCGGTGAATCTGTGGAAAAGTTTCTGGATGCCGTGAACGTCGAATCCGGGCTCAAGGTGGATGCGTCTCCGACGATTGCTGCGAACATGGCTCTGGTCGAGGGAAAGCCTCATATTTTTCTGGCCAACTTTGCAGGCCTGGTTCCGCACAAGATTGCCGTGCCCGAAGCCGAGCGCGGCGCACGGATTACAGTTTCAAACACTAGAAAATGCTCGCTGAAGTTCTTGCCGTTCCTCGGAGAAGTGCAAGTCGTCCACGGTCAGGAAGTTGCACAACATCAGGAGTTTGTTTTGCCGCGGGTCGAGCGTGGCGCAGTGGTGTGGCTCGACGAGTGCCATTAGGGTTGCCCATGCCAACTGGGAGCACATCGGGAAAAAGGAAAGGCCTCGAGCGCGTTTCGGACTCGCGCGGTGTTATCGCAGCGCTTGCCATCGACCAGCGCACTGCTTTGCGCTCTTTGATTGCTAAAGCCAAAGGGGTTATCCCCGAGGCCATTCCCGGAGAAATGCTCGTGGAATTTAAGGAAGCCGCGAGCCGCATTCTGACTCAGCACTCCGAATACAGTTTGCCCACCGCACGGGCTAGAGCGACAAATGCCGGGCTGTTCCTGGCCTACGAGCAATCCGGTTACGACAAAGCCATTCCCGGGCGGCTGCCGCATTTGCTCGAGCACTGGTCCGCAAAGCGCCTTGTCGACGCAGGTGCGGACTGCGTGAAGATTCTTCTGTACTACTCGCCTTCAAGCAGCACAGAGATTAACGATTCGAAGCATGCCTGGGTCGAATGCATCGGCGCGGAATGCTGCGCCCTTGACGTACCCCTCTTTCTCGAACTGGTCAGCACTGCGAAGGTATGGAAGACAAAAGCCGGGAATTTGCCCAAGTGAAACCGGAAGTGGTCACCAAAAGCATCGAGGAATTTTCCAAGCCTCAATATGCTGTCGACATTTTGAAGGTCGGCGTTCCCGTGAGTATGCCCCACGTCGAAGGAGCGCCTGGAGCGGAGCGCGACTGGCTATATTCGCGTGCGGAAGCAAAAAATATTTTCGTCAAGCAACGGACGCCGCGTGCGTCCCGTTTATCTATCTTTCTGAAGGCGTTAGCAACGAACTCTTTGACGACGCACTGCAACTGGCGGCGGAAGCGGAGGCCAATTTCTCCGGTGTTCTGTGCGGACGGGCCACGTGGAAAGATGGCGTTCCCATCTACGTGAAGGAAGGGCTCGGTGCACTCGAGAAATGGTTGAACGAGCAGGGGGTTCACAACATTGAGAGAGTAAATGCCCGGCTGGTCGCCGCGCGTCCCTGGTTCGCTCGCTTCGCAAGCGATTCGAATGCAACTGCGTTTCGCGCAGGAAACGCAGGTTCATGATTGTTTGCGTCAGCGCCAACCCGGCCGTCGACAAACGTGTTCGCCTGCCGAAGCTTGCGCTGGGAAGAGTCAATCGCGTCAGCCATGTGCAGGCTGCGGCAGGAGGGAAATCCGCACACGTTGCAATGGCCCTTCGCGCTCTGGGCAGCGTGCCGCGTTGGATCGGCTTCGCGGGAGGAGCCACCGGGCAAGAGTTGCTGGCGGGCTTGAAGGATCTCGACATTTCTTCGGTTACAGTGCCCATGAAAAATGCTACGCGCGTCAACCTGGAAATTATCGATGAGGACGGAAACGTGACGGAGATTCTCGAACTGGGCCTACCATTTCAACACAAGAATGTCGCGCATTCGAGTCGGCCTGTGAATCTGTTTTCCGCGAAGCAGGGCACGATTTGCTTGCTGTTTTTTCTGGCAGCTTGCCTCCCGGCCTCCTATCGGAATTCTACGCGAATTTGATCGCCCTCACTCATCGCTTTGGCGGAAAAGCATTTCTGGATACCAGCGGCGAGCCGCTGAAGCGCGCTCTTTCAGCCGGACCCGATTTCGTGAAACCTAATCGCGAAGAAGCCGAATGGCTTGGAAATTCCATCTCCGATGCGAAATCCGCAGCGGCGGCAATTGCAAAATTGATCGCGGCCGGAGCAAAAAGTGCCGCCATCAGCTTGGGGCCGCACGGATTGGTGTGGCAACCGGCGAAAAGCCGCAGCGTTTTTTATGTGCTACCGTTGAAAGTGGCCGCTCGTTCCGGTGTCGGGAGCGGCGATGCCACCGTTGCCGGTTTCGTGCATGCCGCGCAGGAAGGACTGGGATCGGAAGACTCACTCAACCTCGCTGCGGCCTGTGGCGCCGCAAACTGTCTCGCCGACTTGCCCGGGCAGCTGCACGCGCGTGACGTGCATAGATTGCGTAAGCTGTGAAGATTGAGGTCGTTTCGTGAAGATGCGGAGCTGGCGGCGACATGCTGAGTGAAGAACGTAGACGCGAAATTCTGGAGGTCCTGCAAGGCGACGGCCGGGTCCTGGTGGGCGATCTTTCCAAGCGATTCAAGACTTCTCTGATTACAATTCGCAAGGATTTGGAATTTCTACATCATCGCGGGCTGTTGGAGCGCACGCACGGCGGCGCGCTTCCCCTGCGCACGGGCGCATTGAACGATCGAACGTTGCAAGAAAAAGAGCGCCTGCACCGACAGGAAAAGCTGCGCATTGCCGCTGCCGCAGTGAAGATGATTCGGTCAGGGCAGGTGATCATTCTGGACTCGGGAACAACGACCACGGCGATCGCCCGCGCATGCAGACATTTTCGCAGCCTGACGATCATCACGAATGCCGCCAACATTGCCGCGGAGCTGGCAGGCACGTCGGTGGACGTTATCTTGACCGGCGGAGTCCTAAGGAAGAATTCCTTTTCGCTGGTGGGTCCTCTTGCCGAAGAGGCTTTGCGAAAACTGAACGCCGATTTGCTTTTCCTCGCGGTAGACGGATTTGATGTGCGTTATGGGCTGACGACACCGAATCTCTTGGAGGCGCGCGTGAACCGCGCGATGGCGGATGCTGCGCGCCGCACCGTGGTGGTTTGCGATTCTAGCAAATTCGGCCGCCGGAGCCTCTCCCTGATCATGCCCGCGAGTTCGGTCCACGAAACGATTACGGATCGCAAGATTTCTCGGCATGACTTGAAAGCATTGCGCGAAATGAAAGTGGAAGTGACCTTGGTTTGAGTTTCTTTTCTGTGACGGCTCGGAGAAGCGTGTACATGCTAGGCCCGAACAAAGGTGTGCAGAGTTTCGCCACGCTCGCGGAAATTCTCTCGCAGCCAGAAATTTGGCGGCAATGCCTGAGCGAACTGGAGAGTAGCGGCGCAATTAGAGAAATCCTCGACGAAGCCAAATCGCGCACCGAATGGACGTTCATCGGTTGCGGGTCGAGCTTCTACCTTGCCGAAGCGGCAGCCGCTTCCTGGACCATGATGACCGGACAGCGAGCCCGCGCCGTTCCGGCCTCGGAAATTCTTTTGTTTCCAGGCATGTCCGTCCGCGCCGCGGAGAACGCGCAGGCGGTCGTGATTTCGCGCTCCGGGCGAACTTCCGAAGCGGTGAAAGCCGCACAGGTGCTTTCGCAGGAACACCGCCTGCCGACGCTAGGCGTCACCTGCGCGGCGGATTCGCAACTGGAGGAAGCGTGCGACCGCACGATCCGGCTCCTGGCCGCCGATGAAAAAAGCATGGTCATGACGCGCTCCTTTTCATCGATGTTGCTGGCGCTGCAAGTCCTGGCCGGTGAGAAATCTGGAAAAACGGAAATTGCATCCAGCCTGGGGCGCCTGGCGGATCATTTTGCGGGTCGCGTTCGAGCGCTCTCGGCGCAGGTCGAAGAGTTTGTGTCGGAGCACTCCTTTGCCGACTACGTTTTTCTCGGGCAAGGACCCTTCCACTCCCTAGCGCGTGAAGCCTCCCTGAAAATTACCGAGATGTCGTGTTCCTACAGCCAGGCGTTTCACACACTTGAATTCCGCCACGGCCCGAAAGCGGTCGTCAGCCCGGCGACTTGCCTCACGTTTTTCCTCAGCGAAGCAGGCTTGCAGGCCGAAAGCGAAGTGCGGGCCGAAATGCACCACCTCGGGGGCCTAACGATTGCGATTTGCAATCGCGCCAACGACGCCATTCGCCGCTCGAGCGATTTCATCTTCGAGCTGGGCTTTGACGGCCCGGAGCTGGCGACCCTCGCTCCTTTCATCGTACCGGGCCAACTGCTGGCGCTCTTCACCGGCGTAAAGAAAAATCTCAACCCCGACGAACCAAAGAATCTCTCGCGCGTGGTGATACTCGATTGAATCCCTCGGAGGACAGCTTCCTTGGCCACTCTTGACGTCAGCGTTGTCGGCGAGCTCAATCTCGACATTATCTTTTACGGCTTGCCGGAAAAGCTGGAGCTCGAACGCGAGCACCTGGCCAAGGAACTCAGCATCACCCTGGGCAGCTCTTCGGCCATTTTCGCGCACAACTTGTCCTGCCTGGGCGATCGCGTGGGCTTCACCTCCTGCATTGGCAGCGACCCGCTCGGCGAGATCTGCCTCAAGCGCCTGGGCGAGAGCGGCGTCGATATCTCGCACGTCCGAAAGTTTGCCGGCAAGACCACCGGTCTGACGGCCGTCCTGCCGCAGCGCATAGAGCGCTACATCCTCACGTATCCCGGCACCATGTATGGCCTTTCCATGACCGATCTCGATCTTGGCTGTATCTTCAGTGCAAAACACCTCCATATTTCGTCGTACTTCCTACACAAAGGTTTGCGGCCTGCCATGGTCGATCCATTTCGCAAGGCCAAAGAAGCCGGGCTTACTACCTCTCTCGATACCAACGATGATCCGAACAATCGCTGGTCCCCTGATATTCAACTGGTCTTCAAATATGTGGACATCCTGCTGCCCAATGAAAACGAAGCCTGCCAGCTGGCGGGCGCGGCGGATTTCCGGCAGGCTGCAGAAATCCTCTCCAAAAACGTTCCTCTGGTGGTCATCAAGCGCGGCTCGCAAGGCGCCTACGCGCGGCGCGGTGCGGAAAAGTTCGAGGGTTTCCGCCTCCCGTCACCCCTGTCGATTTGGTGGGCGCCGGAGACAGTTTCGACGCCGGTTTTGTTCACCAATTCATCCGCGGCGCGAGTCCGGCGGATTGCCTGCAGTACGCCAACGTAATCGGCGTGCTTTCCGTGACGCGCGCCGGCGGCAGCGAAGCGTTTCGCCATGCGACGCATCGCGAAGCGTTCCAGCGCAAGCACTCCATCAGCCCGGCTGCGCGGGAGCCACGGCCCACGGCCAGGTCGTAGGGGCACGACATGTCGTGCCCATCGGCCTTCCGAGACCGAGCACTTCGTAATTGCCCGCCTATATGGGTCCACAACGCTCCCTCCTTCAAAATTCCCAAACCGCAGTGTGCCCATCTAACGTCCTTATTTTCATGCAGTTCCGCACCCCTGGCGCAACGGGCCGATCGCAACCCCTTTCCCATCAATCACTTCCACACTCTTTCCCATGCAACGGAGGTGAAGGGGGTCCTATAGATTCCTGAACGGACCGATTTTGCCCAGTTTTGCCCGTTGTTATCTTCTTTCTTTTCAGGCAAATACAAACTGCCTAATTTGTAACCTCTTTGTTTTGATAACCATACGAAATGCCGGGGGTGGGTGTACACCCCCCTGCCCCGCGCCGGGGTGAAAGCGAGCATCCCACGAAGGATGCGTGTCCTGAACGAGCACCGAAGCGAAGGATCTCTCTGTTTCCCTTGCCCCGACCTCGGGCACAAAGGGACGCGATGAATCGCGCCCCTACACAGAAAATGCAACTAGCAGGCCGAGCTCAGGGAGTTCCTTGGGCGGAGTTGTCGGCAGGGGACGAAGCCGGCGTGGCTTGCAGCAGGAGATGGTCCTGAAATTCGACGTGAAGGCGGGGCGCCGAGCCAGAGGTTCGGCCAGAGATAACGCCGTAGTCTTTGTTGTTGACGTAATCGAGGATGCGGTAAGACTTCGCCGAAAGCCCGCGGAGTTCGACGTCACCTTTCCATGTTCCTGCAGTTCCGGAGTCGGTCTTCGATTTGCCAGGGCTGGCGGGAGCGTAAAAAGCGTAGAACAGGTTGCCATCCTTCTCGATGGCGTAGGCTTCCGGGGAGTCGTAGCCGTAAACGTAGAAATCGAGGAAATTTCCTTTGGAAAGCATTTTTTCGTTGTAGAGCGCAATCCATTTTTTCCAGTGATCCATTTTTTTGTCGTTGAGAAAGACGGTCTTGAACTTAGGGCTGTAGTCAGGCCAGGTGAATTTTGTGCCGAGGACGCCGCCGGTGCCGAGCGTGGAGGCAAAGTCGCTGCCAACGTCCAGCTCATTGTTGGTGTTCGCGCCAGTGATGCGGGTCAGTTCGACGTGATCGCCGTAAATAGCGGCGCGCGGGCCGAGCAGCGCCTTGTACATCTTGATGCGACGGCGAACCTGAATGGAGCCGACCGGGTCAGCGGTAACAGCCTGGTCCAGGTAGCGGAACCAGGCAAGGCTCGGAGGCGTGCCGCACGGGCAGCTCTGCGTGATGCTGTCGGGCTTCAGGGCGCGCGTGGTCTCGAAAATGACTTTGTAGACGTCGCCCATGGCGTAGACGGAATCGTTGGGCGATTTGTGGTGATGCTTGGGGTTGTAACAGGGCGGAACGGCGTAAATATTGTCGAGCTTGTGGCCGTCGAAGTCCCAGTCGCGGACGAAGCGCTCGGTGAGCTTTTTGTAGTAGTCGCGCACTTCGGGCAGCGCGGGGCAAAGCGTCGCCAGATTGCGCGCCATGCGCGCGGGCTGCCCGTTTTTATCCAGGACGAGCCAGTCCGGATGCTCTTTCACCACGTCGGAGACAACATACTTGTGCTCTTCGTATCGGTACTTTCCGTCCTCGACGGCCAGCGGCAGCCACCAGAGCTGCATCTTGAGCCCCTGTTGGTGAAACACTTTCACCAGCTCCTGGATGGAGTCGCCGGGAAACGTGTCGGTTCGCGGCTGCCAGTCGCCGTAATTGCTGAACCAGCGGTCATCGAGCGTGGCCCAGTGGATGCTCAGCTCTTTCAGTTTCGGGATGGTGCCGGTCATTTGCTTGGGGGTCACGTTCGCTTCATAGCCCCAGCCGCACCAGCTCACGGCGTAGTTTTCGTCGTTGTTGGCGGGCTTGGCCAAGCCTTCGCGGTCGACGGCGTTGGACCAGAGGTTGAGCGGCTCGTAAAAATCTCCGGCGTAGATGGCAACAAAGGTGCGAGGCGTGGAAAAAGCGTCGCCGGGCTTCAGCGTGGTGTTGGCGGGAAAACGCACGGAAACGTCGACGGAACCGTCGGAAGTGGTCTCGACGGGAATGGAAAGAACCAGCGGAACCGTTTCCAGATGCCCGACGGCTTCGCCGACGTGCGCAGTCCAAAAGGCGACGACGGGAATGCCGCCGCCTACGCGGCCCGAATCGTCTTTAGATTCGACCGAGGCGCCAAAGGGATTTTCCTGAGAAAATTTCGCGGGCATGGGGAAGGTTTCATCTTTGCCCCATTTCAGGCTCGAACCTTGAAAAGTCCACATCTGATTGTGCGCCGCAAGAGAATCGGCCAGAGTAGCGTTGAAGCGGTGCTTCTGCAGCGCAACGCTATCGAGCGCGACGTCTTTTTGCCCGGTGTTGCGGAAGGAAGCAGAAACAAGCGCTAGACCGGGAAAGTCATCGTAAAACTCGAGCGAGAGTGTTTCGTCGAGCGCCAGGCTGCGGCTGCAGGCGTGAACGTCAATGTGTTTCCCGGTCTTGCCCAGCTTCCCCTGGGCGTCGCCAACTTGAGCATGCGCGATGTCCAATGAAAAATCGGTCACGGGACGGTGCGCAGCGGTCAGGAGCTGGCCCGGCTCCGTGCCGGGATCATCCAGAGTGGAAAGCGCATTCTTGCCTACGAGGCTGGCTTTCAAGTAGCCGTTTGGGGAGAGTACAAACTCCGCGGCAGACGTCTGGATGCGCAGCTCATTGGCGTTGGGAATTACGCGGATGGTTGAGGCCGGCGCTGGCTGGGCTTGCGAAGCGGAAGGAATTTGCTGTTGCTTGCAGCCGGAGAACGCCAGAAGAGCCGCGACAGAGATCGGGATGACGGAAAATCTCAGCTTTGATTTTTGGCGCGACGCACTCATGGTCTGCTTCCTTCCGGCTTTCCTTTGAATTGCGAGAAGATCTTTTGCGCATTCTTGTTGTAAACCTTTTCGAGGACGCCGTCCGGCAATTCCATTCCGTAAATATGCCAGCGGCCTTGTTCCGGATAGCCCCAGTAGTCAAAATATTCGTCGGCGGTTTCCAACCATCGAAAATAGTTGGCGTACATCTTTTCGTCCGGATCGCTGTCCGTTCCAAATAGGATGCGCTCCTGGTAGTTCAAGAAGAGCTTGCGTGCGCGCCGCGGCTGCCTTCCTAGTTCAGCCTCACGGGCGCCCAACTCCACATACATGTTTGGATACTGGTCCAGCCATGCGGAGACGGCGTCCAAATTCTCCGGCCAGTTGGCGACATGAAGAGCAATGAAAGTCGTGCGTGGATGCTTGGCAATAACATGATTCCGCTGCTCCAGCAGGGTCAGCTTGGAGGGAAACTGTGGGCCGAAGAAGCTCCAAGTGGGATTGTGCATCAACTCTTCATATCGTTCGTTGTACTCATCGGTGGGCAGAAAAAAAGCCTCTGGGTCGCTTGTATGGATGGCCACTGGAATGCCCAGTTTGCCACACTCCTCCCAAACGGGATCGAGACGCGGATCGTCCACGGGGAGCAGTTTGCCGGACTTGTCCTTGACGCCGAGGCCCAAGTCTTTGAGCACTTTCAACCCGCGCGCGCCACGGCGCACGGCATCGTCCAATTGCTCGACCATTTCCTGACTGAAATTGGGATCATTCACTTTGCTCCAGTCGAACTGTGTGAAGACCAGAAACCGATCGGGATACTGCTTGACCATCTTATCGATGACGGATTGAAGTTTGTCTCCCCACATTCCGGTCAGAATCACGACCTGATTCACGTTGGCTTGATCCATCACCCGGACGACGTCGGCAGGAGGAACCTGTTCGCCGTGGTTTGTGGTGGCATCATTCACATGGTTGTGCACGTCGATCACGGGGAATCGGGCGCGAGGCACATCGTGCGCAGCCACGTGCAGCATCGGACGCGGCTCGAAATCTTTCAGTAGCACGGTCATTCGCTTGGCGGCATTCGGATCTTCTTGGTGCTGGATACTCCACCCGGGTTCCTGGCTTTGTCCGGCGAACTTCAAGAAAAATAGTCCTGTCAGAGCGAGAGCAATCAAAATGGCGGTTGATCGAGTCAATCGGCGAAGCGAAGGCAAGGGTACGGCTCCTTGGGTAAACGTCCCAGCCAGACCCCAGCGATCGGTAGGAACGCACTCCGAAGGAAGTCTACGCGCACAATCGGGTGGCCGGTACCAATTTACGCGCGCGTCGACGAGTAACGGCTTGCCAAGCAAGCCTCGCGCGATCCAGTCCTTGAGTTGGCGGATGTGCGGCTTCATTCGGTCCTGAAAAATTACGCCGAGCTTTACCCCCGCTTGTTTTGTTACTTCGATCAAGGCGTCAGCACTCTTGGTGCTGATGTCAATCGGCTTTTCCGTCAGAAGGTGCAAACCGTGTTTGGCAGCGGCGATGCCCTGGTTGGCGTGGAGACCTGAAGGACTGCCGATGATCACCAAGTCCATCGGGCGGTGCGTCAGGAAAGCGCTGAGTTCCAGATACGGCGTTCCGCCGTGCTCGCGGCAGAGACGGTGGACTTTTTCGGAGTTGCTTCCGCAGATTGCGGCAATTTCTACGCCGGGGATGGCGCGGGCGGCGCGCGCATGAGTTTCGGTAATGCTGCCGCCGCCGATAAGCCCAACGCGAAAATTCATGGGAGTGAGAGTACCAGCGCAACGCCGCAGCGAAAGCCGTTTCAGCGGCTTCGTAGTCTCCGGTCTGCCGATTTCCGGAGAGATCAGAATGCGGTAGCGAAAGGTTACACTATCGCCCGACGCCAGCGAAAGATTCGATTTGGCAAAAGCGGCTCGAACGGCACTAGAATGAGAGCGCAGGCGCGAACAGCAGGACGCCGATGCCAGACAACGGGATAACACAGAGTCGAGTTTTGCGGCTGGACCCGAGGGATAACGTTCTCGTCGCTCTGACGGAGCTGCGTCAGGGGGAACGCGTAAGTGTTTTGGGGAACGAATACGTTTTGTTGTCGGACGTGCGGGCAAAGCATAAATTTGTCATGCAAGACGTTGCAGCCGACGGTGAAATCATCATGTACGGCGTGCTGGTAGGCCGAGCGGTAAAGACTCTGCGTCGCGGAGAATTGCTTTCCACAAGCAACATTAGTCACGCAGCCGCGGGGTTTCACGAAACCGAAAAAGTGGGGCGCCGTTGGGTGCCCCCCGATGTCACCGCGTGGCGCAAGAAGACTTTTCTTGGCTACCACCGAACGGATGGCCAGGTGGGTGCGCGAAATTACTGGCTGGTTCTTCCCCTGGTTTTCTGCGAGAACCGCAATCTGGGCGTTTTGAAACAGGCCTTCGAGGAAGAGTTGGGCTTTGCGGCACCTCAGATCTATCGACGGCAAGTTGCGGAGCTGGTCCGGCTCTATCGAGAGGGAAAAACGGACGAACTGAGGACGTTGACTTTTGGCGAAGAAGCGCAACAGGGGAAGCCCTCCCCAAAGGTGTTTCGAAATATCGATGGCATCAAATTCTTAATGCACGAAGGCGGTTGCGGCGGGACCCGCGAAGATGCGAACAACCTCTGTGCACTGCTAGCAGGGTACATTCATCACCCGAATGTTGCCGGTGCCACGGTCCTGAGCCTGGGCTGCGAGAATGCACAGGTTCCGATTCTGCTGGAAGAAATCAAGCGCCGTGATTCGAAATTAAGCAAGCCGTTACTGGTTTTTGAACAACAGAAAAGCCCTTCCGAAGCCGCGATGATTACGAAGGCTGTTCGTGACACTTTTCTGGGCCTGATGGATGCGGACAAAATCACGCGGCAATCGGCGCCTCTGTCGCAACTCACGCTGGGATTGAAATGTGGCGGCTCGGATGGATTCTCCGGACTCTCCGCAAATCCGGCAATCGGACACACCGCCGATTTGGTCGCCGCGTTGGGTGGAAAAGGCATTCTCTCCGAGTTTCCAGAGCTGTGCGGTGTGGAACAAGAACTGATTGAGCGTTGCGCCCGGAAAGAAGTGGCATCTCGATTTGCGCAACTCATGAGGGATTACGCAGCCCGCGCCAAAGCGGTTCGATCAGGATTTGAAATGAATCCTTCGCCGGGAAATATCCGTGATGGATTACTGACCGACGCGATGAAGTCAGCCGGCGCGGCAAAGAAAGGTGGCACGTCTCCCGTTACGGCGGTGCTGGATTATCCGGAATACTCGACCGAGCCGGGACTGAACCTGCAATGCACTCCAGGAAACGACGTGGAATGCGTGACAGCGCAAGTTGGGGCAGGCGCGCATGTGGTTTTGTTCACAACGGGGCTGGGGACGCCGACCGGGAATCCGATCGCGCCGGTTGTGAAAATCTCCACGAACTCGAATCTCTCGCAGCGCATGTCCGACATCATTGATATTGATGCGGGCGGGATCATCACCGGGAAAACGAGCATTGAAGAAATGGGCGAAACGATTCTGGACCTGGTGATTCAAGTCGCGAGCGGAGAATTGCGCACCAAGGCGGAACAGCTCGCTCAAGACGATTTTATTCCGTGGAAACGGGGAGTCTCACTTTGAAATCGGAACGCTGAAGATTTTTCTACCACAGTGATGAGGATCGATTCGCACCAGCACTTCTGGAAATTTAATGCTGCTAAAGATACGTGGATCGGAGACGCGATGTCCGTCTTTACCTTTTTTGGGTGCCTGGATTTCTGCAGAGCAAACATGGCCTGGCGTTGACGGGAATCGGGATTCCGATCATGACGATTTATCTGATTTCGGATACCGGCAGCGTCGCCGGGGGCTGGGTGTCGTCTTTCCTTATTCACGGGGGATACAGCATTAACGCCGCGCGAAAGTGCACGATGCTGATTTGTGCGCTCGGGGTGATCCCGGTGGTGTTTGCCTACCGGGTCGAGAGCATGTGGTCTGCGGTGTTGCTGATTGGACTTGCCGCGGCATGTCACCAGGGGTTCTCGGTGAATCTGTTTACGCTGACTTCGGACATGTTTCCCACGCAGGCGGTGGGGTCAGTGGTGGGAATCGGGGGGATGGCGGGAGCGATTGGCGGGATGCTGATTGCAACGGTCGTGGGCCACGTTTTGCAACGGACGGGGAGTTATATGATTCCGTTCGTAATCGCAGGCTCCGCTTATTTGCTGGCGCTGGGCATTATCCAGATTCTGGCGCCCCGGCTGGAACCCGTTAGAATCGCTGCGGGAGTGCAAAACGTGAATTGAGAGATTGCGGGGAGGACGTGGTATGAGCGGATCATGGGTTGCGATTCGAAAGGCACTTGAGGAGAGCGCATGGCGCTGACGATCAAGGCGAAGAAGGAATGCCGCTGGGACCTGGTGAGTCTGGGCGAGGTGATGGTGCGATTCGACCCGGGGGAGCGGCGGGTCGCGACGGCGCGGTCGTTCGAAGTGTGCGAGGGCGGCGGGGAATACAACGTGGCGCGCGGGTTGAAGCGCTGCTTCGGGCTTGACACGGCGGTGGTGACGGCGTTCTCGGATGATCCCGTGGGGCGCTTGCTGCAGGACCTTATTTACCAGGGAGGAGTGGACCAGTCGCTAGTGCGTTGGGTGGGGCACGACGGCGTGGGCCGGGCCGCGCGCAATGGGCTGAATTTTACGGAGCGCGGGTTCGGCGTGCGTGCGGCGCTGGGGAGCTACGATCGCGGGCACACTGCGGTATCGCAGTTGAAGCCGGGGGATATCGATTGGAACGAGATTTTTGGAAAGCAGCGCGCGCGGTGGTTTCATACCGGAGGAATTTTCTGCGCACTTTCCGGGACCACGCCGGAAGTGGCGCTGGAAGCGATGGAGGCGGCACAAAAAAACGGCACCGTCGTTTCGTATGATCTCAACTATCGGGCGTCACTCTGGAAATCTCTGGGCGGCAAGAAGCAGGCTCAGGAAGTGAACCGGCGGATTGCGCCACACGTTGATGTGATGCTCGGGAATGAAGAGGATTTTTCGGCGGCGCTGGGGTATGAAGTGCCAGGGATGGACGAGCACATTTCGGCGTTTGAAGTCGAAGGATTCAAGCAAATGATTGGCAAGGTCGTGAAGGACTATGCATTTAAAGTGGTAGCGACGACTCTGCGAAAAGCCAAAACCGCGACGCTGAATGATTGGGGCGCGATTTGTTATTGCGATGAGAAGTTTTACAAGGCGAAGAATCGAGAGAACTTGGAGATTTTTGATCGCGTGGGGGGAGGCGATTCGTTTGCGTCCGGCTTGATCTACGGATTTTTGTCGGGGCAGGAGCCGCAGTGGTCCGTGGAGTGTGGGGCGGCGCACGGAGCGCTGGCCATGACCACGCCGGGCGACACTTCGATGGTTACGTTCCAGGAAGTGATGCAAGTGATGAAAGGGGTGGGAGCACGGATTGCGCGGTGAGGGAGAGGGGCAGTCTTGGGTGATAGCAGAATGGAAAAGCAAAAAGTTCGAGAGAGGATCGTTGAGCTTGGGGTCGTGCCGGTGGTACGCGCATCCTCGGCGCGCGAGGCGCGAATCGCGGCCGCTGCTGTGTGTGAGGGCGGGATTCCGATCGTGGAAATCACGATGACGGTTCCCGGGGCCGTAGAAGTCATTCGGGAACTCGCAAAAAGCGCTGGGGCGGAAATTCTCATCGGAGCGGGGACGGTGTTGAATGCGGAGATGGCGCGGCGGTGCCTTGATGCAGGAGCGCAATTCCTGGTGAGCCCGGGGCTGAATCTGCAAGTGGTCCAGCTGGCGGCGGCTGAAGGGAAGCTGATGATGGCGGGAGCGCTGACGCCCACGGAGGTGATCACCGCATGGGAGGCGGGGTCGGATTTTGTGAAGGTGTTTCCGTGCGGACAGGTGGGAGGGGCGAAGTACATCAAGGCACTGAAAGGCCCGCTGCCGCAAGTTCCGCTAGTGCCAACGGGGGGCGTGAACCTTAGTACGGCGGCGGAGTTTATTGAGGCGGGGGCTGTGGCGCTGGGAGTTGGTGGGGAATTAGTGCAGGCAGAGGCGCTAAAGTCGGGCAAACCAGAAATGATAGTTGAGAACGCGCGGAAATTTCTGGCAATTGTGAAAGAGACTAGGGCACGTATGACAGCATCGACTGTCGCGGCGAAGGGAAGCCACTGAACGGCGATTGAGGCTCGGGGGCGGTCGTGTGATTTATTGATTCACCCCACTGGCCATAATGCCGCCGTCCACGACGAGCAAATGGCCGGTGACAAAGCTAGCGGCGTCGGAAGCGAGAAAAACCGCGGCGCCAACGAGTTCTTCAAGTTTTCCGAAGCGCCGCATCGGAGTGCGAAGCAAGAATTCCTTGCCACGCTCGGTGCCATCGAGCAGGGCTGCGTTTAGGTCGGTGCGCAACACGCCGGGAACGAGCGCATTGACACAAACCCCTGAAGCTGCCCATTCGATCGCGAGCGTTTTGGTAAGAGAAGCCACAGCGGCTTTGCTGGCGCCGTAGGCGGCAACCTCGAACAGGCCAACGAGCGAGGAAAGCGAGCCGATGTTGATAATGCGTCCGTAGCGACGCTCGATCATGTGGCGGCCGAAGACGCGGCAGGCACGCAGGGTCCCCTTCAAATTGGTTTCAAGAATGGCATCCCATTCGGATTCGGGAAAATCAAGCGTCGGCATTTTCCTGGTGCGGCCCGCGCAATTCACTAGGATCTGAACGCTGCCGAATTCGGCGCAGACGGATTGCAGCAGCCGCTCGATGCTGGCGTTGTCGGTGACATCGCAGGTCTGGGCGAGCGAGCGGCGGCCAAGCACGACGATTTCCGCGGCGGTTTTACGCACCAAGTCCTCGCGCCGTCCGGTGGGGACGACGTTTGCGCCGGCCTGGGCCAGTCCGCGAGCGAGGGAGAGACCGATACCGCTGGTTCCCCCGATGACCACGGCCGTCTTGTCTGTAAGATCAAGAAGCGGATGACCCATGCAATTCTCCTTTGAACTGCCGGACCGGGACGGCTTCTCGTGAAAAGGGATTGGCAGCCGTATCCGTCAAGAATCATGCATCCTGCTGTGCTTGCGTAGAAGCCCGGCAAAAACAAGCTTGCAGAGCTTGCCACGGTTCAGTTGGCAGGTACGTAGCGCCGCCTTTCCGTAGGGGAAAATCTCGTAGATAGCGAACCAGTTACCGAGATTTGAAAGCTGTCTTCGGTAGACAGCCCTCCCAAACCGATTGCGGTTACCGTCAATTTGTATTTTCCCGGCCGTGTGTAGGCATGGGAGACCTCCGGGCCTTGCAGAGTGACCCCGTCTCCGAAAGTCCATCGATACGAGACAACAGAGTCGTCGGGACTTGCTTGTTGAGCGCGGAAAGTCAGGGCCGCTCCAGTCTTCGCGTCCTGCACGTGCTCCACTTTGATTGTTGGTGGCCGAGCTTGGAGACCGATGTTTATGATTTTGAGCACTCGGGCCGAACGAGGAGGCAGGTCCACGACAAAGGAGTCCGTATGCACCGTTGTTGCCTCTTGGCAGCTGAACACGTCCGAGGCCCGGTACTTGTCCAAAGTAGATAATCCGAGGCTTGAGAACTCGATGGAATGTGAGCGAGGTTTGTCTGTCCAATTGAAGATCGAGAGGATGTTTTGGCGACGATCTTCCCTAAGCAGAAACATGCTTGGCTGACCGTCTTCAGGCGAATAACTCATGAGATCGAGGGGCGTCGACGCGCGACCCAACTTGACCATTTCGATTAGATCCTGGTTCTGAACCAATGCCAGGCGCTCCTGATCTGCGCCGAGAGCGGGCAGGTCATCGCCGATTTCATACATCCCGCCGGAAACCGCGGAAAGAGCGATAGAGGCCTTGGCCTCGTCAAGACTGAGGGGGACCTTGCCGCCATGCCAGGGCTGGTCGATCACAATCTGCGTGGAAACGTTGAAGGCGTCGGGATCGTCGACAAAGAAATTGCGGTGCATGTAGTATCTTGCCGCAACTCCGGAAGCAGCATCCTTGGTGGCCACGAAAGTGTGGCCGGTATCGAGAGAAATGCGACCGGCATCCACAATACCAACCGGGTTGAGCATCGGGCTGCCGTCCTTGTCGAGAAGCACGTTCTCGCCGACAGCTTGCCGAATGATTTGTAGACCAATTCTCTGAGCCTCAAGTGCGGAGGTATTGGGGCGATAATAGAAGGCCTCAACGGCCGTATCTTCCATAAAATCCAGCTTGATGTAACGGATGTTCCACTCGTTTGCGAGCGTGGAGTAAGTTTGGCGCAAATATTCCTGGGCGCCTGGATTGGTCGCATCGATCACAAACAACTGATCCTTGCCATCGAGCCTGCCGAGCCGAATGGGTTCGCCTTTCGCGTTGCGGACCAGCCAGTCGCGATGATTCTGGTAAACCCAGGACCGGTCGGCAACTTCAAAGGGAGCGGTCCATATGCCGGGAATAAGACCTTTGCCCAGAATCTTTTTTTCCAGAGCGGCCATTCCATTGGGGAAATGCGTGGCATCCGGTGTGGTGTACTCGCCCCGAGCGTACTGATATCCCTCGTCAATGTGGAAGTAGTCGTATCCAAACGGCGCCAAATGCTGAGCCAGCCAATGCGCGTTGGTCAGGGCGGTCCCTTCGTTAAGCCCAAAATAATGGGCGGTCCAGCTCCACCAACCCATGGGAGTGGATGAAGAAACGCGTGCGTGGTGAAGCGTGCGAATCAAGGATCCGTAGGCTTCCAACTGAGTGTGGTAGTCGCTGCTCACACCGAAGAATATTCTCTCGGAGGACAAGACCGTTGCCGGCTCAAGAGGGAGGCTCAATTCAATTTGATCTTCGGGCGGGGATTGTTTCAGGGAATTTTCTTTGGTTAGTTCGGTCGTGCCGGTTGAATCGACCTCGAAGGCCTGGATTTTCGGAGTCCCGGAAGAACCGCCAACATAAAGGCGGAATACGCTCAGAAAGCGATCAGAAGTGAGCGCGCCGGCGAAGAAACTGAGGTGACTTTGCCGGTTGTACACCAGTTGGCTGCCGACTCCGCGGTGCATGGTTCCTGGAGTGTCTCCAAGGTCATGGATTTTCAGAGCAGGGCGGTCTTCGCTGAAACTGTCGGAAAGGACACGATCTGAAGCAGACGGGCCACCCAGCTCGAGAATATGGCCTTCTTCCCCTTCGATCAGACGAATAGCTTCGATGTGGATCGTTTGTGAGGAATTGTTTAGCACCTGGACCTGGATTTCGCAGAACGGAAGGTTCGCGTAGGAACTTAGAGAGTAGAAAAGATCTGGCGCGCCGGCCGACTCCGAGTGCCTTACCCTCCATTCATGAGCAATTCCCAGATTGCCGTGCACCGTGGATTCCGTGATTGTATGTTTCGGATAGTCGCGTGCGTGGAGCCAGTGTCCATCTACTTTTGCAGCGATTGTGGACTTCAAAACGTCCGATGCGGTACCCAATTGTCCTATGGCATAGTCGCCCGTTGCAGCGTCAACTGTGACACGCAAACCCTGTGAATCCGGAGTTGTCCTCGCCCCCAGCAAAGCACCATTAACGGAACTCGTTACAAGCACAAGAAACAAAACACGAATCAACGTTGGCGGTAGACGACGATAGAATGACAGATTCATGGGATCACCTCAACCGATTGCGAATTGTTGGTAATGAATGAGGAGTCTATCCCACATCCGTGGAGTGCGAAATTGGATTTCGGCCCAGCAGCCGTACCGCGCCGCGAATGTGACGTTGACGACGGCTGGCCAAATCGTGGAGACTTGAAAGCCCGACGCGATCAGTCATACAGAGGAATCAGCCGTGATCGTGAGAGTGTTTGAAGACAAGATGTCGCTTGCCAGAGCTGCTGCCGAACAGGCGGCGACTGCTATGCGCCGAGCCATCCTCGATCGCGGACGGGCCCGTATTGTCGTGGCAACGGGAACGTCCCAGTTGGATTTTCTGGATGCGCTGACCAAGGCAGAAAACATCGACTGGAAGAGAGTCGAGATGTTTCACCTCGATGAATATGTCGGGCTGCC
>QHYN01000092.1 GCA_003224145.1 Acidobacteriota bacterium
GTGGAAGCAACCGGCGCATTACCGTTAGACCCGCCGATGATCACTACACGGCCATCGGCGAGCACCGCCGTTGCGTGTTGTGCGCGAGGAGAGGAAAGCGTCCCGGCGAAACTAAAACCGCCTCCGACCGGATCAAAGACTTCGATCGTGGAGCTAACCACGCTCCCGTTCTGTCCGCCGGTGATCACCACGCGTCCGTCTTGGAGTAGCCCAGCAGTGGCGCCGGAGCGCGCTTCCATCATGCCGCCGGCGAGGCTTCCCCAGGTGCTAGCAGTAGGATCGTAGATTTCGGCAGCATTGGTCGCGCCGCCACCGGCAACCGTCCCACCGGCAATCAACACGCGACCGTCCTTCAAGACGATGGAGATGTGCTTGCTGCGCGCAACGTTAATGGGCGCTGCGGCGGAAACGGAGCCGTCCCTGTTGAAAAACTCTGCCGTCGCAAGCGGGCCGCTGGCGCCGTCGCCGCCGGTGATCAGGATGCGGCCGTCAGAAAGCAGAGTCGCGGATGAGTTCGCGCGGGCGTCGGTGAGGTTCGCCGTGGGCGCCCAGGTGCCGCTCGGCACAAGCAGCGCGGCCCCTTTCAGCGCTAGGACTGCACAGAGGACGATGAGACTCCCGAGAAGGACAGTCTTAGCAGTTCGGCGCATGATGGACCTCGCTAGGCACGGGTAGTTCTTTTGGGGCCAGTAGAAACTCACTTTGCTTTTTCGCAACGCTTGACGGCTGAGAGGCAACTTGCCCGCAGGCAGAGAATGACCACAGCTCTCTGCGAAAGCCGAGACGGCGTCCAGGGGACTTTGTTTGGTGGGGAGCAATCAGGCAGCCAAATCCTGCGAATTAGGCTGGGTCGTTGAGTACCACGACGGAAGAACTATAAGTTCTAGAGGATGAGCTGGATCGCCATGTGAGAAGGGGAGTTAGGCGAGGCGGCACCAAATAAAGGGGATTCTACAAGGGACGAAGGACAGCCTGCCAAAGCGTATTATGCGATGGAGGAGCCTGTTAGGCAGGAAAGCGAATCTCATTGTGCACTGGCTCAGGCGTGAAGTGTCACTGAATCTTGACTCCTGGAAACCCCTGAGTACGTGCCTTGTGGGAGAGGAGAAGCGAATTAAACGGCAAATCTCTTCCTATGGCTTTGGGACGGAGTGCAGGGATCAGCCTCAACCGGCAGGCGAACAGAAGGCGCAAGAAAGTGGAATCCACGTAACTTACGTTTTCTGGCCGCGGCTCGCCGAATACGTGGGGACGACGGTCAAGAAAAGCGCGCACTTGCTCGTTGTGAGCGGGGTACTGGTATTACTTGGCCAGCCCACCTTTGGTACTTGACCGCGCCCGTGGCTTTGCTACGCTGAAAGTACCCTTCCTCAGTTCGCGAGGATCCGCGTCAGACCTTTCCTCGCGTGGGGGAGGACAAAATGAAAGCTGTTGAGCGTCGACAACGGGCCCGGCTCAACCACCGCACGCCGCTGCGATTCCGAGCGGCTGGGGTAGCTGCGGACAAGACTGAGCATTTTACAGAGGCCCTGAATATTTCCCGTGGTGGTTTTTTCTTCGCGTCTTCGGCGCCCCTGCAAGTCGGAATGCCGCTGGAAGTGACGATTCGAATGCCTGCGGAAGTAACGGGGAACTCCGCCCAAGAGATGCGGTGTACAGCCCATGTTGTGCATGTACGCAATGAGCCGTACGGAGACGGCCGGATCGGCTTCGGAGCAGAAATCGAAAAGTTTCAAACCGTGGCCGTGCAAGAGCGCTGGATGAGCTGAGGACGCGCCCCATTTAGCGAATGCGCTTGAACCAGACACTTGAACACTATCATTTTTGTTCTTTGTGCCACCATTCCCGGAGTGATGTGCAGCAGCCGTTAGTATCAAGAGAGATGAGGAAGATTCCATCGAGGCGGGTCTGCAACCCGGGCGGAACGATAACAAAGGACGCACACCACCGAGCGATGCCTGCCTCCGCGGTGACGGCAAGAACTTCGTAGCCGAATTGAATATCTTGTTCTGTTTGGGCCACATGCGACCAATACTCAAGTATTGCCGCGCGGCCGCGCATGGCTTCCACAAACGGCGTGACTTGATAGGTGCCATCTTCGGCAAATAGATTAGCAGCCGCCTGCGGATTTCTATCTCTCCACGCACGGCCGTACGCTTCCAACCACGACTCGAATGATGTTCGATCCATGTACGACTAAGACCGCGGTGAAAATATCTACAGCCTAAAGAAACTAAGTTTTGGGGGACGGCACGGTGAAAGTGATTTTGGCACTGCCGACGTTATCGAAACGGTCGAAGGCGCGGACTGCAATCGTGTGTTCGCGTTCGGCCAAGGCGGGTCCGTTCCATGAGAAGCTAAGTGAAAATTCGTAACGCTCTTCCGGCGCATCGCTGATCGATCCTGCTGGTGGGACAAGAATCCACTCGCCGCCGTCCAGGCTGTACTGAGCCCGCTCGATGCTGCTTGCCGCATCTCGCGCGGTGAATTTCACTACCACGACGGTATCGCCGCATGCGCCGGTGCATCTGTTGAGCGAGCCTGCCGATAGTTTCTCGATCAGAGGCGGTGCATTGTCGACTTCGAATCGCTCGCTTTCGCGTTCGGCTTTGAGGGCATTGGCAGGAGGATTCGAAGGGCTGTCTGACGCGACGATCTTCAGGTAGTAGGCGCCATCGGCCATCGCGGTAGTGTCCCAGGAATAAAATTTCTGATCGAGATTGTCCTTCAATAATTTCCACTCGTTTTCGTTTTCACCGCGGAAGTAGACCGCAAAATGAAGTTCATCGTCGTTGTCATCGTGGGCGGTCCAGAGCACGGTTCGATAGCCTTTCTGCGCAAGACCCTGTGGCGGCTGTTCGAATCGAGTGGTGGTGCTGGCCTGGGTGATGGTCACGCCGGAGGTGCTTGGAGGAGAGGGCATCTTGAGCGTAACGGGAGCGGGCTGGCCGGAGGGGATGGCCGTCTGAGATTGTGCGCGAACGCCGGGATCCTGGATGGCAATGCCGTCGATGACCGGGGCCACATTGCGCGGAAGATAGGCCAGACTCACCCAATCAATGCCGTCGCCCGGGCGGCCATCGTGAATGACCGTCTTCCACTGCGCAAATCGCGCGGAAGGGGCTTCGGTAGCGGCGCCGGACTTGGTATATGGACCGTACCAGCGAGACCATTCTTTGCCGGGGTCTTCGGTGTTGCCGCTACGGGCGAAGAATTCGATGCGGGGATCATTCGCATGCGCGGCGCTGGAACCAGCGGGCGACTTGGCAGGAGAAACGGACGGGGGACTCCACCACTCGAGGCGGCCCCACTGCGAAAAGAGCTGGGCGTCAAAGGAATGGGATTCGAATGTGCCTTCCGGCTCGTAGTCGGGGCCCACGGAAAAAACTTTTCCGGGGTTGGCTGTGCACAAGAAGATTTTTCCGGAAGAATTGCCGCTGATGCCGGTGATTTGCGAGGAACCGGCTTTCGCGAGCTGAGCGAAAACGCCGCGGCCGTCAATGGCGAGAAGCGCACCATTGTTGCCCGTGCCGGCGAGGAGACGGCCGTCGGAGGCTAGCCCCAGTGCATAAACGACATCTTCGCGAGAGGTCCAAAGCTCTTCGGGAGCGCCATCAGCACTAATGCGGTAAATGCTGCTGGAAAGAAGTGGAGGAAACGGAACAAAGACGGGTTGCGGCTGCGCCTGGGCTTGTGCCCCGCCAATGACACCCGCAGAGGTAATGGTTGTGGTTCCTTGCGGCGTGGTGATGACCGTTGTGGGAGCCGGTGCTCCGGCGCGTTGCTTCTCGCCAATCGCGGAGGCGTAGATGGAGCCGTCGGCGGAAACAGCCAGAGCAGTAACTTCGCGTTTGGAAGTTTCGTAGAGAACGAAGCCCTCGGCAGCGGCGGCGGAGGAATCCTTGGAATTTTTGCCGGAATTCCTGGTGGCGGGGCGAGAGATGCGAAGGATACGGCCGCTGGGTTCGGTGCCGGCGATCAGATTGTTTTTAGAGTCGAAGGCAAGAACGCGAATGTGCGCTTCATCGCTGGAGTAGAACAGTTCGCCCTTGCCGTCAGGAGCGACAGCGAAGAGTTGGCCTTTGTCGCCCGTGGCGACGTAGAGGGTGCCGTCGGGAGCGAAGGCAAGATCCCAGATATATTTTGTTTTGGGATCGAAGAAAACGGATTTCTCGCCGGAAGCAGAAATTTTGTAGACCTTGCCGTCGGGGGAAGTGCCGACATAAAGCGTGCCCTTCGAATCGAAGGCGATGGCTTGCGCGGAGAGATCCGTGGAATCGAAAACGACGGAGCGCTTACCGTTCGAATCGAAGCGGAAGACTTTTGCCGGAGAGCCGCCGGCCGCGTACAGAATACCTTTGGGATCGAGGCGCACGGACCAGAGATAGGATGCGTCGGCGTCGGCAAGCAAAGTAAATTTAGGTGCGAGTTCGAGGCGGCCGTCGCTGCGTACGGCGACTCCATGGGCCGTACCTTTGAGAAATTCTTCGTAAGTGGACTGGCGCCAGCGGCGGGTGTGTTCGGCGTAAGAAGGAGGAATGCCAGGGGGGTAAAGAAGAAAAAGGAAGCACAGGAGGGAAAGGTATCGCAAGCTGGGTCTCATGGAGCGGTTCATCGGATTTGAAGGTTAAGGTAAATGACGCCGGAGACGGGGCCACCGAGCGGGATGGACGCTTCACTGGCAAGAGATTCGCGGAGGACTTGTACGCTGCCGGGAGCGGGGTGGCCATCAACGACGTTGATTTGCGAAAGTGGGATGTTGGGAAGTTCCTTGTCATCCCAGAGAAGCGTCGGTGCGGGGACAAAGAGTCCGACATAGAGACGGTCATTGCGGCGTTCGCGATTCAAGAGCGAAATGAGCTGGTCGAGACCGGTGGGTCCGCCACCCGCGCCCGAAAAGGCGAAACCGCGGGAGGCGCGGTTGAGGAGGTCGGCGTCGCTGACGAGGACGCGAAGAGTTGTGCCACGCGCAATCTGCTCCGGAACGCGGACGGTTGTTTCTTCCACGCGCGCGGCGCCGCGGTAAGGGCGGAGAAGAACACGAACACGCAACGTTTCGCCGGGGGAGGCTTCGCCTTTTTCCAGCCAGGCGCTTTCGATGGTGAAGGATTTGCGGCCAGGAACGCTTTCGATGCGAAGAGAGACGGCATCCACTTTGGCAGGCTCGAAAGTGTTGGCAAAGAGGCGCGTGAAGACGCTCTGCATGGTGAGGGCGATGGGCAGGCCGTCGGGAGAAAGCGTATCGCCGGGAGCGAACGTGTTTTCGATCTGGACGGGCGCGTGGCCTCGCAAGCGAATCTCTCCGGTGAGATGAAGCGTGGTGCCTTCGCCGTAGAGAGAGTTTTGCGTGAGGCCGCTGAAGGTCGTGATAGCCACGAGAAGCGGGGTGAGCTTCGGATGATTCACAAGTTCAAAGTGGAGTGTCTTTTGTCTGGAACCACCCCCGCCGGAAGCCAGAAGCGTTAGATCCAAGGGGATCATCGCCGGAGGCGGGCCAAGGTTTCCGGTGACGGCGGTGAGGTGGTCGCTGGTAATGGTGCCGATGGAGCCGGCGACGTTGACGATTTTCGTGGAAGCGAGTTCGGAAGAGAGCGTGGTGAGGACGCGACTGCGGGCCATGGGGATTTGCACGTCACCGAGGTTTAAGAAAGGGTGGCCGCAGAGAATGACGCGATCGGCTTGCACGGCGGTGACGGTGCAGGCGGAATTAATAGAGGCGTCGCCTTGAACGAGAACCATGCCGGCCATGTCCCCGGCCACGAGATGAGTGTCCTCCGGACGGGACGAAGCCGTGCCGCCTTGCGCGGCAACGAAGCCGTAACCCTGAATCTGATTCGCGAACTGCTGGAGAGTGGCGGGCTGGAATCCGGAGAAGACCAGAGGCGTTTCGATCGGCTCGAGGGCAACGCCAGAAGGCAAGCCGCTACGGGTGGAAGCTTCCGAGGGAAGACCGAATTCCGGAGCCGTGACTTGACCCACGGCGAGTTGAGAAGGTGGGTTCAGGACATCTTGAATAGGAGTGACACCGGCGATGGGCTCCTTCGTGAAGACACCTAGTTTCAGGGAGAGAGCGCCGGCCAGTTTGCCATCGAGATAAACGGGACTGCCGCTCATGCCCGCGACGACGCCGGTGTGTTCGACCTTGGGGCCCTTCAACTGAACCAGAATGATGGATTGCTTGGGGCCAAGGAAGTTGTCCAGCACACCTATGACTTCGAGGTCAAATTTTTCGATCTGGTCGCCCGCGAAGATGGTATAGGCGTAGCCCTGCATGCCAGGGCGGACTTGGCTGAGGGGGAGGATTTCGGGTGATTGCTGCGCTACGAGAACGGCGGGAGTTAAACACAGCGCGGCGAAGAACGCGAGGAAGGCGAAAAGAAGAGGAGCACGAGGGTTCGACAGATAGGACCGGGCTGTACGCATGAACATTCCATGATACGCGGCACTCGTACTAGAGGCAATTGGACCGCAGGAGGTTGCCCGATAGGAAGAAGAGGCTAGAGGTTCTAGGACCGCGAGGCGAGCAGCTTTGAGAAGGGAAGTGTGGCCAACTTGAAAGGACTCATAAGCTCCATGATCAAGGCCGGACCGTTGTGCGCGGAGCGCCTCCAGTGTATGTTACGAATCAGGTTCAGAATGCTGTAGAACGGTATGCCTCGCATGCGGAACCCCGGCTCACCTGCAGGCGCACCCCAGGCGAGACGCGTTGCGTCCCGAATGGGGAAACCACCATGGGGGAGACCGCGACCATGAAAGCTCGCGCTGGCACCTGGCTGCGCCATTCAGCATTTCCTTTCCTTGTGATGATCTCCGGCTTCCTCCTAGCCCGGGGACAGTCTCCTGCCGCGCCTTCGATTAAGGTTGTGGATCTGATCCCGGCAAGCCTGAGCGGGGAGACGAACCAAGACAGCGAGCCGTTCCTCGCAATCCAGACAGCCAATCCTCAGGTCATGGTGGCCTCGGCCTTCACTCCCAATCCGTTTTCGAGCACCGGGAACGCCCCAGTCTACGTTTCGCAGGACGGAGGCAAAAGTTGGGCGTTGAACGCCATTACGCCGGTTCAGCGAATGACCTGTGACATTACCCACGCCATAGCCACGGGCGAGAACCACCCGCGGGGCGATCTCCACGCTGGAACACTGGCTTGCCTGTCCGGCATCACGCTCGACGAGTCGGAAAGCAACGATGTTTCTTCCAGCGCGGTCATGAGCGTGCAGTCCACGCGCGGCAACGTGGATCAGCCCTTCGTGCGCGCGCTCGGCGTTTCGAGCGGCGACCGCATTTACGTCGGGGTGAACGATTTCAACCAATCGAACGGGCACACGGCGACGGTGGATGTGTCCGTGGATGGCGGGGCGACGTACAAATCGATTCCGATCGAGACGCGCAAAACGATGGGGCAGGACGGGCCGTCGGTGCGGCCGGCGGTGGCAAGCGATGGCACCGTCTACGCCGCTTTTTTCGGCTGGCGGAAATTTGACGGCAAAACCGCGGTCAGTGACCTCGTGGTTGTGCGGGACGATTCCGCGGCGATGCTCGCAAATCCCTTCCAGGCGCTGAAGGATCCGTCCGACAAGTTGCCGGGCCGCATCGTAGTTAAGAACACTTCCATCCCCTGGTCGAATGCTCCTACATTGGGACAGGAACGCATTGGCTCGACACTTTCTATCGCTGTGGATCCGAATAAGAGTTCCACCGTCTACCTAGGTTGGGCAGACCGCGGGAACAAAGGAGACATCTACACACTGCATGTGCGCCGCTCGACCGACCGTGGTCTGACGTGGTCCAAGACGGACTTGCCTCATACAACGATCCGGAATGCGACGAACATTGCACTGGCGGTCGCCAATAATGGCGTTGTTGGATTTCTTTACCAGCAATTGAGCAACGGCCGCTGGGTCACGCATCTGGTGCAATCGCACGACGCCTTCACAACGGCTCAGGACTTTGTTTTGGCAACGGTGCCGGCGAATGAGCCCGCAGAGCAGTTCTTGCCCTATCTTGGAGACTACGATTACTTGCTCCTGGTGGGGAATGAGTTCCGCGGCGTCTTTTGCGCCAACAACAGGCCGGACCTTGCGAATTTCCCGCAGGGTGTGACGTATCAGCGGGCGGCAGACTTCACCTCGAAAACGCTCAACGATGGGTCAGGCAACCCCGTGGCGATCTCCATTGATCCATTCTATTTTAGCGTTCCGGTGATCCCGTGAGGCGCGACTGCGCGGCAGGTCAGGGGAAGGAGGTTCGTATGAAGGTTTCGTCATTTTTTGTAAGCCTCATGGGAGCAATTCAATGGGTGGCCCTCTTCGGCTGGGCAGGCTGTGCGCGGGCGCAAGCACCGACCAACCAGGCCTCCCTCGCGAGACAGTCGAGCATCGTTTTTTCAGGGACGGTCAGCAAGATTGGTGCCACTTCGTTCGCCGATGTCCCGAAATCGGCACAAACGTTGGTCGTACGCGTCGACTCCATTGTGAAAAAGCCTTCCGCTGTTTCGCTGAAAAAAGGCGACGACGTTACTGTTGAGGTGAAAGATCCCTCCGTGTTCCAGGAAGGTACGCACGCCACTTTTTATACCGATGGCTGGATCTTTGGCTCGGGCGTCGCGGTCAAAGAGCTGGGGCATGAGATTGGGCCCGGCGTTGGCGGGACTACCAAGGCCGCGGGCGCGGACGAAAAAGCACACGGGCAAGGACAAGAACAAATCAGCGATCAAGAGCTGCGAGACCGGCTGAACTCCGCGGATTTCGTCGTGATCGGACGCGTCACAGACATTCATCGGTGGAATGTGCCTAAGTCCGCCTATCGCGTCACCGAACACGATCCGGACTGGCATGAAGCCGTCGTGGAGGTCCAGTCCGTTCTCAAGGGCGGAAAAGTCAAAGGGAACAAAGTCGTCGTGCGGTTTCCACAACGCAACGATGTGGCCTGGGTTCACTCACCTAAATTCGAGAAAAATCAGCAAGGCATCTTCTGTTTGAATCGAGATCAAGTTTCCGGTGTGCCCATGACGAAGCTGGGAGGCCACGAGGTGAACGTGTACACCTGTCTGGGGCATGGCGATTCGCTCCCGATGTCCGAGGAAGCCCGGGTCCGGTCTTTCCTCAAAGCTCAATAGTAGCTTCTCGCGAGCCAGGCAACGCCAGGCTGCCAAAAAAATCCAACAACCCGAGCTTAACGCTCACACGAGCGGTTGCCAAAGCTTTTTCCATTCACTTGAAAAAAAAATTAATCGTGGTGGTGCATAGCGAAGATTTTGTCAACGGAATCTTCGTAAGGATAGACGTGGACCATCCAGCCGAAGATGACGGGATGGAAGCGGCCACCTGCGGCGTCACAGGCTTCCTGCGTAGCGATGGAGCCGCGCAAACCGAATCTGGTCCAGTCCGCGGTACGCCTCTGCTCTCTCGGGGGCATGCAAAGGTTGGTGTGCAGATGCCAAGTGGCGACGCTCAGGGGGAGACGAGCGTTCAATTGGTCTTCGCTGGCGCGCTTCGGCATGGTGTACATGGCGCCCACCAGTTTGAAGCCCGTTGAAGTCTTCTTGTAGAGCAGGGAAGTGGGACGTGAGGGATCGAAAGTGACCGCTTCGAGAAAGCCGTTCACGTAATTCGTGAAGTGATATTCGGGCTGCGGAAGATGGGGAAGGAAAATCTTGTAACCGTCGTCCAGAGCGACGTGGTAGTCCTTGTACTTCTCGATTTCGGCGCGAAGCTGGGTAATGACTTCATCGGCGCGGGCGGCGTCCTCGGGAGTTTGCGGCCGCAGGGCAGTCATGTACATGTGCAGATTGTGCGCATCGTGATGACCCGGGGTCATATCATGCACGGCGTGGGCTTCGTTGGCCTTGGCATCGTCCATGTCCATGCCGGGCATGTTCGGATCCATCTTCTGTGGCTGCGGTGCAGGCGAAGCTGGAGATTGCTGCGATTCCTGAGGTTGCGCTGCGGGCGCGCGGTGACCGGGCACGGCGGCGAGCAGAACGGTCACAAGAAAGAGCGCGCCGAGCAGGATGCCGGTCTTGGCGGCGAACTGAATGAATTGTCTGCGGGCTGGCATTAAAATTCTCCTCAGTGAATATTACGTTGCGCGAGGCCGCGAAGTTTCAGAAGGAGGTACAGCCAGTGCGGCAGGAAAAACTGGCCACGGGTACAGGACGCAGATGAGGTAGAGAAAAGGAAGTAAAGGAAGTAAAGGAGAGAGCGCTGAATTTGAAGAAAGCAAGCCAGCGCGGAGGGGAAGAGGAGTGCGTGTTAAAATCCTGTCGTGAAAAAGGAGACGATTCAGCCAGCGAAATACCTGACCGGTGCCGTGGAGGTGCCGGGAGATAAGTCGATTTCGCATCGCTATGCGATGCTGGCGGCGCTGGCGGAAGGCACCAGCGAACTGCGGCATTTTTCCGCGGCGGCCGATTGTCACAGCACGTTGAAATGCCTGAGCGCGCTCGGCGCGCAAGTGAAGATTGATAAAGACACCGTGCGCGTGACTGGGCATGGGACGCGGGGATTGAAAAGCAGTTGGAGGGCGCTGGATGCGGGGAACTCCGGGACGACCATGCGGCTGCTCGCGGGAATCCTGGCAGGCCAGAATTTTGCCTCGAAGCTAACCGGAGATGAATCGCTGCAAAAACGGCCAATGAAGCGTGTGATCGCGCCGCTGCGGGAAATGGGCGCGGACATCCGCGGACGAGAAGATAATTTTGCGCCGCTGGAAATTCACGGAACCCAACTGCGCGCCATCGACTACAAAATGCCGATGCCCAGCGCGCAAGTGAAGTCGGCGGTTTTGTTGGCGGGACTCTTCGCGGAGGGTGTCACCACCGTGATGGAGCCTGCGCGAACGCGGGATCACACCGAGCTGGCGCTGGAAGAATTTGGCGCGGCAATCGAAAAAAACGGGCGGACGATCCGGGTTCACGGATTGGGTAGTGGGAATGGAAGTGCGAAGCTGGTCGCAAGGCCGCTGGATGTGCCGGGAGATTTGTCTTCAGCGGTGTTTTTCATCGCGGCGGCTTCGCTCTTTGCGGATTCGAATGTGGTGATTCACAACGTGGGGCTGAATCCCACGCGGACCGCGATTCTGGATGTGCTTGCCGAAATGGGCGCATCGGTTCACATGCTGGGGCTGAAGGGCACGCAGGGGGAAATCGTCGGAAATCTATCCGTAAAAGGCGCATCGCTGAAGGGTGGTTTGATTGCGGGCGAGAAGATTCCGCTGGTGATTGATGAGTTGCCGATGCTGGCGGCCTTGGGGCCGTACACGGAGGCAGGCATTGAGATCCGCGACGCCGCGGAACTGCGAGTGAAGGAGAGCGACCGGATTGCCGCGTTGGCGGAGAATTTGCGGCGGATGGGCGCGAAGGTGGAAGAGCGGCCGGATGGATTGAAAGTGGAAGGACGGCACTCGGGGAAATTGCACGGAGCGGAGATTGATCCACGCGGAGATCACCGAATCGCGATGGCGTTTGCGGTAGCGGGGCTGGCGGCGAAAGGTAATACGGTGATTCGGGACGCGGATTGCGCGGGGGTGTCGTTTCCGAATTTTTTCTCGGAGCTGAACCGGTTGGCGGAGAGATGAGGAGCAAGAAAAAAGTCGGGAGCAACCATTCCGCGAAACACAGGAACAGCTAAAGGGATCAGCTTTTTTCGGGCTTGGGGATTTTCGGGGGAGCTTGCGGGCGCGGCGGCGCAGTTGGAGCGGGAATATCGGAACTGGTTCTGTGTAGCGAAATCGAGCCATAACTGGTTCTCAGCGTGATCTTGGGGCCGCGGCCATTTCCGTATTTGCCTTCCAAGTGCGAGTCCCCGGAGTGCGTGGAAGTTTTCTTTAGAGCATCCGCTGAAAATTCGGAATCGATGTCGCCGGAATGACAATCGGCAACGATGTCGAAGCTCGAGGATTCGGGAAGACTCAGAGTAATGGGCGCAGAAGAATTGGTAATCTCGATGTCTTCCTTGGGTGGAAACGAGAAGCGCACCTCGACGTTGCCGTTGCGGTTGTCCACTTTCACTTTTCCGCCGGCGTTTTCGATGGAGATGTCGTAGGAATTGGTGCGCAGAGTGAGATTGCCGGGAGCGTCGGCGATTTCAAGGTTTCCCGAGCTGGTTTCCATGTGGCCGGCGAGCTGGGTCAGGGTAAGATCCGTGCGCTGGGAGATGAAGCGCACGCCCTTGGCGATTTTGTCGGCCCGGATGGGGCCGTAGAATTCGCCGTCGATGGTAAGACCACCTGTGGCGCCGGAGACATTCACTTCGCCGCCGCGGCCGGAGATTTTAACGTCGCCCTTGGTGTCGGAGACTTTTACGTCCCCTTTGCGCATATCAATGGTGACGTCCGCAGCGGTGTCGCGGACTTCGATGTCTCCCTTCGAAGTGTTAACGACGACGGGCTTGGCCATATCCGAAACGGTGACATCGCCCTTCTCGCCCCGAACCGTGACTGCGGCTTTCTTCGGGACGGCGATGTCCATGTCCACGCTGACGCGTGAATCTCCGCCGCCGGCGTTGACCGGGCGAACTTCATAGCCGTCGCCGTTCTTGACGACTTCGACAGAGATGGCTGAGGCAATGTGCTCGGCGTCCTTCTCATTCCAAGCCTTAACGTTTTTCTTGCCGGAAACGCGAATTTGCGGTTCATCGGAAGGGCGCACCGTGATGTCGCCGCGAGGGTTGCGAATGGTGACGCGGGCGTCCGGGGGAACGGTGAGCGGAGATGGGCCTTCGAGGTCGAAAGAGATGCTGTTACCGATTCCCCAGTCATCGAGATTCCCGCCAATATGTTCCTTGCCGTAGTCAACGGCTACGACAATGCCCAGGAGTGAAAGTAGGCCGACAACTAGAGCGATCTCGCTTCCGCTGATGCGCGCAGCACCCGGTTCGCAGGAACGTGTGGCGGCGGTGCGCTCATAGAGTTTAATGGCGCCCCAGAAAATGAGGATGAGCGGCCACCAGTGACCCAGTACATGGGCAATGCCGAACCCCCGATAGTTATGCAGCAACAAAAGGATCCCCACGAACAGCAGGGCGAGGCCGGAAAAGAGCGAGCTGCCGCGTGAGCGTGAATTTGCCATGGAGAGTTAGCGCCCCTGTCCCTGGCCCGGAAATGAATTCTGTGAAGGTGGTGTGGCACCAGGGGCGGCCGGGGGAACTGAACCGTAGATGTGTCCTTCCGTTGAAGACAGTGCAGAAGCCAGTTGGATAGCGCCAATCACGATGAGAATGATAGGAAACGTATTGTTGAAGGAGAAGTAGCCACCACGCATTTGATCGAGCAGAAACAAGACGCCGACGGTGATAATAATCGCCGGCCCCATGAGGCCGCGGATGGTGCAGCGCCGGCAAGTGCAACGAATACGATCACTCATCGAAATTCATCCTCTCCAAAAGTGGCTCCTCACGGGCGGCTCAACCGGTTGCGGAACATCAGGATGCCAACGCCGATCAAAACCAACGGCCAAAGCCTTCCTATCCGGTAAAACGGAAACCAACTGAAATTGTTCAAGAGAAAAAGCACGCCGAGGGCGATCAAAATGATGGGTCCTACAGGGCGATTCTTGCTCCAGGACTCCAGCGGGTCAACAGGCGCTTCGCCGAAATTCCTGGCCCTCGCGGTGCGCATGGCATCGAAAGCCATGTAAAGAACAAAACCAGCAAGCAAAAGTGAGAGCAAGACATCGGCGCTATCGCCGATATCGCTGCTCAGGCCCACGATCATGGCAGCGAACACAACGATGTGAATCAGCGCCTTGTTGTACTCGCCGTTGTAGACGGCGCCAAGTCCCGGAAAAAGGCCGAGGACGAAAGCAACACCTGGGCTGCCGGTGGATCGGCCCACGGCCGGCGCGGGCGGCAGGGAGGATGCGGGAATTTGCCCGCTGCGTGTTGCAGCCGGAGTGGCCCCCGGGATTCCCATGATGGTCGCCAGGCAGTCTTCGCAGTAGAGAACGTCGCGCACCGGGCGAACGCACGTCGAGCACATGGCCTTGCCGCAATTGCGGCAGTAACCGACAGCGTCCACATCGGAATGGACGGCACACGTCATGGCATTCTCCTCTCGGCGAGCGACCCAGTCAGAACCGGAAATTCGCAGGCCAGCACCTCGAGGTTTCTGCCGATCTCGTTGGCGCGGTTCTGCTGCTTCGGAGAAGACGGATTGCTGTTATCCGTGCGGCCCGGGTCCTTCTTGGGAGAGGTCTGCGGAATGGTTTGCTCTCGGATTGCGGGATTCTGGTCGTTTTCATTGATGCGCGACTGAATCTCATAAACGACGCGCAGATCGCTGACGAATTTGGTGCTGCGAGCGTACACGAGATGCACCTGGCTGTTCGCATTGCGATAGATCGTGGCCGGAGCGAGGTCCGCGAGCTTCGGCTTGCGCCAGTTGAAGCCCGCGGCGGTGAGCAATACGACGAGGGTGGCGGCCACCGAAACGGCACTATAAACAAAGCGGGGCGACTGTAGGCTGCGCAGCCAGCGCTTGGCGTTGCGCCAGGTTTGCGGACCTTGCGTGATGGTCAGGATCGAATCAACGAGCCGGGGAGAAGGCTCGAGCTGTTCGAGCTTGTGCAAAGTGCCAAGGACATGAGAAACGCTGGCAACAAGCGGCGTGCAGCGCGCACACGAGTTCACGTGGAGGTCGAAAGCGGTTTGCTCGGTGGGTTGGAGCAGTCCGTCGAGGTAATCGCTCAGGCGTGCTTCGGTTTGTTCGCAAGTCCAGGTCATACCATGCTCCGCGCTCGCCTCGAAATTGCAAACTCGTTCATGCCGGGCGGACTCCCATTTGCTGCAAAATCCGTGCCAATTCGATGCGCCCTCGATTGATGCGTGACTTCACCGTTCCTTCCGGTACCGCCAAGACGTGCTGAATCTCTCCGTACTCCAGTTGCTGCAGGTCGCGCAAGATGACCGCTTCGCGAAGCTCCGGCGACAGCCGAGTGAGTGCCGATTGCACCTGCCCGCTCAGCTCACTGAGAAGCGCCTGCTCATCGGGTCGGCGCCCGACAGATTCCTTGTTTTCCACCAGTGGCATTTTGTCGTCCAGCGAATCGGTGACGCGGTCCCTCTTGGTTCTACGGTAATGGTCAATCAAGAGATTGCGCGTCACACTGGTCATCCATGTAGCGAAACCGCCATGGGCGGATCGGTACGTGCCCAGAGTCCGGTAAACGCGGAGGAAGACATCTTGCGACAGGTCCTCGGCTTCAGTGCGATTGCCCGTGAACCGGTAGCAGATGTTAAAAATGCGACGCGTGTGGCGACGCACAAGTTCCTCCCAGGCCGACCCGTCGCCCTGGAGGCATTGCTGGACCAGTTGGGCATCCTGCTCCAACGTATCATCAGCCTCTGTACCTACTACGGTGCAAGGCGTGTCTGCGAGTCGGCTTCTCTCTCAGAAGCCGCCTGGCAGTCCAACTCGGCCTGCCAACTATGGAACGTAAACTG
>QHYN01000182.1 GCA_003224145.1 Acidobacteriota bacterium
GTCCAAGACTGGCGGTGCGGCGCACGGAAGGCGATCGACAAGAAGATCCGGGCGGCGTGAGCGAGGCCAAAAGGCCCCGACTACCGATCGCATCTCCGAAATCCAGCAGGCCCTCGCAAAGGACGGCTCCTACGCAGGGAAACCCAACGGGAAGTGGGACGATTCCACAGTGGAAGCGATGAGAAAGTTTCAGGAGTCTCACGGCTTGAATCCCACGGGAAAGCTCGATGCCAAAACGCTTCAACAATTAGGCCTTGGTTCGCAGACCACGGGCTTGGCGCCCCCGCGCGCATCTGCTAGCACGTCCAAATTGACGCCACCTTCGGCGCAATCCGCCCACCATCAGAATTAATGACCGGTTCTTTGCAATTGCAATCCTCCCGCAAGTAAATTAGAAAACGAACGCCGCATTTGAGAAGTGCGCGCGAGCAAAGGGGTGTGCGCCATGAAATGGATCCGATTGGTCCCTGCCATAGCTCTAGTTTCGATATTCGTCGTGGCGGTTTCCGCACAAGACAAATCGAAAGCAAAGGCGGTCAAGGCCGTGCGGTTTGGGAAGCTCTGGGATGCCAAGGGCAAGGTGTGGACGAACGCCATCGTGCTCATCGACGGTGACCGAATCAAGAATGTAACGACCGACGCGGCTGCCATTCCTGCCGGGGCGGAGACCATCGATCTCTCCAAATACACCGGGCTGCCAGGACTCATCGACGTTCACACGCACATGACCATCTACACGGACGAAACGCTGGGCGTTCCCATGCTGAAGCAAACCGTCAACGTGAACCCAGGCTATGCCGTTTTTATGGCTCGCAAGGGGGCCCTGCGCACGCTCGAAGCCGGCGTCACGACCGTCCGGGATTTAGGCGCGGACCAGTACATGGATATCGCCATGCGCGATTTGATCAATCACGGCGAAATGATTGGCCCGCGGATGTTCGTGGCCACGTACGGACTGAACATTACCGCAACCGCCTTCAAGCCGGGTGGCACGCCTCTCGCGGGCGGAGTCGCTGATGGAGTGCCTGAAGTCTTGAAGACGGTACGCCAGGAAATTGCCGCTGGCGCGGACGTGATCAAAATGTTTGCTTCGACGGGAACGGACGACGATGTCACCGGCTTCCAAACCTACAACTACGAGGAGATTAAGGCGGCAGTCGATATCGCGCACCAGTTCGGGAAGAAGGTTGCGATTCATTCCTATGGCCCGGACGGCGCGCGGGACGCGGTGCGCGCAGGAACGGATTCGTTGGAGCATGCCACGGACATGGACGACGCCACGATTGCGGAGATGGCGAAGCGCGGCACGTTTTACGTCCCCACGATCGATCACAACCGCTATTACCTGGATAACTGGCAGAAGATTGGCTATGCGAACGGTTTTCAGGAGAAGACCAAGGCGTTCATTGAGCGCAATCTGGAGACGGCGCGCAAGGCGCACAAGGCGGGCGTGAAATTCGCCATGGGCTCGGACGCGATTTACACCATGTTCGGCCAGAACACGCGCGAGCTCGGTTGGTTCGTCAAAGCGGGGATGACCCCAGAGCAGGCCTTGCGCACCGCCACCACCAATGCCGCGGAATTATTGGGCAAAGAAAAAGAGCTCGGCGCAGTCGCGCCGGGCTATTTTGCCGACTTAGTCGCCGTCGAAGGCGACCCGCTGGCGGATATCAACGTAGCCATCAACAATGTGCGCTGGGTCATGAAAGCCGGCGCCGTGGTGGTGGACAAGACTAGAGCACAGGGCCGTTAGTCAAGAGGCATATAGGGCCTAGTACCAACTTTTCCGGTATGGCGACTAATCAGGACCTAACGAGAAAATTCACCTGTTCCTCCGCAACCTTGCAGCATTTTGTTACTTAGTCGTCGCACCTGTAGAACTGATTTAGCCGACAGCGCCCCGCTTGCCTTAGTATTTCTTGGAGAGACGGACCGGAAATGCCGAGAGTCCCCAAGTGGAAGGAAATCCCCCAATATCCTGCGATCTCAGCCATCGCCGTCCTTGCAGTTGTCGTGACGGTGGCTTGGTGGACGGGCAGGGATGTTTCACCCCTATTTGAGAATGCCGAGATTCGTCGTGGGCAACTATGGCGCTTAGTGACCAGCGTTCTGCCGCATTTGGACATCATTCACTTGGCCTTTAATCTGTACTGGCTCTGGGTACTCGGAACAACCGTCGAACGTGTCTATGGCCATCTGCGGACGACGTTGTTGATCTTCTTCTTCGCAGTGGGTTCGAGTGCGTTGGATTTTGCTCTTGCGGCGGGAGGGGTCGGATTGTCTGGGGTCGGATATGGTCTCTTCGGACTGCTGTACGTCCTTTCTCACCACGACGAGCGATTCAAAGACTCTCTGGACGGGAGGACGGTGAGCCTGTTCGTTGGTTGGTTTTTGGTTTGTATTTTCACGACTCTCACGCACGTGTTTAGCGTTGCAAACGTCGCCCACGCTTCCGGCGCTCTGCTTGGTGTCCTGCTGGGGTATGCCATTGTCATTCCGAAACGGCGAGTGCTGGTAGGCGCCGGTATCGCCACACTGATTTTGTTCGGACTCTGCGGAGCGACTTTTGCGCGGCCGCTGGTTAACTTTTCGAGCCAAGGAGGATATGAAGAGGGGAAATGGGGATATGACGCCCTAATTGTGAACAAGAATCAAGAAGCGGTCCGGTGGTTTCGTGACGCCGTAAAGTACAAGCCGAAGGTTGCTGCTTTTTGGTTCGATCTTGGCATCGCATATCAGCGTGTGAACGATCAGCAGGCGGCTACGTCGGCGTACCAGCGGGCATATGAGCTGGAACCCACTAACCCGGATTATGCGGAAGCTGTAGGCAAGAAAGCGCAGACAAATTGAAACCCGCGCATTAACGCGCTTATCGGAAAAGTGGGTACCAGTATCAGCAAGCAGGGATAGCACCCTGTTCATCGTGGCGATTCTGCCAGACGCTTTTTGCTGTTTCGCAGATAACCCAGTTTCACTTTCCTCTTTGCCCAGTTCTCGAGAATGGTGTACGGAAGCGACACGAGCAGAAGAATTCCAAAGAATTGCCAACGCGACAAATGGTGTTCGACGGTCCACCAGATGAGAAATCCTCCCCCAATCAGAATTACAACCCAATTCATGAAATGGATGACGATTGAAAACCACGGCCAACCGCCAGTCTGGTGTCTGTACGAGGTCCACCACTGAACCGTTCTGCCGCCTTCCCTGTACATGTTTCTGAATGTTGGAAACATCGTCGCCGAGTCACGCTTCCGCACACGGGTATCCTGCTCAGGAATTTCGTGAACCAAATCTACGTCGCAGTCAGAGCAGCGGGTAAATCCAGGACGGTATTCGGCTCGGCATTCGGGGCAGAACATGACTAGAATCATATACCCCACGCGATTCCAGCTGTCAGTACCTGATTAACGCGGTAATCGGAAAAGTCCCAACTGTGTGAAACCATCGGCTGGTTCCAAGACGGTGCTGTCGACCGGCACTAGCTACGTGAGTCCGCTATGCGTCCAGGTCAATCCGTACGGTCAGCAGCTCCGTACCCAGCAGCCGGACGATGGCCGCGTTCGTCCGGCTTGCAGGCAACTTTTGGGCAAGCCAGCGCTGCCGCTCGCGAGGATCATCGTGGGGGAGCACGTTCGCCGTACCGCTGTGCCAGCGGGCCAGGATTCCGTGGCGCAGCTTCAATCGGACTCTTGGGTTCTTCGCGAGATTGCGAACATAGTCAGCTTGCATCCCGTGTTCAGCGACGATCCAGAACTGGTTGTCTACAAGCCCGTCGCCCACCGGTGTGCGTCGCGGCCTGCCCGTCTTGCGACCTATAGTCTCAAGGAGAGCGCGGCCCGGCATTGCCAGGCCGGCGGCAAACAGCAACTTGTCAGGAACGTTGAGGACGTACTTCCCCAAGGCATGGACAACGCGCCGCTTCAACTCGGCATTCATAAAGATCCCCTTGAGGCGCTTCATCCTTGCAGGTGAAGAGTTGACTGTCAATGACCCCCGGAACTTGTCCGGTTATCTGACCAACCAGGACTTAGCCGGGCGAACAACGCCGGGACCATCATGGCGACGAGGTTCACAATAGAGTCCAGCGCGATTATGCGAATCGGGAGCGAACTCTGCCAGGACCAGGTTGCCATTCCCACTGTCATGACCAGCCACAATGTCATCCCGGCGTAGACGGTAGCTTGGGGGGCAGAGACGGAGCGCGCAGGGTTCGCAGCGTACGCCACGATGGCCACACCGATGGGCAAGGTCAGCGCCATCCAGAAAATCCAGATGTCCGCAGTAAAAAGCAACGGACGGTTGATGGCGGCAAATGCATCGCGCCATTCCCTGCGCATGAAAACGAACCAAGCCACGCCCCAGACAAGGTTGTAAACCACCGCCCAAAGCGCTCCGCCAGCGATCACACGCATCCAACTGAGGCGCGGAAGGTCGGCAGCATTGATCTCGCTCACTTACTTCTCCAGTCTTGGCGCGCAGCATCTAACGGGGAACGGGAGCTTCGAGGCTGCGGGCGGCAAATTCGATGACGGCTTCGACTTGTTCACGGTCCAGACCTTCGAAGCATTCCATAATCTCGTCAATGTTGGCGCCCGCTTTCAGATTTTCAAAGATGACGGAGACGGG
>QHYN01000209.1 GCA_003224145.1 Acidobacteriota bacterium
AAGATCGAGCCGTCCTCCGCCAGGGTCATGGAAATTCTGGAGTTTGTGAAGCTCAATGAAACGGATCCGCTCTATTTCGACGCCTCCTACTACGTCACGCCGGAGGACGCCGGCGTGAAGGCTTATCAATTGCTCATGAACGCCATGGAAGAGTCCGGCTACGGAGCCATCGCCAAGCTCACCATGCACCAGCGCGAACATATCGTGGTGATTCGGCCCGGCTCCAAGGGCATGACCCTGCACACCATGTTCTATTCCGCTGAAATTCGCGCGGCGGAATCCGCTCCCGTCGGCAAGGTCGAGCTGAAAGATCAGGAAAAGAAGCTCGCGCAACAACTGATCGAAAGCCTCGCCGCTCCCTTCGAGCCGCAGAAGTATCGCGACGAGTATCAGGACAACGTGCGCGCCATGATTGCCGCCAAGCTCAAGGGCCAGGAAGTCACCGAAGTTGCTCACCCGCACCTGGCTCCGGTCATCGACTTGATGGAGGCTCTCAAAAAGAGCCTTGCGGAAAAGCAAGCCCCGGCAGCGTCGTCTTCGGCCCCCGTGGGGAAGAAGCCTCCGGCGCGAGCTCTGCAGCCGGTTCCGGCCGTGCAAAAGAAAGCAGGAAAGAAGGTAGCTGGTTAATTCTTGATGGGCGCGACGGAAAGATTCAACCCGGACGAGGTCCAGCGGATTCTGGGTCTGACCGGGAAGCAGTTGGATTACTGGGACCGGTTGCGCCTTGTTTCACCCCGAAAAGAGCAAGGAAACCGCTTCTACGACTTCCGCGATCTCATTGGCCTGCGCACCGTAAAGCAGTTGGTCGAAGAAGGAGTGCCAGCCAGCCGGCTGCGCCGTGCTCTTGCCGCGCTTCGCGAAAAGCTTTCTCAGGTGCAAGCGCCGCTGGCCGAGCTTCGCGTCTTTTCCGATGGAAAAGATATCCTCGTGGAACGCGGTGGCGCACGCCTGGAACCGCTCTCGGGTCAATTCGCCCTGAATTTCGAAACCAGCGAATTGCACGAAAGAGTGCGCGTCATGGCCAGGCCAGGACCCAACGCCGACGAATGGCTCGCCACCGCGCTCGAGTACGAAGCGGGAGAAGAGACAAGAGCCGAGGCAATTGATGCCTACGATCGTGCGCTGTGCATCGATCCCGAAAAACTCGACGCGCTGCTGAATTGCGGAACGCTCTGCTACGAAGAAGGAAATCTGAAAAAGGCAGCCGAATACTTTGGGCGCGCGTTGCAAGTGGATCCCGAAAACGCTCTGGCGCACTTCAATCTGGGAAGCGTCCTGGAGGAAGTCGGCAGACTGGAAGCGGCGCGCCTGCACCTGCGCCACGCGGTCAGGCTTGATCCAAGCTATCCCGACGCGCACTACAACCTGGCTTTTGTTTGCGAAAAGCTTGGCGCGTATAACGAAGCGCGCAAGCATTGGGAAGCGTACGTCAGACTGGACCCCGCGAGCCCCTGGTGCAACTATGCCCGCCAGCGCCTCGCTTCTTCCAAGACGGCAAAATCCGCTAGTAGGACATGAGAGCGAACCACCATTGCGATGAGCGTACAAGGAGTCGAATCAGAATCCAGTTGAGGTCAGAGAAATGTGCAGGAATATCAAGACACTTTTCAACTTTGATCCGGCGGTCACCGACGAGGAGATTCGCGCGGCTTCGCTCCAGTTCGTGAGAAAAATCAGCGGCTTCCACAAACCGTCGAAAGCAAACGAAGCTGTATTCCACGCTGCCATCGATGAAATCGCTGGAATTTCTGCTCGCTTGATTCATTCCCTGGAAAGCAGCGCACCACCGCACAATCGCGAAGAGGCAGCCGCGCGAGCCAAAGCCCGCGCCGCGGCCAGGTTCGGCGGTTGAATTTGCCGAACAAGGCTACTTGATACACGCGCCTAGATTACGCTTTACAGGTTTGGTGGAGGCGGGGGGAGTCGAACCCCCGTCCGAAAAGCGCTGCGACACGAAGCCTACATGCTTATCTCGATTCGGTGTGCGGCCTGGCCCGCGAGGGCCTTCCGCGCGTTCGCCAGCCGCGGTCAGAATGAGCAAGAAACGTAGCCGGCTAGTCCGATGAATCTCGCCCGAACCTTACGGACCGAAAGGCTCGGGCCAGCTCACTGTGTGACGCCTCTTGCCGGGCCCGTGAGCAAAGCCCGGGGAAGCGTGCGCTTAATTAATTAAGCAGCAAGTGCCAAGTTGTGGTTGGCAGTTCTAGTTTCCACCAAGTTACGGGCAGGTGGGTCCCGGCATGCCTTCGGGCCGCGACAGCTTCCGTCGAAACCGTGTCGCCCCCTTGAGCTATTATACCACCTCTGATAGAGGCTGCTCCGGCGCCATTCGGTGACTTGGACGCCGGCCCTGTTGTCAGTTCACCGTCAACGATAAGCAACAATTGGGCACAGCGGTACGGTTAGGCCGTTGACTGGAAAGCACCTACCTAACAGAATGCAAAGACGGGGGATTGCGGACGAAACATCGCCGAAACCGGTATGGCACAAGAACCCAACGCCGTGGAACAAGCCATTGCGCGCGCTCTTCGCGATAACCTAGAGCGCCTTCAGCGCACTTCCGAAGAGCTGCATCATGCGGTCGGCGACATTGTGTCGGCTTGCGCCAGCAACAGACCCACCAACGCGCTCCCGCCGCTGCTTCGTGCGCAAACCTCGGCGGCTTCTCTGTTGGGGGCCCTGGAAGTTTTATCGAGATTCGTGGCCATGTCGCTCCAGACGGGTCCGCGTTCACCGCTGGAAGCGCAGATCACGGATTTGGTCGGCAGAGCAGCGCAAGAACCGCCTGCCGCCCCACAGCGCCCGGCGCCGTCTTTGCCCACGCCCATGGCCTCAAAAGTTCCGAGGGCGCCCGTTGTTGAAGAACCTTCCGCACGGTATGAGATACCGGATGAGGGAGAGGCACTCGAGCTATCGGAAACCGCTCCTCTGCCCGTCGGGGCCGAACAGGAATTCGGAGAAGAATTCGACGTCAACCGGCTCTCTCCGGAAGAACAAGAATTGCACCGCCGCGCGAACCGCGTAGCCAAAGTTTCGATGCAGGACATCAAAATGCTCCGGCCGGAACAGGTGCGCTTAGGCCGCCAAAATAAAGATCTCTGCATCCGATTGAAAGACGACATTGAAAAAGCTCATCGAGAATACGACCGCCGCTTCAAACCGATCATGGACCACCCAGTTGATTATTTTTATCGCTGGATGGTGGAGATTCTCGCCGATGGCGACCCGCACGCCCTGGGCGAGTATCCCTACGCCACGCCCGCGCGCCATCATTAATGGCGGGAGCTCGCGCTGTCGATGTGTCAGGACAGAGAATGGCGTACGATTGTGTGTTTCCATGTCTCGTTCGCTGATTGCTTTGACGCTTGCATTCCTTCTGTCGGTGGGCAGCTCGTTTGATCTTTTCGCTCAGCCTTCACAGCACAAACACAAATCGAAAAAGCCCGCCGCACCACCCTGCCGCACCGGTTGCAAACCGGAAACCGCAGCGCCGCAAGTAGCCGTGGAAACTCCGGAAGATGATGCGGCGCAAAAAGAGTTGTCCGAACTCGCCCGCGAGACGCATAACGGTACGCCGGGGGCGTACCAGAAGCTCTCCGCCTTCGCCGTAAAGAACACCACCAACGTGTGGGGCGCGCGCGCCGCGCTTGCACTCGGGTACGAGGACTTTTCCAAGAACCGCCATGCGCAAGCCCTTGGCTGGCTGCTCAAGGCGCAGAACGACACGCTTCTCCGCGAATACGCGTTGTACTGGACGGCGCAGGCGCAGCGCAACCTGGGGCGCAATCCGGATGCCTATAAAGTTCTTCAAACCCTCCAGCACGACTATCCCAACAGCACTTTGCGAGAGCAAGCCCTGGAATCTTTCGCCCCCACCGCCGTGCAACAGAGGCACGGGCAGGAGGCCCTGGATGCGCTCAATGCCTACGCCGGCACAACATCGAAGACCACGCTTCTTCTCGAACGCGGCGGGGCCTATCAGGCTCTTCATCAGTTGCCGCGCGCCGCGAAGGATTATCAAACGATCTTCTACAAATATCCTTTGTCCGATGAAGCCAAACCTGCCGGCGTCGCGATGACGCAAGTGATGCACGCCCTCGGGAAGGAATATTCTTATCCGGGCGCGGAAATGCAGGAGCAACGAGCGCAGGCATTTTACGACGCGCATAAGTGGAAGGAAGCGCGGGTAGAATTTGAAAAGCTGCTCACCATGCTTAAGGATCCGGAGAATCCGGCGCGGCAGCGCGCGCAGCTTCGCGTGGCACAATGCCGTGTGCAGTTGAAAGGTTCTCCCTCACTAATCGCGTCGCTTAAGACTCCCGACCTGGATGTTGACGCCGAACGGTTGTACGCCTTGTCACAGGCATACCGCTCCGCGAAAAAAGAGTCGGAAATGTTCGCGGCGCTGAACTCCCTTGCGCAAACATACCCCGTCAGCAAATGGAATGAAGAAGGCTTGATGGCTGCGGGGAACTACCATTGGGTGGAATTGGAACGCGAGAAAGCTGCCATTGCCTACCAGCTTGTCCTCGACTCTTTCCCAAACGGCAGGAACGCCTTCAACTGTGAATGGCGCATTGCTTGGGTCGCCTACCTGGATCATCAGCCGGATGCCGACGACCGCCTGACGAATTTTCTATTGAAGTATCCCACTTCTGCCAATGCCGTGGACGCGCTCTACTGGCTTGGCCGGAACTCGGAACGCGCAGGAAATCTCGCGCATGCCCGAAGCTTTTACAATAAAGCAGTCGATCGTTTCCCGCAGACGTATTTCGGCAACGCGGCCGCGGCTCGTCTTGCCAAAATAGGTCCCGGCGAGGAAAATCCAGCGGAGCTTCTGGAAAAAATTCCGCCAGCGCCGGCGCTTCGTCCCTTCGATGAGCCGATTCCGGTCGCTGCCGCGGACCGCTGGGCGCGCGCGCAGGCGCTTCGCGCGATTGCGTTCGACGCTTCCGCCGAACAGGAACTCAAAAACGCGTACTTTGCCAGCCCTTCGCCGCGTTTTCTGTTGGAAGCGGCGCAAGCGGCCTTCGACCAGGGACACTTTGGCGTGGGCATGGCCTACGCGCGGACCGTCATTCCAAATGCGGATGCCCGCAAATTCAACGAAGTTCCTGTAGCTGCGTGGAAGGCGCTATTTCCGCTGCCTTACGAGGGGGCGTTGCGGCGCGAGGCTGCCAAGAATAATTTCGATCCCATGTTTGCCGCTGGTCTGATTCGCCAGGAGTCGACATTCCAGCCAGAAGCGGTCTCGCATGCCAATGCCATTGGCCTGATGCAAGTGCTTCCAAAGACAGGGAGGCTCCTCGCCAGGCAGATCAAAGTCCGGTATGTAAAGAACAAGCTCTTCGATCCAGACTACAACATCGAACTGGGCATGGTGTACATCGCGAACCTGGTGCAACAGTTCGGATCACTCGAGGCCGCCGCCGCAGCGTACAACGCTGGCGAAGACCGCATTTCTGCTTGGAAAACCGAGCGCAATTATGAAGAGATCCCGGAACTCGTCGAATCCATCCCTTTCTCGGAAACCCGCGACTACGTGCAAATCGTCTTGCGAAACGCCCAGCTCTACCGGATGATTTATGGTCAGCCGAGTGTGGCTTTGCAAGCGTTCGCCGGCCACGCCCGCTGAAGAAAAATAAGCAACCGGCCGGATTTTCTTCGTGCGGACTCAGAATGCGCCTTTGCAGGCGCCATTTCATCGACTTGGGAAGGTGCAATGACGGCTCCCGATTCCACCATGGCTCAAATCTCGCGCCGCATGCTTTCCGCCAAGGCGGAACAATTCACGGAGTCCGTCATCCGCGAAATGACCCGGCTGGCCATAAAGCACGGGGCGGTGAATTTGTCTCAGGGCTTTCCCGATTTTGCTGCGCCGGAGGAAATCAAGGAAGCGGCGCGCAAAGCCATCGCGGATGACATCAATCAGTACGCCATTACCTGGGGCGCAAAGCCGCTGCGCGACGCCGTCGTTGAAAAGTTCGCGCGCACCCAGGGCGTCCGGTACGACCCGGAGCGTGAGATCACCGTCTGCTGCGGATCCACCGAAGCCATGATGTCCGCCATGATGGCGATCATCAATCCCGGAGATGAAATTGTCGTCTTCGAGCCGTTCTATGAGAATTATGGTCCGGACGCGATTCTGAGCGGCGCGACACCTCGCTTCGTCAAGCTGCGCCCGCCCGATTGGTCGTTTGACGAAAAGGAGCTCTCCGCTGCATTCGGCCCGCATACCAAGGCCATCATTCTCAATACGCCGAATAATCCCACGGGCAAAGTGTTCACGCGCTCTGAACTCGAATTCATCCGCGACCTTTGCGTGCGCTGGAACGCTTATTGCATCACCGATGAAATCTACGAGCACATTCTCTACGACGGCGCTGAGCACATCTCCATGGCCGCCATTGATGGGATGCGCGACCACACGATTGTCATCAATGGTCTTTCGAAGACCTACAGTGTCACGGGATGGCGCGTAGGGTGGGTCCTGGCTCCGCCAGGGCCGACGCAACCCATTCGGAAAGTTCATGATTTCTTGACCGTTGGCGCGGCCGCGCCGCTCCAGCAGGCTGGCTCCATTGCGTTGCACTTCGCGCAGAGTTATTACGACAGGCTCGCGGCTTCTTACACGGCTAAGCGCGAGCGAATCCTGAAGATTCTCACTGCCGCGGGATTTACCGTGTTCAAGCCACGCGGAGCCTATTACGTCATGACCGACATCTCGCGGTTTGCGGATCCCGATCCTGCTCACTTTCCGGCCGACACCAAAGACGTCCGGTTCGCGAAGTACCTTGTCGAAAAGATTGGCGTTGCCGTGGTGCCAGGGTCGAGCTTTTACAATGATGCCCGCGACGGCGCATCGCAGGTCCGGTTTACCTTCTGCAAGAAGGAAGAAACACTTGCCGCCGCCGAGGAGAGGCTAACCAAACTGCACGCGTAGTGGATTTCCCTCTCGAACACTTGCAAACCACGGATTGCGGCTCATTGGCGCGGATACTCTGTGCTAGAATCACGCCGCGTAGACCCAACTCATGAAACTTAATCTCATTCCACCCGATACCAAGATGGAAGCCAATGGCGACGGCGCTGCGTTTGACATCTCCACAAGTGCGACGCGCACGTTCCTCTGCCTTCTCATGGTGACGGAACAGATTGAACAGGAATCGCTCGATGTTTCGATCTATGGGTCCACCGACAGCGAAACCTGGACCAAGAAGCCGCTCCTCAAGCTTCCGCAGCAGTTCTATCGCGGCAAAACCAAGCTAGTGCTGGACCTGTCGCTTCGGCCTGAAATCAAGTGCATACGAGCGCGCTGGGACGTCAACCGCTGGGGCCGGGGCGCGCCCCTTCCGATGTTTGTCGCCGGCTTGGAACTGGTGGAAATTCCCTCGATGTCGCGCGAAACTCCTGCGAAGGACGCGGCGACTGCCGCGAGGTGAATCCGTAGGTGCCAAGTGTCCGTTAACGGCACATGGAAGCTAACGTTCAAAACCTCTGAACGGACAAGAACTAGCTAAATTCTATGTAAACTGTGCGCTTTCAGGAGGTTCAGGGCTTTTTAGGGGTAGGAGACTGACGGTCGGTTGCCCTGTGGTGGTTAGCCTCCTACCCCGCGAGTGGTCTTACTTGTATAGACGATTCCAGCCTCCAAATAGTTTCCTGTATCTTGCAAAATACCTTCTTTGGCTTTCCGGTCCTACCCATCGAGCGGGACCGTATCGAGGTAGCGCGCCACGGCTGCCTTCCACTTGAATCTTTCCTGGATCGCCGCCTGCAGCGCTTGTGCCGCTTCCGGCTCGCCGTGGGTTAGATAGGTCTGCTTCGGAGGGGCCGGGAGGGCAGTCAGCCAGCGGAGCAGTTCGCTCTTGCCTGCATGGGCGGAGAATTGGCCCATTTCCACGATTTCCGCGCAAACCGGCACGGCCTGACCGAAGAGATTCAGCGTTTTTGCTCCTTCTTGGAGAGCGCGGCCGCGTGTTCCCTCCGCCTGGAATCCTGCTAGGATGACCGCATTTCGGGCGTCCGGCAGCCTCTGCACCATGTGGTGCAGCACGCGCCCCCCGCTCACCATCCCGCTGGCGGAAATGATGATGCAGGGCGTCTTCACATTGTTGATGGCCTTGGATTCTTCCGGCGACCGAGTCAAGTGGAATTCATGCACGTTCAGGGGATCGCCTTTGCCATCGCTGCCTTCCTCCCGCACGAATTCCAGGTCGTGGTCCTCCTTGTGCTTGATGTAGAGGTCCGTCGCGCTGAGCGCCATCGGGCTATCCACATAGACCGGCAGGTGCAGAATGCGTTGCTGGTCTTCCAGTTGGTGCAGGTAGTACATGAATGTTTGCGTCCGCCCGATGGCGAACGCCGGAATCACGATGGACCCGCCGCGCTTGACCACGCGGTTCACGATTTGCGCCAGCAATTCCGCGGGGTCGCCTTCCTCGTGTTCCCGGTCGCCATAGGTGGATTCGCAGATCAGAACGTCCGCGTTCGATGTGGGCGTCGTCGGATCCTTCAAAATCACCTGGCCGTAACGCCCGATATCCCCGGAGAAAACTACGACAATTTTCTTGCCACCCTCGGTGATGGTCAGCTCCAGGCTGGAAGAACCGAGAATGTGCCCCGCGTCAAAGGACACGACATGAAACTGGGGACTGATGTCAAAGCCCCCGCTTCGCGGCATGGTTTTCAATTGTTTCAGGACGGGATCAACGTCCTCGGGGGTATAGAGCGACCGCGGCTCGGCATGACGGCTGTATTTCTTAAACTTGGCGTGTTCGGTTTCTTCTTCCTGCAGGTGCGCCGAGTCTTTGAGCAGAATCTCTGTCAGCTCGATGGTCGCGGGATTTGCAAAAATGGGGCCGCGATAGCCGTCTTTCACCAGGACGGGCAGCCAGCCCGTGTGGTCGAGGTGTGCGTGCGTGAGCACGGCGAAGTCGATCTGTTTGGGATCGACCGGCAGAGGTTTCCAGTTGCGGTCTTTCAGCTCGTTGGTGCCTTGGAACAGACCGCAATCCACGAGCAATCGCTTGCCCGCCGCTTCCACCAGATATTTCGAGCCGGTTACGCAACCTGCTGCGCCAAGAAAAGTAAGCTTTGCCATAGGCCACGTATTCTAAACGAACGTTTTCCTCAAACAACTCAATTCAAGGGGTAATACCCCAACGAGCTGAAATGGACAGGTAATGAGACGAATTGCACTCCACATGATGGCCCTGGCGTTTCTGAGCCTCATTCTTTCTGGATTTTGCCCGACGTCGAAAGCCTCACCCAGGGTCGTCCGTGTTTTTGTCGCTCTTGCCGACAATCAGCACCAAGGCATCATTCCAGTGCCGGCTGCTCTAGGCAATGGCAGCGATCCTCAGCGCAATCTCTACTGGGGCGCAGCTTACGGGGTCAAATCGTTTTTCCGGGCCAGCAAGGAATGGGAACTCATTTGGTCTGGCCGCCCGTCGAAAGATGCGATTCTCGAACGCTGCATTTTCAAAAATCGCCAAGGGAATGTCTTCTTCATTGCGGATGCCTATGAAGGAAGCCAAATCAAATTGGCAGTGAGCGATTTTCTTTCTGCTGCCGCCGGAGGCAACAAAGAAGAGGTTTCGGTGGGCGTGAACTCAACCAAAACATCCATCTCCATTGGTGGCGAGGCGAACCTTATCGTCTACGTCGGGCACGACGCCTTCATGGATTTCCAGATTCCGCCGATTACCGGGGCCAAGGGAGCGAAACCACGTCGCACTATTGTCCTAGCGTGTGCTAGCAAAACCTTCTTCGCTCCTTACATCCGGCAGACCGGGGCCGAACCCTTACTTTGGACCACTGGGCTAATGGCTCCCGAGGCTTACACACTCAAAGCAGCTCTCGACGGATGGATAGCTGGGGAAAGTGACCAAGCGATACGGCAGCGCGCTGCGCAGGCTTACAACAAGTATCAGAAGTGCGGGGAGAAGGCTGCGAGTCGGCTTTTTGTCACAGGATGGTGACGTAAATCAAAGTTGGTGGAGCCGATGGGATTCGAAATCCGCCAGCGATATGGAAACAAATGAGTCTTGCGGTGCAGCTCGGCCTTCTAAGGTATTGAAAGGAAAGGGAAGGAATTCTTAGTGCCTCCTTAATGCCCCTCAGAAATTCTTCATTTCTCCAGCGACCTATTAAGGGGAGCACAGGGTTGCACGGCTCACTCCCCCTCCAATTTAACCTTTTAGACTCAATGGTCTATGTAGATTTGCAGAATCGAAAGTAAGACCGCGTAAGATTACTTTTCATGCGTAACCATCTTACCAAGACACCCGGACAACTTGCGGAACGTCGAGATCCACGCTCAGGGTCAAGTCACTCTGATTGATACCGTAAGCGGGTTCACCGTCTTTGACCCAACGCTCCCCGGACCAGTAGCCCTTCTCCACGTGGACGGCTTTCATCGCTGGCCAGCGAAATCCCGGGTCGTTAAGGGAGACACTGGCACGGTAACCCACGAGCAAGAACTCATGATCAGACGGATGAAGAGCAATGACTTGACCATCTGCTTCGCCCGTGACGGTTACTTTGAATCCGTTAACATCCTCGGTCTGTGAAAACTTTTGGCTCGACAGGCGAGCCATGAACACCTTCAACTTATCGGACGCAGCGTAATACGAGATCTGGGGTAGAGCCTTGGACAAAGAGGAATAAGCGTCGCGCAGCAGAAATGCCCCGTTCGCCAGGGAACCATCAGGCAAGACGTAGGGGGCGTAGGGCTCGGGGTACGAAACGGTCAAAGCCCAGGGCGAAAAGATAGGCGCGCCGAATTCACCAGCCGCGACGTAAGCGAGGCGCGAAGCGATGGAGTTCGCGCCGCTGTTGGTTTCGGTGATCGATGGCAGGTTTCGACCCACTCGGTATCGCATGAGCGGCGCCCGCAGTTCATCAATGGATGCTTGCGAGGGCCGCGCACAACTATTGTCGGGCCGCCACTCTGCGCAGAGATAGGAGTTGATGCCGATGAACGAAATATTCGGACAGTTCTTTAAATAGGTTTCCACGTCCTCTCCAGGAGCCCCTCCGACCATCCAATCGGTAACCTGACCCCCTACAAAATTAAGAAAAAACGGAATGGGATACACTGCGGCGCCGGCATCGACAATGCGACGAATCCAGTTGTAACTCAGATCCCATGCGCTGAACTTCAAGTCGTCAGTAAACCCATTTTCAGCGAACCGTTTGTTGGCGGCGGGCGAATGATCGCGCCACCGCTTGGGGTTGTGCCTGTCGACTCCAAACGTGGCAATTTCATTCTCCACCTGGATCATCAGGATGGTGTGAGTTTGGGAGTCCACGTTCTTGATATGCTGGAGGAAAGCGCGGAATGCGGCGATTTCGCGGTCGATGATCGGTTCATAGGCGTACGAGGCCGCGTTGTGGTGGGCGATGCCGTCAGCATCCACAGCGCGCGGGTAGGTTTTCTCGTCGCTGACGATGTACATTGGCGCAAACATTTCACCGGTGAGATTCAGATAGATCGTCCCGTCGCCGCTGGCATAGTGGGCGAACCAGTTCAAAATCAGTTTCAGATGGTGCTGTTCCGCCAGGCGCTTGACGTGATCGAGATAAGAAAAGTCATATACCCCTCTTTTCGGCTCCACCATCGACCACTTCATGGGGACTTTCAAGGCATTCAGGCCCACCTTCTCCGCGGCCGGATAGAGGTGGTCGTAAGCAGTTTCCGTTTCCTCATATCTTCCATAGATGAGATCCCACCAGGGGATCTCGACGGCAAGCACGGTGAAGGGCCTACCATCCACGTACAGGATCCTTCGCCCGTTTACCTCTTCGAAATGAGGCATCAAGTTCTGGCTGGTGGGGACTTGCCATACATCCATCCCGCCCGGCATTTTGGTCCCAGGAGTCGTCTGCGCCCACAAGCAAACTTGGGCAATCGTACACAAGAGTCCTGAGAGGGCCCCCGCGAACAACCTTAAGGGCCGTGCTCTGCGTGAGGTTAGGTGCATGATCGCCCTTTGTTGTCGCAACAATTAGCCGCTTCGCTAGGCTGCTCGGAGCTTAGCGAAGACCTTCGAATGACCATCATCGTTCGGCGACAATCGCCAGGTCCCACGGCCCCAGCGTCAGATCTTGCCCTCGCCGGACAGACGTGTTGGTCAAGAGATCGGATCCATCGCCATATGGATACGTGAGGGACTGCTCTTGGCCAGAGAAATTCAGGTAGTAATGCTGCAACTTCCCTTGCGCGTTGCGGCCATGTCGAACCTTCACTGCTGTCGAAAGGTTTTGATCGGGGCCTGTCAAGTTGGCATTCTTGAGAACACTCCGAATGACTTCGCGCTGCAAAATGTCCGTCAGGACAGTGCTTTCGTAGGTCAAGGAGCCCTGGCCGAACTTGTTCCGTGTAATCGCCGGGAAATGCCAGTAAGGATCGTCAAAAGAACTAACAATTTCGGCAGTGTCGGGTATCAGGAACTCTTCCCATACGGCACCCTTGTTTTGTCCACCAACTGTATATGGATCGGGCGTAAGCCGCACGGGTTGCGCGAGGTTGGTAAATTCCTGGTAGTGGAAGCCGGTAGCCGCGCGGAGAGGCCCCGGGGCCATAACGTCTCTCACACTGGAATACTGGTTCGTGAACCCGCTCTTGAAAGCCATCACGACGTGACCGCCGCTCTTGACGTAATCCGAAAGTAGCTGCAATACCTCATCGGGCGCGCTATAAAGAGGCGGAACCAGCAGCACTTTGTATTGAGAAAGCCGCGCGTCGCCAGCCTGTACAAAGTCTGGCTCGATATTCAGATCGTATAGCGCGCGGTACATCTGCCGCAGAACAGTCATATAGTTGACGTGGTCGCTAAAAGGCATGTAGCCCAGCGCATTGGCTGAGTCAGCGCTGAACAGAATGGCGACCTTGTTGTCTTTTCTCAAATTCACGAGTTGAGGTCCAAGCTTTCTGAGTTCGCCCGCTACTCGTGACACTTCCGCATAAGTGCGGTTCGGCTCCAAATCGTGCGAGAGCACGCCCTTCCAATAGGTTTCCTGCCCATAATGGAGCGAGTGCCAATGCCAGTACTCCACCATGTTGGCCCCCGCCGCCAAATGGGTGTAGACCACGAGCCGCAACTGTCCCGGATACTGCGGGTATTGCGTCCGAGAATCCCATCCGATGGTTTGAGCATTCGTTTCCGTCACGAGATAATTTGTGTGCTTTAAAGAGCGCGCAAGATCCCCCGACATCCAGATGCCAAGAGCGTTGAGCCCCGTCTGCGTTGTGAAATAAGGGTTTTCCGCAGCGATGTCCAGAGTTCGTGCTATCGCCCATTGATCCAGGTTCGTGTGAATTCCGCCGCTAAAGTTCTGGGTAATGAATTGGTCTGGCCGCTTATATTCGTTCACAATCTTCGACTGCCAGGCAAGGTAATCGGTGACGATATCGTGCTGGAAGTTTTCCCACTCGAGCCGGTAGCCGGGATTGAGAATGCCGTTAGGCGGAGGAAGGTCTTCCCACGTGTCAATCAGTTGCCCCCAGTAGACGAGGCCCCAGATCTTGTTGATCGTATCCGGTGTTTTGTATTTCTGCTTCAGACGCTCAAGGAAGGCGGCATTAGTGTACGGTGTCGGGACCCCGGTCGGAGCGGTCTCATTGTCGATCTGGTATCCAATCACCGCCGGATGGTCTTTGAAATGGCCGAGGATCTGGCGGATTATGCGTTCGGCGTGCTCCCGGAAATAGGGATTCAGGAAATCGTAATTCTGGCGGGGACCGTAGAAACCAAGTGGAATAGTGGACGGATATGTAGGGTCGTAGGGATTTTCCAACGGAGGCGCGGTTCCGTGATGGGTGACTAGGATTTCCGGATGCTCCTTATACAGCCACGTTGGAATGGAATAGGTGGGCGTGCCAAGAATCACCTTGATGCCCGCCTGGTGCAGATGATCCAGGGCACGTTGCATCCAAGCAAACTGAAAATCTCCGTCGCGCGGCTCCCAACTGCTCCACGTCGATTCCCCGACGCGAACGACCGTGATGCCCGCCTTTCGCATCATCTCGATATCCTTGTCGAGACGGTCGTATGGCATATACTCCGGGTAGTACGCAACGCCGTACAGCACTGTATCCATCTTATCGGGAGCAAACTTTGCCGTACTCTGAGCGAGGGCGGCAGGCGAGAACACCGCCAGCATGCTTGCTAAGAGCGGCGAGCTTACGCATTGCAGCCTTCGTCTCATAGCAATCTCCTTGCTGGCCAATCAGTCTGGGCAGTCAGGTGCCAACGATGCTCGCTGGCAGAACGTAAAAACACCACATGTTGTATAGCGCTTGGAGCTCGTTGTAAATGACCGACAGCGCCCCCGCTACATGCAGGCGTGCGTGTGAAGCAAAAGGCCGGGGTCGCCGAATCGAACATCTTTCGAACTGCGGCCCCGCCACCGAGTGTACGTTATGCCGAACGGACAAGCAGCGCCCGCTCAGAAGTACAAGTGTAATCCAAGCTGGATCGTCCTGCTGTTCAGGGCCGTCCGGCTGATCTGTCCGAAGTTCCCTACCGTCGGATCCGCGTTCGGCTCTGCGAACTCCGGATGATTCGGCAGGTTGAAGAAATCCGCCGAGAAAGTGAGGCGCGTCTGTTCCCCGGCCGGAATCTTGAAGTCCTTCTGCACGGAGAAATCGAAATTGTCCACGCCTGGATTTCGGATTTTGGAGAAGTAGCGCGGCGCGTTCCCAAAAGCTTTGGCGACATCTCCCGGACCGGTGAATCCGGCATTCAACTTCAAGAAATTCGCGGGACAGGTTCCCGAGAAGTCAAATGCGCTCGTGTCAAACCAGTGTTGTGGTGTTTGCTGGAAACCGGACGGAAGCGGATTGCCGATCATGTTCGGACGATCCGAGAGAGTGTGTGCGGCGTTGCAATATCCATACGAGTTGTCGGTAATCCCGAAAGGAGAACCTGAACTGATCGTATAGATGGCGCTCATCCGCCAACCCCCGAGCACCTGGCCGCCGACTCCATTGTTGAGCCATCTCTTCCCCGGCCCAAATGGCAGCTCCACAATTGGCGCCACTGTTAGACGAGCCGGAATGTCTCCCGCGCTTACGGAGCGCTCCGCCCTGCGGTCGTAGAAGTCCTGTCCCAAAACGTCGAGAGACCAGAATCCGCCCCAATCCGAGGAGGAATCGTCGATCAGTTTGCTCCACGTGAAGTTCGTCAGCAGCGAGAATCCGTGCGAGAAGCGGTGATCCACTTTTGCCTGAAGGGAGTGATATATAGAACTCGAGAGTCCCCACCACCCGGGATTCACAACCAGATTCCAGATGCCGGCTTCCTGTGCGGCAAGAGGCGAGCAATACGGACTGGTCGTGGCGCTATATCCGAGCTGTGCCGTGCTTTGCGGGCTCTGCTGGCAAATGTTATAGGCATAGTTGATCGGCAGGTGAGTGCCATGGCTGCCTACGTATCCGGCTTGAGCGATCGTGTTGCTGCCAATTTGTTTCTCCAGCGTGAAATTCCAAAGCTGAACGTAAGTAGGATATTGATGCCGCGGGGCCCAGGAGGAAAACGACACATTGCCGTTCACGGGCAGGGGAGCAGTGATAGCCGAAGGATCGGGACTCGTAACAGTGGGCAGATTTGACCAGTTTGTGACTTGAAATGTCGTGGTCGCCAGGAGATTCGGACCTGGCTGTCCGTCTCCGGCGCGTCCATGGCCCACGGTTCCCGGAAACATGATGCCGTAACCCCCGCGCACGACAAAGCCACCGCGCGCGTTCCACGCAAATCCTACCCGTGGTCCAAACTCCTTCTTCGACGGATCAAACGTCGTGTCCGGCGCGTTCACGCCGAACTGTTCCCATTGAGCCGTGTACGGATTGAAGAACGCATCTCCGTGATGAATTTCGTGGTAGGACTGATCGTACTGCCATCTCAATCCTAAGTTTAGCGTCAGCTTCGGTGTGAGCTTGAAGTCGTCCTGCACGAAAAATGAATAGGACCACGCGCGCGAAGAGACAAACGTGTTCTGCACCTGCACACTGCCGTTGTTCATTACCCCAAACAGGAAGTCTGCAAATCCGTTTCCCGTCTGCGACCCGGTGAAGGCGAATTGGCCTACCACGCCATTCGGCTGGTAATTATCGATGGAGTAGTGGCGGAACTCGGTGCCTGTCTTGATGCCGTGACGCCCGAGCAGTTTATTCACCACGTCGCTGAACTGAAGGGTCGAGGCAGGTTCATAGAGTATTTTATCGTTCTTGATACCGTCATAACCGGTTATGGCCACCCCCGGTGTACCGCACTTGGTTCCACCGGCGGTATCGGGGACGCTCGACAGACAATTGGGAATCCCGCTGATTCCGAAGTCGGAAGGCGATGCACCTCCCGCGCCGAACGGCGTTCGATCGCCGATGCGATGCAGGTAGCCGAAGCGGAAGTCGTTTACCAGCGTCGAGCTGAACGTGTGCGTCCAGCCTTCCGTTGTCGCGTAATCCGATGACCGCTGTGTCTGTTGGCCCGCAGGCCCAATAATGAGGTTGTAGCCGAGGAAGCGGCCCCTCTGCGTGTGCAGAACACCGAAAATCCGGTCGGCCTTTGAAAGGTTGAAGTCGATGCGAGGATCGAACCTATTTAAGGAAGTGCTACCCGGTGAACTCAGCGTCAGTGCGTCAGTGCCTATCCGCGCAGGAGTAGTCGACGTAGGCCATATTGCGAGCAAGTTCTGGGAGATTGCACTGATCTGGCCGGTGGGGATTTTGTTGAAAGGTACCGGCGTGGTCGTGCCCGGAAAGTGGATCTGCTGGCTCGCGGTTGTACAGTTGCCGGAACTGTCAAAACCCGTGGTACACAAAGCGGACAGGTCGCCGCCTCGGAAGCTGGCGTCGGGTACAGTGAGGCCTGCCGAAGCCGTGCTTCCGTGAAAACGAATGCCCTGGTAGTCAGTGAAGAAGAACAACTTGTCTTTGATGATTGGGCCGCCCATGCTGCCCCCGAATTCATCGTAAGTAAACGGGTTCTTCCGCTGGGTAGGATCTTCGAAGAAATTCCTGGCATCAAGCTTCTGATTGCGGTTGTATTCGTACGCCGATCCGTGAAAGGCGTTCGTGCCGCTCTTGCTGACGGCGATCAGGATGGCGCCGCCGGCTTTGCCATATTCCGCCGACATAGTGTTTTGCTCGATGCGAAACTCTTGAATTGAGTCCACCGATGGACTCACGGCTGCTCCGCCAAAAACCGGCGCGGTGACCGTGCTGCCGTCCAGCGTGTAATCATCGCTGCGGGGGCGGCTGCCGCTGATGCGCACGTTACCGTAATTGCCGCAGCCGTCGCAGCCAGTCTGTTGCGACACCCCTGGAGCGAGCGAAAGTAAGCTGTACACGTTCCGGCCGGTCCCACCGGAGGTTGGCAGTTGTTCTAATTCCCTTTCGTTGACCGTCTGGCCAAGGTCGGACTGTTGCGTCTGCAACAAAGGCGAATTCTCGCCAGTCACTTCGACCGTTTCCACCGTTGCTCCCACTTCAAGCGTCAGGTTAATCTTGGGATTGGCATTCACTTCTAGTGCAACGCCTTTCACGACGGCTGTCTTGAATCCTTTCGCCCCGGCCTCCACGTCATATACGCCGGGATTCAGGCTGGTCGCCACGTACGCCCCCGCACTATTGGTGTTAAGGGTCACGACGATGTTTGTGTTGACGTTCGTGACTTTTACGGTTGCATCCGGAACAACAGCGCCGCTCGAATCCGTGATCACGCCGCTGATTGTTCCAAACAGTCCTTGCGCCAGGATGTCAGGTGTAGACAGAACCAGCATGGAAAGAAAAAAGCCCAAACAGGCTCCAATTATCTTCACTCGTCTCACAAAGTCCTCCAAAATAAGCTGGCTTTCCGCAAGGATCAAAAGATGAAAACCGTTTGTAGGACCCCGTTCCCACCCCGGCGGAAACCGTTGTTTTTCCCCTGAGTATACGCTTACTCAAGAAGCTTGCTAAAAACTGCTCCGTTTGACGATGTTTGTCAAGTCTTTTTTTTGGCGTTGCCTGACGTAGACGATTCCGGCAAACGCTTTCGCCACTCCTGGTTTTTGTAAACTCACAAGTTGTCAGCGGACAGCTGGAAATTGCTCCCTGCGCGGGTACAACGTACACACATCGAGGGAGAAGGACGTTTTTAAAAAGCTTCGCTATTAGGGGCGCCAGCGCGCAAATCGGACAAAAGCGCGCAGGATTACACGCTAGAAATTTCCGGAAATCTAGGCGGTTCGGGAAACCAGCCGCCGCGCCTTCGCAGCTTTTTCTTCTGCGCTGCTCGATGCGGCAATGGCCGTCGACTTCCTCACCACCAAAGTGGTATGGAGAATGTATTCCTTATGTTTCAGCGACAAGGAATCACTCTCCACGTGGTTCAGCAAGGCCTGGAACGCCAGGTTCGCCAGCTCCGTTTGCGACATCTGCACCGTGGTCAGCGGCGGAATCATGAACTGCGCCATTCGAATGTCGTCGAAACCGACCAGTGAAAGATCTTCTGGAACGCGGATCCCATAATCAAATGCTTCCCGCATCACGCCGATCGCCGTCATATCGTTCGAGCAAAGTACTGCGGTCGGACGCTCGCGCACGCTGAGCAATTCCAGCAGCGCGCGCATGCCGCCCTTCATGGTGTGATCGCCTTCAATGATCAGCTCCCTCGCGACTTTGAGCCCGATCTCTTGCATCGACTGTTCAAAGGCCGCTTTTCGCGCTACAGCAGACCTAAGGGCTAATGGTCCGCTCACAAACGCGATCCGTGTATGTCGTAAAGCCGCCAGGTGCTGCACCGCCTCACGGATACCCTCCTGATATTGGACACGAATGTTGCTTACGCCGGGCATCCGCGGTCCCACATCCACGAACACCAGCGGCACCTTGCGAAAGCGAAGATCCCCGATGAGCGAATCTTCCATACCAAAGGTAAGAATGGCCACGCCGTCGACTCTGCGCTCGATCATTCGGCGCACGGACATTTCCATTCGCTTGGGATCGTGTACCGTGGATGTTAGAAGGAGCTCGTAGTTGTGCTGGACAGCGAGATCCTCAAAACTCTGAACGATTTCTGGAAAGAAAGGATTCGTAATTTCGGAAACGATCAGGCCGAAAATCCGGCTTCTTCCCGAAACCAGCGCGCGCGCCTGCCTGTTCGGATAATACCCGAGTTCATTCACCACCCTCCACACGCGCTTCGCGAGTAGAGGATCGACTGTGGGAACACGATTGATCGTCCGCGACACGGTCGCGGTCGATACCTTGGCTCGTCTCGCGATTTCACGAATGTCCATGGACTCGGCCCCGCTTCAACACCAATATATACTATCACATTTCAGAATACGTTTTCTAGCGTGTTTTGCTTGATCCCCAAAAAATGCGTGCCCTAGCTTCGCCCCTCCTTCGACTGGGCCTAGCCTCGACATCGCCACGCAGATCATCACGTTCCAACCGGGCGGGCAGGCATTGAGTCCATCTAGCTGGTCATAAATCCTGTCCTGAGCAGCTATCTTGCGGTCGTATTTGGCGATGGGTTTGATTCGCCATCGCCCGCTTCATAAACCCAGGTGACTCAGTTGACCTTACACAGCTAGTTACACGAATTCGGGTTCAATCGGCCCGTTTTGGACGGTAGTCGGAGGGGAGTCGAACTCAATTGGACGGTTGGTTCGACTCCCAAACGCTTCCGCCAGAGTATCCTGAATCAACGGATTAAGCATTCGTCTCTATTCCTCCCAGAGTCTCGTCACAAAACGAACGAAGGGGAGTTCCAAAATTCCATCCGTATTCCTGGGCCGATTCACCAAATCGCCTTCAGGGCGAACTGAATCTGCCTCGAAGGGGTTTGCGTCGAGGTGATTAAGCCAGCGTTGCCGATGGCATTTCCTGTGGAATCGAAGATATTCCGGTTATCCAGAGGCGGTACAAAATTCGTATGATTCAGAAGATTGAAGAATTCGGCTCTAAACTGAACATTGAAGTTGTCAGAGATTCGCTTGATGTGGTTGTTCTTCAGTAGCGACGAATCGAGATTTATCAGTCCAGGACCGACCAGCGTGTTCCGCCCCAAATTGCCGCGAAGGGTAATCGGGTTCGGTACTGCGAAACACTGCGTTTTGATGTAGTGGTTTGGATCCCCAGGATTGACGAGGGCACCGCAGCCTGGAGCGGAGACCAAGTTGGGCACATCAATGTTGGGGTCGATACTCTTTACACCCAGGGCGTCCCCTGCAAAACCTGGAGTAAACGGTACTCCCGTACTTGCCTCGAACACTCCTCCGACTTGCCACCCTCCGAGCGCCCATGCCGTCACTCCGTGTGCCCATTTCGGTGTGCTCAATTCAAACGTGTAATTCACCTCCAGGTTATGGGCGACGTTAAAATCGGCCAAGCCACGATTCAATTTCATGTTGAACCATAGTGGGCTGGAGATCGAGTTCGAATATTCATCTCCCACCAAGCTTCCTGAGGACGTGTCTATAGTTTTGCCCCACGTGTAGGAGCCCCCGATTTCTCCTCCGCTGCCAATCTTTGCTTTTACCTTGAGTTGGAGCGCATCGTAGAACGAGTTGCCTTGCCAGAAAGCGGCTGTAATCCGTCCGGCATTCGAGTTGAGTCGCGAACCGCTACCAGGAGGCGAGGGCCAGACATAACCCTGAGGAGTCAAAGACGGAAGAACGATGTCGGCGTCTTCTACTCGAAAGGGCTGGTGAACTCCGCGCGACCCCACATAGCCGACTCTCATGCTGATGTTTTGAGTCAAATCTTGCGCAAGCGTCAGGTTCCACTGCATTACGTAATTCCGGCGAGGACTAGAGTCAAAGAAACCCTGTCGAAATATATTTGAGGACGCAGCAATATCGAACGCGCCGGTTGGGAAAGAGTCTGGAGGCAGCGCGGTGGCGACCCCAAGCTTGAAAAACGGAGCCGAAAAGAGTTCATTGAACATGACGGTGTAAGGGAGAGGGAGAACGTCGAACATTCCAAATCCAGAACTCAACACTGTCTTGGCGTCGGCGAAAGGGTCCCAGGAAAAACCTACGCGCGGCTCAAAATTTCGAAGGGTCGGGTTTGAGATCAGCGGGTCGCCCAGATGAGGTTGTGCATCGGTGAGTTCCCGCAGAGCGGTTAACTTACCGTGTACTTCGGTAGGCACCGTCGCCGTCTCGTATCGCATCCCGAGATTGATCGTGAGGTTCGGACGCCAGCGCCAATCATCTTGCACGTACGCGCCAACAATCGTTTGGCGAAATCCTCGCTCGGAAATCGCGCCGGGAATAGCCACACTCAGCGAGAAAGGCGAGTTGGTCAGAAAATTGAAAAGTGAGTTGAACGAAAACTCTCCGCCCGTGTCAGAAACTGCCAAAACATTGTCCCGAACCCGCTCCAGGCCGAAACCAAATTTGATTGCATGCGTCCCTCTGGTCAAGGCCACATCGTCATAGCCCTGCAGCGACGTCCAGTGGAAATGATAATTTGAACGGGTTCCCAGCCCGCCCGAGAAAAACGTAAGCCCCGGTACTCCAATAGCAGCAGCGTTCAGACCCGGCACTGTGCTGAAAGACGAGTCTGCCACAAGCGCATTTCCGCTCGGGAATGTCAAGCCTGTTACCGCTACCACACGGCTCACTCCGAACCGAAAAGCATTGAACAGGCTCGGGCTGAGGATGTGCGCTTCGTGTGCAGTGAATACTTGGCGCCGAGAATCGTACCCTGTTCTTTTGTCATTCAGTTCATCGGGTTGCCGCACCTTTCCGGCATCGAACATGTAGGTGCCGTAAAACAGGTCTTTTTCCGAAAACCTATGATCAACCTTGGTCGTGAAATAGTTTTCCGGGGTCACTTGTTGGCCAGCGAAGGTGAAAATACCGGTATCACCTGTTCCCGCAACGCACGACGAGAAAGGGCACAGCAAAGCGCCATTAGGGAGCGGATAAAAAGCGTCAAGAAAGCGTGTGATTTGAGCGTTCACTGCTACTTTCGTTGTGGTGCTGCAGTCGGGGGGAGCGCATAGTTGCCCGCTCCGAGCAGCCTGCGAGGGCGTAGTATCCACCTGCGTGATTCCTTGAGACTGTCGCAGCCCCTCGTAAGCCACGAAAAAGAATGTCTTCCCCTTCGAAATGGGGCCGCCAACCGATCCGCCAAATTGATTGCGGCGGAAAGGTGGCTTCGCGGCGTCGAAGAAATTTCGCGCATCAAATGAGCTGTTGCGTAAGTATTCGAATACGTTGCCGTGAAAATTATTCGTGCCGGAACGTGTAGAAGCCGCAATAATTCCGCCCGATGATCGACCATACAGCGCCGGATAATTGCTAGTCAAAACGGAAAACTGCTCCACGGCATCGGCTCCGAGATTAACGCCAAGTGCACTCCCCGGCGGACCGTTCACGTAATCATTCACGCTGATCCCGTCCAGACGCGAGTCATTCTGGCGCGGCCGCCCACCAGAGATTGTCATCTGATTTCCGAAACCACGCTGCGCCTGACCGCTGGCTTGCGTGCGCGCGCTAGTCACTCCAGGCTCCAACGTGGCAAGATCGGAGGCTGAACGCCCGTTGAGAGGCAGATCGCTCACGTTCTTGGAACTTACGGTCCCGCTGACCCCGGATGTACCTCCCTGCCCCTTGCCAGCTGCATTGCTGACCTGCGGCTGAAGGACAGTATTTGCTACCTGGTTCGTGCCGACACCAATGATCACCGTATCCTTTGCTTCAGCGAATCCAGGTGCAGAGACAGTTATCTCGTATGTTCCAGGTGAAAGGTTGCCTATGGTAAAAGAGCCGTCTTCATTCGCAATAGTCGCCTTCGTATCTCCGTTCCCCGTATTCTTAATCGTGATGTGTGCATTCGCAATGGGAGAGCCAGAAACTGCCGTTATTTTCCCCGAGAGCGAACTGGCTACGACTTGGGCCGGCGTCCTGGGTGATATCAGAATCACGAATAGCGCAAACGCCGCCCTGAACAAAAAGACTACTCTCCACTTTATCCCCAGACGAAAAACCATGGATTGACTCCGCAGATCTCCCTTTACTTGCGGTTGCTTCGCGTCATCGAAGTCTGCACATCGTCAGATGTTTTCAATGCCCCCGCGCGACTCCTTCTCAAGGATTTCATGAGCGAGCGTACTATTATTGACCGGAGTCTCGCTCTCATCCCTTCATTCTGGTCGATCGACACTGACGTGCCGTAGTGATCCCACGAGCGCCAAGTTCAGCGGAGAACCAAGGTGTTGATCCGCTTGGGCACTTCTCCCACTGGAATCACAGCTACTGTCTTCAAAGTTCTCGCATCAATGACCGTCACCGAGGCGGCCCCGGAGTTCGAAACATAGACGAACTTGCTGTCGGGCGTGAAGGTGATCCACTCCGGCACCGAGCCAGTTGGTGAATGCCCCAGCGGGTGAACCTCAGGTAAAACTACATATCCCATTAACTTCAGGTCGGGCAGGGAATACTTGAAGACGGCGTTGGCAAGGGTGCTATTCACCCAAAGGGATTTTCCATCCGGGGCAACGCCGACGCCGTGCGAGGGAGTGTTCACGCGCCCCTCAGCGAACCCGAACCCGCCAGATTCATCCGGCAGTGTGATCCGGGCCACCTCCGCGTGCTTCTCGAAATCCACGACGGCAAAGCCATGGAAGTTGGAAAGTTGGACAAAAATACGGTGTGTCGATCCGTCAGGATTTGCCTCGAAAGTCATGGGGCGCACGGGGTGATCGAATTGCAGCCGCCATGCGATTTGATCGGTCTGAAGATCAATCACTGTGGCCGACTTGCCCTCCAGCGATCCGCTAACGGCATACATGCCATCAGGTGTGACGTAGACATTATGAACGCTATCGACGCGAATGCTTTTGACCCGGATCAATGAAACCGCGTCGATCACATCGACGGCCCCCTCCGGAGTGCGGATCCCCACCAGAACGCGGCGCCCATCTTTGGTGATAGACAGGTTGTTCGGACGGCCGCTCAGGGGCACTTTCCGCTGAATCTCTCCGCTCTTTCGGTCCACGACATCAAGTACGCTCTCCGATTCGTTGCTGACATAGATTCGCGCGCCGTCGGGAGAGAAAGCAATTCCATGCGGCAGTTCAATGCCAGAAATCACCTGCACGACTTTGTTTGTGGTGGAATCGATGACATCGATCGTGTCTGCGGCGCTATTCGTGACGTAAATGAGTGCCATAGGTTTTGGCGAAGAGTCAGGACCAACTCCGGCTCGAGTTCCCCGCACCCAGTCGGCAATCGTCAGCCAATCGGAGTCATTCTGGGACTGAAACTGATGGCCGCCTGAATGGAACGGATCACCACCTGCTTCAGGAGCGAGCGGATGGATCAAGAGCCCGCTCGAACCGGGATCGCCGGGAACAACGTGCTGGAGAGCGTTTTGAAAATTGTGCTGGGTTTGCTCGTCATTCCAATTCGCGGCACCTGGTGACAGCTTCTCGAGGTGAAAGCTTCTGTTGTATTCCGAATGACAGCCGTAGCAGCGGGCGTGCCCCGGCCGTTCCTTCAAGAAAATTGGTTGCACCCTGGATTTGAAGAATTGAAAATCCAGGGCATCTGCCGCGGAACGAGAAGCCGGCGGGATGGGTGACAGTCCAGCCGAGCCGTGACGAACCCAATCGGCGATCATCTGCCATTCCGGGTCGTTCTGGGAACCCCAGAATTTCCCGCCTGCGTGCATTGGATCGCCGCCCGCTTCTTGGGTGAGCGGGTGAAGCAGCAGACGGCTTTTCAGCGGATCTTGAGGAGTCACCAAGTGTGAGACAACTTCAAAATTTTGCCGGGACTGTTCTTCAGTCCACGAAGAATCCCCCGGCAAGAAGGGTTGGAGACGAAAACGAGTAGCCAGTGTGGAATGGCAATCATAACAGCGCACATTGCCTTGGCGCTTCTTGAGAAAAATCGGCTCAATGCGGCTGCGATACTCCTCATAGCTAAGGGAAGTTTGTTCCTGCGCGCCGCCAGCGTTACGATCGGGAATCGATTGCGGCTCCCGGAGCTGTCTTCGTTTCTCGGGCGAACCCGACCCAGCCGCACCGATGGCGCCCCCCCACAGCGTGTGGACACTGAGGGTGACCAACAACAAGAAGTTCAAAATGTGCTTATCCGGCGTTCTCACGCTTTCATCCAGGGGCTTGAACCACTGCCGGCTGATCGACCGTAAACCAGCAAACGAAACGTTCCGGAAATGGGATTGGGTTGCGGGTTCGGCTGCTCCGCTGTGGGTGCAGTCGCTGGTGCAAAATCCGCTGTTCCGAGAGCCGGTGTGGATCCGGGAGCTTCATTCGAAAAACCTCCACAGGATTTTTTCACGGCTATGAAAGAACTCGAGCCAAGAAATCGCTAACTTCGAAGCCTATTTTTTGAGAGCTTCGAATCGGAAATCGCCGGCTAGTATCTTTTGCATGCGCGTGTTGGCGTATTTCCAGGGATCGCGCGCATATTCCTCATAGCTTCCCGCCGCGTTGATGCCTGGAATATCCGGTATCCAATCTTCGGCCAGCAATTTGTCCGGATCGCCGCATTTTGCCGCCAATGTGCGTACATCCGGGTCGTCCAAGGAGGTCAAGTGCCCGCGGTCGACGATGGTCAGCCATTTGCCGGAAGTTCGCAAGTGCACCTTGTAGGTGATGAAGTAGTTCTGGATGTGAAAGTCGTGGCCATCGGGAAGATTGAGCTTTTCAGCAGATTCCTTCCACTTCTTCGGTGTGCCGAGCGAACCGGGATCGTGCCCGAGCTCGTTTCCGAGTCCCCAGTGGAATGCGCCGCTGCGGTAGCGCTCGTAAGTCAAGCAATAGACTCCTGCCGTGCCGCCGCCATAAAAATCCGTCGGATTGCGAAAATACTTGGGGTTGGTGCCCAGAGCGACTTCCCAGAGATTCCAGTAACCGGGATTGTCGTAATGAGGGTAAGTGGTGTCGTTGATGTGAGGGTAGGTTTGAAATTCACGGATAACGTCGCCATATCGGCCTCCTCCTTTCACTTCCGTAATCTTACCGTCTTTGAGGTGAATTTCCATGTGCGGCCAAAAGCCGCCGGAGCCGTTGGTGCCCGCAATCACACCGTTGGCCTTGGCGTTGGGCGAACGGTCAATCCATTCGGGAAAGTTTTTGGGATAATTGTCGAAGTCCTGACCGTATTGACCAGTCGCGGAATCGGGGTACATCAGCAAATGACCCCGCCAGTAGATACCGCGCACCCATCGCTTGGCCATCTCTTCAGAAACGCCCCAGGTTACATTGGTGCCTTCGGGATCTTGTACTTCGACCTTATCAACATCGGGAGTCACCATCGCGATGGTCTTTTTTTCAATCAACTGCCACAACTCAGCCGGAAAGGAAGAAACCTGACTGACAACCTCCCAGCTGTTGGTGAATGAACAGCGGCCCAGATATTTGCCTTCGAGCGGGGACATGGTGCGGGCGTAGAAAGCGCCGCCGGGATGACCCCAATATACGCCTTTGATTTTCGGATTCTTCTGCAAGTAATCGCGAATTGCCGCGCCGACGCTCTCATTCGAAAGTTTCTTCCACTTAGAGAGTAGTTCCGGCGTCATCTCGTCGCGCTTGGGGTAGAGCGAAGAATACAAGTCAGGATTTTTCAGTCTCAGCCACTCCTTCGGTACTTCCGGGTGAGCGAAAACCCGTTCGATCCAGTAGTACTTCGCCTCCATGAAACCTTCTTCGGCGCTGCGGATTTCCGTTTTCAATCGAATCTGTTCCGCATCCTCTTTGGAAACGCCGACCAGGGCGTAGTTCGGCACGATGTGCGCCTTCACGCCGCGTTCGGCGAGAGCTTTTAGGAGGGCTTCGACGACGAAATCTTCGGCCGTCGCGTCCGTAACGATCATAACTTCTTCGCCAGCCTGGAGCAGACCGAGGCCCAGTCCGGGAGAATTACCGCCGAATCCGGCGTTGTTTCGCACAAGGTCTCGCGCGTGGGGCAGAATCTCTTCGATGGATTTTGGTTTTTTCAAATAAGAGGGCCAGCGAGGCGCGGGATAAGCCGCAGATTTGGGAGTCGAGTTCCTTTCTTGCGGCTGTGAACTTACCCTCGGAGTCAAAACTGCCAATAACGCGGAAAATGCGAACCACACCCACATGGCGTGCAAAAACTTCATAGGGCTTGAGTCCTCATCACGAGCGCGCTTCGATGCTCTCGAAGCAGTGCCTACTCTGCAATGCTACTTCGCAGATGCCCTGAAATAAAAATTAAGTTTCTGTTATCTTGCGGAGCGCAAAATGCCCCAAGTTTACCGAAATTTACGACACAAGCAGCTGGCCCTTCGGGCCGTTTGTGCCCGTTCTTATGCTTCGCCTCGCACCTGAGACTAGAAGATTATCTTGATCGCAAATTGAATTTCCCGTGCGGTTGTAGTAGTTCTCGAGAGCAAACCTGCCACCCCAGTATCTGCTCCCGACGAATCGAAAATATCCGTGTTGTCGGGAGTCGTGGGAGGCGCGAAGTTGGCGTGGTTCATAATGTTGAAGATCTCGGCGCGGAACTGCACGTTGAAGTTCTCCGAGATCCTCTTGATGTGGTTGTTCTTGAACACGGAGAAGTCCAAATTCGTTATGCCCGGGCCGATCAAGATATTCCGACCGGCATTGCCTCGGAGGTTGAAGCACTGCAGTGAGCTGGAATCCCCACCTACGCAATTCGCCGTCCAGAAGGCAAGGTCGGGTGCAGTGGGGATAGGGAGGCACTGCGTCTTGATGTAGTTGTTGGGGTTGCCCGGATTCACGAGCGACGAACACCCGGCACCGCCTAGACGGTTCGGGAAGGCCCAATCGTCGTTGTTCTGCGTAAGAGCAGGGTCATCGCCGGTCCCCCATGTCGGGGTGAACGGAACCCCGTCACTGACCGTAAAGATCAGCCCAAGTTCCCAGCCATCTGTGATCCAACGGGTCGGCCCAGAGAATGACTTGGCGGTAGGAATGTCCCAGGTGCCGTTGATCACAAGCGTGCGGCCGACATTGAAATCGGAAAGGCCGCGAACTAACTTCATGTTGAACCAATTCAGACTTGAGATCGAGTTACCGAAGGCGTCGCCCGCCACCGTCGCGGAACTGGTATCAATGCTCTTGCCCCACGTGTATGTGCCTTGCATCTGAAAGCCATGGCTCATGCGCTTCGCCAATTGCAGCTCAAGCGCGTTAAAGTAAGACCGCCCTTGGTAGAACATTCCTCGAATGGAGCCATAGTTATCGTTGATCCGGCTTGCGTTGGGGTCCCACAGATACCCTGCTGACGTGAGCGTTGGAAGGGCCATGTCGGCGTCATCCACGCGGAAGGGCTGATGCACACCGCGCGACCCCACGTAGGCAACCATGGCCGCCAGACTTGGCGTGAGCTGGTACTGCACATTGAGGTTCCACTGCGCAACGTAATTGCGCTTGGGATTGGGATCAATATAGGTTGCGCGCAATTTGTTCGATGGCAGTGGCGGAAGATTGTTGAAGAATGAGCCGGTTCCCGGATTCTTAATGGAGGTATATTGGAAGAAAGGAGCCGCCAGTGTGGTCAGAAGTGTGAACTGATAAGGCAGCGGCAGTACATCAAATAACCCGGCACCGCCGCGGACGGCCATCTTTCCGGTACGGAACGGGTCCCAGGCAAATCCGATGCGCGGCTCGAAATTCTTGGTCGTGGGATTATTGAAGAAGGGGCCGGTCCCGGCACAGCCCGTGACAGCCACTCCACATATGGGTTGTGCATCGGTGAGGTTTCTCAGGACCGCGATTTTTCCGTTGATCTCGGTTGGCACTCTGGTCATCTCGTAACGCAGGCCCAGATTCAGTGTCAGGTTGGGCTTCCACCGCCAGTCGTCTTGCACGTATACGCCGAAGAGGGTCTGACGAAGGTTGCGCGGTGAAAGGGTGCTGGCGATTCCCCCCTGGAACCTGCTCGGTTCGTTCTGGAAGAAACTACTCCTTATAAATGCTCCAGTCGTTTTATCGAATTCCCCCAAGGACCCGAACTTGAAGATTCCATTTGGATCGGAAAGGGCCCTGATATTGAGCAGCATGCGCTCGACGGTGCCGCCGAATTTGATCGTATGGGTTCCTTTGTTGATGAAGGCGTCGTCATAGAACTGGAACGAATTCCAGCGGTAGTAATAAGCGGATTCCCCGCCCACCCCGCCCAAGAAGGGCGTAATTCCAGCGATAATCACCTGAGGTGCAGTGCGGCCCGAAAAAGTGCCCAAAGATGTGGCGGCTGCCTCCGGCACAAGAGCACTCAGGCCTTTGTTGTTGTTTACGACTTCGTTATTATAACCAAAGCGGATACTATTCGCGAAGGTTGTCTTGAAAAGGTGAGTCTCCTCGACGGCCACTATCTGCCTCGCGCTATTGCTGCCAAGCAAGACATCATTTACACCGTCGGGAGCCGTGTAAGGAGTTTTGTCGAACATGTAGGTGCCAGACAGGTTGTCCTTTTCGGATATTTTGTGAACGAGGCGGGTGGTGACGAAATTCTCGTTGACAATCTGCTGACCGGCGAAACTGTATTCCGCGATGTCTCCGTCCCCAAGAATGGGTCCATTGGGCAGATGAAAAAACACTAGGAACGCACTCGCGTTCAAATCGATGCCATTCGGATCTGTACCGGGACCAGGTTGGAGCTGGTGCGTCAAGCATGGATTTGGAGGAGGTTGCGGGATGGAACACAATAACCCGGAGCGCGCCGCGAGGGACGGCACCGTAGTAAGTGCCGTGATGCCCTTGGACTGCCGAATGCCTTCGTAGTCTGCAAAAAAGAATGTGCGGTTTTTCACGATCGGTCCCCCGATCGCGCCGCCAAACTGGTTGCGCTTGAAAGGCGGAGCCCCGCTCGGATCATCGAAAAAGTTCCTGGCGTCCAGCTTGCTGTTTCGGAGAAATTCGTAAACACTCCCGTGAAAACCATTGGTCCCGGAGCGGGTAACAGCGTTGACAACACCTCCGGAGGTTTTGCCGTACTCCGCCGAATAGTTGCTCGTGAGGACTGAGAACTCCTGAATGGCGTCCACGCCCAGGTTTCCTCCCAGCACACTCCCAGGGGCGCCATTGGCGTAATCGTTGAGGCTAATGCCATCCAAACGATAATTATTCTGCTGCGGCCGCGCGCCGGAGATAGTCAACTGTTGTCCGAAACCGCGATTGCCACGATCGGCGCCCACCGCGAAAGTCGGCTGGGTCTGGATAGTGCTGACACCAGGCTGCAAGGCTGCCAAATCTGTCCAACTGCGGCCATTGAGGGGCAGCTCGCGAACCGTATTCGCGGATACGACAGCACTAATCTCGGAGCTGGCAAGTTGTACAGCGGGGGCTTCCGTGGTGACCTCTACGACGGTTTTCGCAGCAGACCCGACATGCAGGCTGAGGTTGAAGACCTGCTGAGCGCCAACCGTAAGCGAGATCCCCTTTCGAGCCTCAGTGTTGAACCCCCTCGCTGAAACCGTGATTTCGTACTCTCCGGGTAACAGGTTCGGGGCGGTGTAGAAACCGTCCGAATTCGTCGTAACCGTCGTGGTAATCCCGGTCGCCACGTTGGTGATGGAAACCTGCGCTTGAGGAATGGTTTTGTCGGAGGGATCGGTGATGGTGCCGAAGAGCGTTCCTCCGGCGACCTGCGCGTCAACTGGAACGGAAGACAGAATTCCGAAGATCAAAAGTAGAGCTAGCGCGCAGCCGAACGAAATTGCTATGGAAAGTCTTCGAGAGGACACTGGTTCACCCCCATTGAGGCGGAGACTAGTCCATAGTTTGAGGGTATGCCTTAACTCAACATTAATTTCTGTTTAGGTGGGGTTCCAGTGCTGCCTTTCATGGAGTTCGCCACCGGCAAAGTCACCGTGAAAGTTGAGCCGGCGCCCAACACGCTGCGACACTCGATGGAGCCACCCTGGGCCCCGGCGATGGCTTGGGCGATGGCAAGGCCCAGCCCCCCACTGTGGGCATCGCCATTGCTGGAAGGTGCCGCGCGGTAGAAGCGTTCAAAAATGTGCGACAGGTGCTCGCTGGAAATCCCGATGCCTTGGTCTTCGAAACGGGCTTGGATCGCACCGTCCTGTTGCTTGAGAGTGACACGGATCTGAGTGTCATCGGAGGAATACTTGATCGCATTGTCGAGAAAGATCAGAAAGAGTTCATGAAGGAAAGCCTCATCGCCCGAGTAGGCAATCTCCCGGCTTAAATCCCGCACAATCACAATATTTTTTGTGCGTGCCCGCGAGGTCCCCAGAGCACAAGCTTCTTCCAGAACCTCGTTGATGTAGAGAGGCTCGCAAGCCAAGTGCAGCTGTCCGGCATCTGCCATCGAGAGAGTGAACAATCCCTCCACAATCCGAGTGAGTTTCTTGAATTCGTCGTCGAGGGCGGAGAGAGTTGTTTGATACTCTTCGGCACTGCGGGGTTTGGATAGAAGCAGTTCCGTCTCACCGTGGAGAACGGCAAGTGGTGTGCGCAGCTCGTGGGAGGCATCCGTCACAAATTGACGCAATTGACGGACGGCGGAATCAACGCTCTGCAAGAGTTGATTGAAAGTATCCGCCAGGCGGCCCAGCTCATCATGGGGCGAGTGTACCGGGAGAGGTGTCCAGAATCCTTCCCGATTGGTAACCCGTTTTGCCATCAGAGCCGCATGTTGCGTGAGCGCCATGACAGGTTTGAGGCTTCTTCCCACATAAAATGCCGAGATCACCGCGGTCAACAATAGGCTCAGAAGAAAGAGAAGTAAGGCCACTCGGCCAAAACTGTCGAGTACTCTGTTGGTGCCAAAAGTAGGAATGGCCACCGCCAGGATTCGCGGCTGATTCCCCTGCTGAAAAGGGATGAATGCGATGTGCAGCGTTTCCCCGGAGCCGATAGCGGCAATCCCGAACACAGGGCCAGCGACGCTTGGTTTCAAGTCCTTCATGTCAATCGGAGTTGTCAGATTCTTTGAATGCTGGAGAACCTGACCCGCAGGCTCCAGGAGCTCGAAGAATTCGCCGGGGATATCCAGCCGGTCTACGTCTTTCGCATTGGGTTCGGTGACGATGTCAGCGATGATGGGCCTGGCAGTTTCGAGAAGCCGGCGGTTGATTTGCGCGGAAACTTCGTGGGCCAGTATGCCCCAGAATGCGAGGTAAGAAGCAGCAAGCAGCACTCCGACCACGCTGCAGAACAGCACCATCATACGGAAACGAAGCGTGCGCCCCTTCATCATTCCGGCGTTCCTAGGCGGTAACCAACGCCGCGGACCGTATGAATCAATTTTGCGGATCGGTTTTGATCAATCTTCTGGCGCAATCGATTGACGTAGACTTCGACGAGGTTGGTCTCGCTATCAAAGTGCCGATCCCAGACATGTTCGACGATCTCGCTCCGCGTGACAAACTCCGGAGCGCGAAGCAAGAAGAGTTCGAGAAGAGCGAACTCCTTGGAAGTCAGGGGAATGACTTCCTTGCCTCGGGTGGCGCGGCGGCGGTGGCGTTCCAACTCAAGATCCGCGTACCGAAGTTTGGCATTGCCGCTGTGGAGGCCTCGCCGAACCAGTGCCCGCACACGCGCAAGGAGTTCCGCCAAGACGAAGGGTTTGGTGAGATAGTCGTCCGCGCCCGCGTCCAAGCCTTCCACTCTTTGCTCGACCAATCCCCGGGCCGTAAGCATCAGAATCGGCGCCTCCACTCCCTGCTGGCGCAACTCCCGGCAAACCTCGACGCCGCTGAGGCCGGGTAGTCTAACATCCAGAAGAATGGCGTCGTAAGGGACGTCCGTACCGAGTTCCAGGGCTTTCTCGCCTGATTCCGCGATGTCCACGGCGTAGGCGTTCTCGCGCAAAGCCCGTGCGATAAAGCTGGCTACCTTCCGCTCGTCTTCGACCAAAAGTAGGCGCATACGACTCGCACAATATCATCGCACAACGTGAGGGGATCTTCTGCGAGACAATGGCGCACGGGAAGCCGCATCGGTTGTGGGCCCGTCGGCCGGCGCGAATTCGTGATCATCACTTCAGATCATTCCGAATGACCTGGCCCCCCTTCATCACAAACTTCACCCGTTCGAGTTCGGTGATGTCCTTCAGCGGATCGGCGGATACCGCAATGATATCCGCATATTTGCCCTTCTCGAGGGAGCCAATCTGATCCTGCCATCCCATCATCTCCGCAGCGACCGTGGTCGCAGACTGAATGGCCTGGGAGGGTGTCATGCCGTATTTCACCAGATAGGCGAACTCCGCAGTCTGGGTTCCGTGCGGAAATGGTCCCACGCCGGTGCCAAAAGAGATCTTTACGCCGCGCGCGATCGCTAGCCGGCCACTCTTCTCCCGCAGGGCTTCCAGGCTGTATTTGCCTCTCGTTGCCTTGGCGTCCTTGATCGTATAGTCGGAGAGCGAGTAGTGATATGCCGTCAGTTCGAGGTAGATCCCCTTCTTCTTCATCGAGTCAGCAGTTGTTTCGTCGAGATCGATGGCGTGCTCAATCGTGTCCGTTCCGGCTTCCACGCAGTTTCGCAAACCCTCTCCCCCAAAAGCGTGGCAGGCTGCTTTCTTGCCGTGCCGATGCGCTTCATCCACGATGGCAAAAACCTCTTCCTTGGTAAAAGTGGGGTCACTCTTCAGTGCGCCGTCCGCTTCAAACTCATAGTCGGCGGTGGAGTGGAATTTGATCCAGTCGGCACCATAGTGGATCTGTTCCCGGACCGCCTGGCGAGCGGCCCAGGGGCTGTCCACCGTTTGGTAGTTTCGTGGCAAGTTCACTTCCGGCGACCCTAGTATGCCTTCACCTGTAGCAACGAGGCCCATGCTAGAAACCTGCATCCGTGGACCCTGGAAAAGGCCGCGATTGATGGCCTTCTTAATGTCCACGTCAGCATAGCCGCCGCCGTGGCTCATCAAATCGCGAATGGTGGTAAACCCAGCGCGGAGGTCTTTCTGGGCGTTGGCCAGCGCGAGCAGCGTTCGGTATTCCCGGGTGTCATTGATATTGCTGGCGAATGGCGGGCCGCCGGGCTTGATGCCGTCGAGCCCAAAGCCAAAGACGTGCGTATGTCCATCGATTAAACCGGGCAGTACCGTAGCGTTGCTCAGGTCTATGACTTGAGCTCCGGACGGAATCTGGACCCGGGCGGCGGGGCCAACTTCCGTGATCTTTTCGCCTTCGACCAGAATAATCTGATTTTCGGCCACCTGGCCGGAATGGCTGTCAAAGAGGCGGCCTGCGCGAATCGCAACGACCCCGCGGGTTTGGGCATGCAGCGCCATCACGGGGGCCAACAGGAGAAGGGAATTTACCAACCGTAATTTCCAAGATCTCAATTCAGCCTCCGCAAATTGCAGATTCGTTCTATCCCTTGAATTCTTGAGTCCCGCGGCGCAATCCACGAGATTGAGCAGGCTGCCGTGGTTGCCTCAATCTATTTCGCGGATGGTGAGCTGCATGCAAGTTCAAAGTACGAGCTACTTAGTTGACTTCGAAGACCAAAACCTCGGCACTCGTCGTTCCGTGCTGCGGCACAGCCACGAAATACCGCTTGAGTTGAGGCACCAGCAGCGCGGTTCTCCCCATGGGCGCGGTAGCAATTTTTCCAATTAGTTTGTAGTTGTCGGCGTCGGACTGTTCATACACATCGGCGTCGCCATCGCACGCGGCATAGATGCGTTTGCTGGCAGGGTCATAAACAATGTCGTCCACACCTTTTGTAATCGGCAAGGCGGTGACTTCTTTGCCCGTCTGGGTATCCAGCACAGAAATCTGTCCGCTACGGCAGCCGATGAAAAGCCGGTGGTTCGCTTCATTGAAGGCCATGGCGACGTTGGTTTTACACTTTGTCAACGGCCAACTGGCGACGACTTCGCGCTTCTCCCGGTCCACGACGTCCACTTGGTTCTTGGCTTTGTTATTGACGTACATTTTTGGGCTGGAGTTCTCGAGCGCCATGGCTTCGAGAGTGTCCCCTTCAATCTTGATGTCCGCTAGCTTCTTTCCCGTAGTGGTATCAACGACGCTCAACAACGAAAATGTTTCGTGAACATCGCCTCCACCATTGTCGATGTAAAGGTATTTTGTTGCCGGGTCGTATCCAATGGAATCCGCGTCCTCCAGGAGTTTCACACTCGACAGCAATTTGTACGTCCTGCTGTCGAAGATCTTCAAATCTCCAGCCTCCCCGTCCGTAACGTAGAGCCGGCCCACGTTTTCACGATAGAGCACCGCGTGCGGCTTCTGGATTCCGCCGATGGTGTGGATCAGTTGGCCAGTCTTTATGTCAAAGACCAAGACCGATCTGTAACCCTCCGGCGTGGCGAAGAGCCGCTGACCCTTGAGATCGATCGCAAAATGGTCGAAGTTTCCTTTGACTTCGGGCGGCAGCTTGAAAGTTTGGACAAGCTTGAGCGGTGCAGTCTCCTGACACCGAGCTCTCACTCCGAATACGGTGAAAACTGCCATGAGGATCAAAAACCGTTTCTTCATATTCTCTCCCTAAGTGTTGATGCTTTATTTTCCCTCTAGCACAATTACATGGCTCTGCCCGAACTTGGTCCGGCCTTGCCTGAGACGCGGATAATTCAAAGCATGGCCGTGCCGGACAAAAGACGATAACGAACTGCCGCTGCGGAAAAGTCTCGGAAACCTCCAAAAATGCAGCGGAATTCCACCGAATTGGACTGGCACGTGAAGTGACTTTGCACCGCAGTTTGACCCCTGCCGCAGGCCACCACGGCGAAGCATAATTCATTCGTCGCTATGCGAGCTTAAAACAGCATTAATTTCTATTTAACTGAAAGGTTCCCAAAAATGATTTTTGCCTGAAAACAAGCAGCTTAGGTCCATCTACAGTTTCACGTTCACGATGAGGGGCTGAATGCGCCGTTGACTCGACAAGCAGGCTTCAAAGAGTATTAGCGGGTCGAAGGAAAACAGTTGCAAGCAGACAGTGGGAAAAATCAATCCACGTTATCCGCTCTTTTGAGCGTTGCATTATTGTGCGCGATTTCGTTCTTGCTGCCATTCGGAGCAAGGGCGCAACGCGCTCATGAGAACCGGTCGACTCCACGACGGCATTCGGTGCAGCACGTCTTGCTGCTCAGCATCGACGGCATGCATAGCCTGGATCTCGCTAATCTTGTCAAATACCAACCCGAGTCGGCTCTTTCGAAATTGAGTCTGCACGCCGTTACCTATTCGAACGCTTTTACTTCCTTCCCCTCCAACTCATGGCCCGGACTGCTTTCCATGGTGACGGGAGGTTCTCCGAATGTGACGGGTGTCATTTTTGAGAACTCTTACGATCGCAGTCTATCGCCCCCCGCTTCCGATTGCACCAAGATTGGAACTCCCGTGATTTTCGATTCCTCAATCGACAAGAATCATGATGCAGTTGATGGCGGAGGAGGCATCGATCCCAATAAATTGCCGAGGGACCCAAAGAACGGCTGCTTCCCCGTGTTCCCCCACAGCTTCGTCCGGGTAAACACCATTTTCGAAGTCATTAAGAAGAGTGGCCGCCGTACTGCATGGTCTGACAAGCACCCGGCATATGATCTTGTGAATGGGCCGTCGGGTACGGGAGTGGATGACCTTTTCACGCCGGAAGTTCGATCTTTCCGAGGGACCAAGAGTATTGAATCGTACGACGACCTTAAGGTGGCGGCGATCCTGAACGAAATCGATGGTAAAGATCACACCGGAACGCAACAAGTTGGCATTCCGGCAATTTACGGCATGAACTTCCAATCGATCAGCGTTGCGCAGAAGACCAGCGGTGGGGGCTACGTCGATGCCAGCGGCCATCCAAGTCCGCTTTTAGAAGACGCCTTCACTCACACGGATCAGTCCATTGGAAGAATCATGGCCAGGCTGCGGGACCGCGGCTTGCTCGACTCCACGGTCGTAATCGTGACTGCCAAACACGGCGACTCCCCGATGGACCCTGCAAAGCTGCGGCATGCCGACCTGGAACTCATTCCGAAAACCGTTGCCGCGATCCACGAAGGTTTGTTGGCGTGTATCGAGCAGGATGGAAGTGTTGCGCTCCTTTGGCTCTCGGATCAGGACCGAACGCCTGATGTCGTCGATGCCCTGCGAAAAATCCAGACGGAGGCGGGCATCCAGGAAATCTATTCGGACGAATCATTGAAGCTACTGTTTAACGATCCGAAGAGCGATCCGCGTGTGCCAGACATCATAATTCAGCCAACTCCAGGGCAAATCTATGTAGATACCGATAGCGCATTCATCGCAGAGCACGGCGGCAAAGCAGACACGGATCGGAATGTCCCGCTTCTTGTTTTTTACCGCAAGTTCAGCCGAAGTCAGATCAAGTTTCCAGTGCAGACTTCGCAAATTGCCCCGACCATTCTCAAAGCGCTAGGGCTGGATCCGACTTCACTAGACGCGGTGAGAATCGAGAAGACTCCACTCTTGCCCGGGCTGAATTTTGAGCAAATGTCTCGCCCGGCTGCACCGTAAGAGAGTTGCATGCCACATTAATTTAGGGAGGAACATATGCATCGAATGCGGTTTGCCATCCTCACCGTATTTGCCGCGCTGGCGGTCAGCCTGGCCGCGCAAGACAAAACGCCTTTGAAGCTGGTGGCCACCATCCCATTGCCCGGACTTCACGATGGCGATTTTGACCATTTTGCGCCGGATGTCGAAGGCCACCGGCTTTTCCTCACCGCGGAAGAAAACGAAAAGGTCCAGGTGCTCGACACCAGCAGCAATCAGCTCATTCACACCATTGGGGATGTAAAGGCGCCCCACGCCATACTGTTTCGAAAGGATTTGAAAAAACTCTTCATCGTGGAGGGCGACGCCTCGGCGGTCAAAGTCTACGACAGCGATAGCTACAAACTGGTTGGAGAGATCAAGTTATCCATCGACGCAGATTCCATCGCCTACGATCCCGCTACCAACTACCTCTATGTCGTGAATGGCGGCCGAGAGGCACATACGCCGTATTCGTTGATCAGTGTAGTGGATACGAATAGCTCCAAGAAGCTGCGCGATATCAAAATTAACTCCAACCGCGTAGAAGCGATCGTGCTGGAGAAATCCGGACCACGCTTGTTCTGCAACATCACGGGTCAAAACGCCGTTGGCGTCCTCGACCGGAACAAGTCGGCCCTCACGGCTACGTGGCCTCTGCCAGCAGGTGATACGCAAAACGTGGCCATGGCCCTGGACGAAGCCGATCACCGCCTGTTCGTTGTCACCCGCAAGCCGGGAAAGTTGATTGTCCTTGATTCGAACAGCGGCAAGATCATCACCAGCTTACCTGCTGTCGGAATGGTAGACGACATGAGTTTCGACACCAGGCAAAGACGCATTTACCTTGCTGGAGATCAATTTGTGGATGTTTTCGAGCAAGAGGACCCCGATCATTACGTTCTGCTGGCGAAAATTCCAGGAAGCTTTCGCGCCAAGACGGGCATCCTGATACCCCAACTGAATCGGTACTATCTTGCTGCCCCGCATCACGGGGATAAGGAGGCTGAAGTGCGCGTGTACGAGGTGCAGCCCTAAACTACGCGTGGGCGGCGATTTGACGTTAAGTACATCTCCCCATGGAACCCGCACATAACATCACGCAGAGGACAGAGGAACTCGAAGCGGGGCAGGAAATAAGTTCACGCGGTAGGTCGCAGCGCTGGTTTCGAATTATTCCTGTCGCGCTGGTAATGTACACGATTGCCTTCATCGACCGCACGAATATCTCCCTTGCCCTTCCGCGGATCAGTCGCGATCTTCATCTGGATCCACAACAGGCGGGGACAGTCGCGGGCATTTTCTTCTGGGGTTATCTGGCACTGCAGATCCCCGGCGGCCATCTGGCCAAACATTGGAGCCCGAAGAAATTCATTAGCGTGCTGTTGGTAGCGTGGGCGACCTTCGCCTTGGGTTGCGGCCTGGTTCGCACATATCACGAACTCCTGTTGCTTCGGTTACTTCTCGGGGTGGCCGAAAGCGGAGTTTTTCCGGCAACGTTAATCCTTTTGTCGCACTGGTTCTCTCGCGCCGAACGCGCACGGGCCAATGCCTTTTGGTTGCTTTGTTTGCCGGGAGCAGTCATTGTTTCTTCACCATTTTCGGGATGGATGTTGGACCACTGGAATTGGAGGGTGATGCTGGTCGCCGAGGGATCGCTCCCGTTCTTATGGCTGGCTATCTGGCTGCTCTTCGTTCAAGACCATCCGGGAGAGGCTGCCTGGCTGCTAAAGAATGAACGGGATTCCCTCGTGGAAACTCTGCGTCGGGAATCTTCGGAATTGGAAAGTTCGGAAAATATCTCCTACCTGCGCGCGCTCTTGCGTCCTCAGGTATTTCTTCTGGCTGCTGTCTATTTTTGCTTTGTGAGCGGGCAGATGGGCTTGCTGTTCTGGCTGCCCAGTGCGATGGAGAAGTTCAAGAAATTGAGCAGTCTGCATACCGGGTTGCTATATACGCTACCGTTCATCGTCGGAGCTATTTCTCTTCAAATCTTCTCTCGTCATTCCGACAAGATGCACGAGCGCCCGCGGCATGCTGCGGTGGCCATGCTGTTCGGAGGATGTTGCATCCTGCTTGCGGTTGCGATCATTCCTCACTCTCTGCTAATTGCCTTCGCGTTCATCGCACTGAGCGGCGTGGGCGCTTACGGACCGATGGGCGCTTTCTGGGCCATACCGACAGAGACGCTGCCCGCCAAAATAGTCGGCTCGGTGATGGGCTTCGCCAATGCTATCGGCAATTTAGGAGCTTACTTCGCTCCACTCATTGTCGGATACCTCAACAAGAGAACAGGAAATTTTCTGTCAGGTTTTACATATCTGGGTCTGATCACTGTGGTCGCAGCCGGCCTCGCCATGCTGCTGAGGACCGCGCCCGCTCACCCGGTAACTGCGGCCTCGGAGGGCCAATGAGCACTCAAGCCAATCGGCGGCAAACCAGATCGTTTTGGTTTGGGGCGTCGATCCTTCTCGCTATTTCTTTCTCTCCGGCCGCCCTACTGGCGCAAGAACCGCAAACGCCGCCACCCCCTTCTCTGCCGGCGCCTCAAAGTAGATCCGCGGAGAAACTGGCTATTCTTGCGGGGCGCGTGTTTGATGGAAAGTCCGATGACCTGAAAAAGCAACAAGTCATCTTGATTGAGGGCACGCGAATCGTGCAGGCGGGATCAGCGAATGACGTGCACATCCCGCCGGGTACCGAGGTGCTTGATTTCACCAACGCGACTGTTCTGCCCGGGCTCATCGATGGACACACGCACGTCTTCACTAGCGGCCCGGACCTCGATGAACAGATGCTGCGAGAGCCTCTGCAATACCGCTCGCTGGAGGCGCTCGTCAATGCCCAACGCGATCTTTATGCCGGCTTCACCGCTCTTCGCGACCTGAAGACACTCGGCGGCATGTACGGAGACGTCGATTTGCGAAACGCCATCAACAACGGCCTGATACAGGGCCCGCGCATGCAGGTATCCGGGCGAGGCTTCCAAACCACCGGAGGCTTTCGCCCCAAAGGCTACTCGCGCGACATTCCGCTGCCGTCAATGCTGGAGACGGTCGATTCACC
>QHYN01000093.1 GCA_003224145.1 Acidobacteriota bacterium
CGACCTTACTTTTTGGGTTTTGGCCCCAGGCGTTCGAGTTCGATTCGAGCCGCAAGTGCAATCACGCTATCGCTACCCCCGGCGGCGGCCAATCCCAATTGACGCGTCGCGGTATCCTGGTGGCCTGTGGCAATGTCATGCAGACCGCTAAAGAAAGAGTATCGGCGCAACGACTCGCTATTTGAATCTACATACGGGAAGCCCTCCGTCACTTTTCCCTGCGCATCCAGGAGAAGAATGAGTTCCTCGGCGGGGCCAGTCAACCTCGCAGTCTCTTCTTTCAGCAGCGATTCAGCCTCCGCGCGCCGGCCCAACCGGAGCAAGGAGAAATAACTGAGCAGGATCGGATTCACCGAAGCATGGTCTTTGGGAAGTCTGTACTGCTTGGCGGCGTTGACCGCTTCGGCGTTGGCACCCTCGAGGAAATAGCTCCACACGATGCCCTCCACGGCGTCGGCGTAGGCACTCTCCAAGTCGTCTTTTTGTTGCGCCCCTTTAGCGGTGGGCGATTCTCCCAGAGTGATTTTCTGCGCGACTGCAAATTCGCGCCTCGCGCCCACAAATTCCCGGTTGAAGAGAAGCGCTTCGGCAAGACGGGCGTGGCTTATGGCGATCCCCGAATCGAGGTCCGCATCGTGGCGTCGCAACGCAGCGGCTCGAGCGTAGTTTCCGCGCTTGAGAAAGAGACTTGCCGCATCGTCGAGCAGATCGTCATCGTCCGGGGTGCGCCCGAGCGCGTCTTCGGCCGCACGCACAGGGCAATCTGTTCCTGGTCGACAGAGATAGAACACATAAGAGAGGGCCTTTTCGTTTTCCCCGTTTTTAAGGACGAATTTTCTTAATTCCCCGGTGGATCCCGTAATGACCGAAATGTCCACGTCCGGGGCGTCGACGCTTTCCCGAAAAGTCTCCGGGAAATTGTCCTTGACCCATTTTGAGTCGAACAATGCTATGCGGAGGAAGTCCTGCTGTACCCAAACGCGTCCGATAAGGTGGGCGGGCACCAATCCTGCAATGTCCCCGCGGTTAAGTTTATGTTGCCCTTGCTTTTGCTCCTCAAAGTCCGCGTCAAAGAAGATCTTGTCTTCGATGGGGACCAGCCTGACATTGTAACTGGTGACTTCTTCGCCTTCCCGCGGGTCCGGCTTGGCGGCCCGGACCTCGACTGAGTAGGATAGGCCTGTCCGCTTCGGTGGATCTATCTTCCACTTAAGCGAAAGCTCGCCGTCAGTCCCCGCTTTGTCCAGGTCGGGCGAAATCCATCCCCCCTCAATGCGCGGTTCGATAATCGGCTTTTTGAGATCGTCCTCCGTGTACAGCGGCCGGATGCTCACGGCAGGACTGCAGCCGGAGACGAACGCTGCGAGCGCCAAAGCGAAAACTACCGGCACGAGCTTCATGGTGCCTCCCCTGACCGTAAGCGTTCCAAGGCCAGGCGTCTAATTGATCAAATCTCCGGAATCGCCGGCTGCAACTTCACTCCCATGGGAATCGTGCTGTAGATGGCATCCACGCCCAGTGAAGCGAAAAACTTCCAGTCCGCTTCACTATTTGCCGGATCGGCGAACACGCGGAAGCCCAGCGAGTGTGCCGCTCCCACAAAAGCTGCACCGCTTCCCGGCTGTTGCTGTTCCGCAGCTCCGAAGAAATCCATCTCGCCGCCAACCACGCGCGCGCTCGTGACAATTCCTGTAATCAGAAACTGTTCCGGCGAAGCGTAGCCTGGCAAACGGAACACCGGCCCAATCTCCGCCCAGATGAGACCGAGCGAGATTTTCTTGTTGATAATGGTCACCGGCAGCCCTGTAACGGCCTGGACTTGAGCCGGAGTCAGCAATTGCAGGCCGTCGAGGTCCAACTGGCGCGGAATCTCCGGCGCAGTCTGCGACGCCAGGTAAAGTAAGGCCGGCGAGAACGAATCGAAAATCACCCGATCGGCGAATTTGGCTTGCTTCACTTCGTTCACTGCCGCCGACACCACCGCTTGCTCGAATTCGTCTGCTGGATCGCAGTGCGGCGAAAATGCTTTAAGCTCTACGATCAAGATTCCGCCCAGGTCGTCGCCGGCCCGGTTGTTGAACTCGCGAGCGACATTGATTACCTGACGCAACTCCGGCACAAAGGGCAGGCGCTGCTGAAGCTGATCGAGCGTCAGGGAGTGGATACAGGTAAAGTCAGCGAGAAAGTCATCGTGGAAGACAGCCAGCTTCCCATCCTGAGTGAGTTGTACGTCCACCTCGACAACGCGCGCGCCCAGGCTATAGGCCAGCCGCACCGATTCGACGGTGTTTTCGATGGGAATAGCCGGATTCTCGCCGCGATTTGGCCCCACTCCGTGGTGTCCGATTGCAATCGGTCGCACCTCGAGCCGCAGGAAATCCCCGGCCGTACTGGTCTGTTTGCTCTTAGCGTCATCTGGCTTATCGCCAGCCGCCGCCAGACCGCCGCATAGACTGAGACTCAAGGTCGCCAGCCATACGACGGACAGGAATTTGATCCTTGATGCTTTCGTGTTCATTTTAGCCTCGCGGTCCGAAATTCCACTTTTCGAGAGAATCCTTCCGCGCCTAGCAATTAGCTCCGTGACGATGCAGTATTCGCCGCCGGAAAGGGTCTTACAAGCGACAAGGAACGACAGAGGAGCCGCAGCCGCCAACGTCGTCAGATGTCGTGGCCCCTCCTCCCTAGCCTCCAAATCAAGACCCAGTCCAGGCCACTGTCGGCAGGGAAGTAGCGCCACACTCACGGCAGGGAAGAGGCCTCCGATTTGCTGCCCTGCCCGGAACGGCTATTCGCTTAAGCGGACACGCGACACACAGCCGCTTTGCCACCCGTTTGGGTTCCGTCGATGAGGCTGGCGCATACGCCCAAAAAACACATCTCGCTTGGGGAGCCTTCTCCCTTGTGAGAGGCCTGGTTGTGGGCAGCCCCCAAAAGCCATGCCCCCGGCGTTGCATGGCTTAAAAAAAGTTGTGGAAAACCCCAGAATTCCCCTTGACACCGCGTCCCATAAGTTATATTATGTTAACTACAAAATGGGACCGGGTTCGACTAGGGCCCTTGCGGACACCCCGCCCCCTCTAGGCTTCCCACTTCCCTCTCCCTAGTTTGTTTTTATTTCTTCTCGGCGGACTTTGCGGCGGCTTGCTTCGCAAATTCGTAGTTGATGTACTGTTCGAGGAGGTGCTGATCAGCGCCGACCATGCGGCGGCCATTTACGAATACTGTCGGCGTGCTGTTTACGTCGAGTTTTTCGCCGTTCGCCCGGCTGGCATTCACAGCCGCGGCGGCCTCGGGGCTGGCCATGCAGCTTTTAAATGTACCTACATCCAGACGGGACTGTTCGGCGTACTCCGTCATCTTTGTCCAGGCATTGGAGGCTGAAATGATGTCCTGATTGTCGTAGATGAGGTCATAGACCTTCCAGAAGGCGTTGGGATCTTGCTGATAGGCGCATCGTCCCGCAATAGCCGCAGTTCGCGCCCAGGGATGGAGCTGGTCGATGGGAAAGTCCTTGAAGACGACACGGATTTTGGCGCCGTAGGTAGGTAGCATTCCTCGCAAAACGTCATGGAGGTTGCGGCACACCGGGCACTCGAAGTCGGAGTATTCCACGATCGTGACGGGGGCCTTGGAGTCTCCTATCGCCGGTGCGTCATTCAGCCTGATCTGCGCCAGGTTGTCAGCAAGAGGGTCCTTTGTCAGGTCCGACAACTCGCCCCGGAAGAGAAACTTTCCGTCTTTGCTCACGTAGAATTTCACTGCTTGCTTGTTCTCTCCAATCGTTACGTCGATGTTCGTTTCTAGCAGTCCGGCGACGGGGGATTCCTTCAGCGGGCCCACGATCACCTTCACATCGGGCCCGAAGGCATAGAGATTCCGCAGGTAGGCTTCGATGTCCTTCTGAGTCTGGGATGGAGCGGCCGGGGCCGCACCACTCGTGGAGGGCCTGGCCTGTTCGGCCGGCGAAGCATACGTAGGGAGGCTGATTGCCAGAACGACAGAGAGTCGTAGCAGTGTTTTCACGGAGAACCTCATGGTCTAGGGAATAAATTTCTGGGCAATCGGGAACGGACGGCCAAACCCGAAAGCACGTGAAGTGATTTTCAACCCTGGCGGGGCTTGTTTGCGCTTGTACTCGTTGCGATCGACCCGGAGAGCGATATCCCGGACCAGCTTCAGGTTAAATCCGTAATGGTCGGCAATTTCCTGAGGGCTCTTCAGGTCCTCGATATAGGCCTTAAGAACCCGATCTAGAACTTCGTAGGGCGGCAGACTGTCCTCGTCCTTCTGATTAGGCCGCAATTCCGCTGACGGCGGCTTTTCCAGTGTCGACTGGGGAATGAGTTCCCTTCCGCGGTTAATCCACCGCGCCAGTTCGTATACCATGAGTTTCGGTACATCCGAGATGACCGCCAGGCCGCCTGCCATGTCGCCATACAGCGTGCAGTAGCCAACGGCGAGTTCTGATTTGTTCCCAGTACTCAAGACCATGGAGCCAAATTTATTGGAAATTGCCATCAGATAATTTCCACGGATGCGCGCCTGGATGTTTTCCTCGGTGACATCGACAGGGCGGTCACCAAATGCAGGTGCCAATGCTTGCCTGTAGGTTTCAAAAACACCGCTGATGGGCAAAGTGATGAAGCGGATGCCAAGATTCTTGGCCAGTGTTGCGGCGTCGCTCTTGCTCCCTTCCGAAGAAAATGGCCCGGGCATCGAAACACCGAGCACATTTTCTACCCCTAACGCGTCCACAGCGATGGAAGCAACAACAGCGGAGTCGATGCCGCCGCTCAGACCGACGAGAACTCTCGCAAAGCCACACTTATGAACATAATCGCGCGCTCCGGTAACCAGCGCACGATAGGCGTAAGCAATTTCTTCATGGGGTTGCTCATGGACTTCGCCCTTTCCTGTGACCGTGTCGAAGAGAACGAGGTCCTCCTCGAATGCTTTGGCCTGCGCGGCAACATTGCCATCTGGTGTAAGCGCCATGCTCGCGCCATCAAAGATCAGGCTGTCATCACCGCCGACCTGGTTCACGTAGATGACCGGCCGCTTGTGGTTCAAGGCGATGGAACGGAGCATCTCAAAGCGTAAAGAGCGTTTGTCAAGCGTGTACGGCGAAGCGGAAATATTCAGCAGCACCGTACTTCCCTGCCCAACAATCTCCGTTACGGGATCGCGGTCGTAGCGCTGTTGGGCCCAGAAATTCTTATCGTTCCAGACGTCCTCGCAGATCGTGATTCCGAGCTGTTCGCCGCTGAAGCCGAACACGGATTGATGATCCGCGGGCTGGAAGTAGCGCGATTCATCGAAGACATCGTAAGTAGGTAGCAGCATTTTATCCTGCTCGAAGATCACCCGTCCGCCGCAGATGAGGGCGGCTTTGTTGGCAATAGACTTCCCCGTTCCGTTTTTCACCCGTCCCGCATAACCGACAATGGAAGGCAGCGGAGTTTTAGCCGCCAGCTCCTTCAATTGCTGATGGTTTCGTTCGATGAACGCGGGCCGTTCGAGGAGGTCCTGAGGAAGATAGCCACAGAGGCAGAGTTCGGAGAACACAGCGAGCTCGGCGCCGCGCTGCTTGGCCTGCGACGAAAGGCTCAAGATGCGAGCGGAGTTTCCTGCAAAGTCGCCGACCGTGGGATTGAACTGAGCGAGCGCTATTTTCATGCTCAAATTAAAGCATACGAAGGGAACCCGAAGATTGCAAACAATGGCAACCCACACTGTCGCTCGCTAATCGCCATTTTGGCCGTGGTCCCTGCCTCCCGGCTTCCGCGCCGCCAAACTGGCGATTCCCTGCCCTGCACGCAGTTCCCGGTAAAACAGAGGGTGAAGCTCAGGAAACGCTTCTCTGAGTTCGCCCACTTTGAGCAAGTGAGCGGGATCTCGGGGGCCGCCGCAAAAATCCAGTTGTGCTTGGGTGTAAGTCTCGAACAGCAGCACACCCTTCGGCCGAAGAGCACAGCAAATCTGCGGGAACAACGATCGCTGTAGGTACCGGATGTTGAGAATCAGGTCAAAGCAGCGCGCGGGAAGCTCAATTCTTGAGAGATCTGCCTGAACTAAATCGATGCCCGCCGGCGACGCACGTTTGGCTTCCTCCATGATCTGCATACGAAACACGGGAATCTTCCTGCTTCGCGCGCGCGCTTCCAGAATGTCGAGTGCTGCTCCGGACCAATCCACGGCGGTGACATGAAGGCCGTGCCCCGCCAGGAACAGCGCATTCCTTCCCGTGCCGCAGGCCAAGTCCAGTGCAGACCCCGAGGGTAGCAGCGGCCAAAGCTCACACAAAATGCCGGTCGGCTCCCCCGCAGAATCGTCCGTGGTTAGCTGGTACTTCGCGTCCCATTCGGATTGGCTGGAAGGCATAAAAAAAGGCTCCTGAACGTCCCGTCCAGGAGCCGAAAAGTCCTTACGAAAGCGCCTTGGGCGCTTCTCTGCACACGCTAAACGCTGAACGAGCTGCCGCAGCCGCAGGTACTCTTCACGTTGGGATTGTTGAACTTGAATCCCGCACCTTCAAGCGTCTCGATGTAGTCGATCTCGATTCCGTCGAGGTACATGGAGCTCATCTGGTCAACGGCAACCTTCAAGCCATCAAACTCGAAAATTTGATCGGCGTCGCTGGTGCTATTCTCGAATGCCATATGGTACTGGAAACCAGAGCATCCCCCGCCGACAACCGCCACCCGCAGGGCGGTCGGGACCGGGCTTTGCATGTTCATGATTTCCTTTACCTTGGTACTCGCAACCGGCGTCAAATGAATCATAATTCTTTGGCCTCCGCCTCGCGGACGCATCCACGAGGCTATCTACATCCATAGTATAACAAATTTCCTCAACACCTGAGAAGCTCCCATGTTCCTCCGGGGAACCTGCATTTTGGAGCGAATTTCGACATCCCTGGATGCTTCGCTTACAATCAGATGCCCTAATGATACATAAAGTTACCCTCATCCCTGGCGAAGGCATTGGACCGGAAGTAGCCGCCGCCACGCGCCGCATTTTGGAAGCCGCCGGCGTGCAAATCGATTGGGAAGAGATTGCCGGCCGCACGGGCAAACCTTCCGATCAGGGGCATGTGAATCAGGCTGCCATTGAGTCGGTGCGCCGAAACCGCGTGGCTCTCAAGGGGCCCATGGCCACGGCCATTGCCGGCGGCGCGCCCAGCGTGAACGTGGCGCTGCGAAAATCTCTCGATCTCTATGCCAATTTGCGGCCCGTCAAAAACCTGCCGGGCGTCAAATCCCACTTTGAAAATGTTGACTTGGTCTTGGTCCGCGAGAACACCGAAGATTTGTATTCCGGCCTGGAACATGAAGTCGTTCCCGGCGTCGTGGAAAGCCTAAAAATCATCACCGAGAAGGCTTCCACGCGAATTGCTCGATTTGGCTTTGAATACGCCCGGCGCCACGGCCGCAAGAAGATTCACGCCATTCATAAGGCGAACATCATGAAGCTCTCGGATGGTTTGTTTTTGCGCTCCGTCCGGACGGTCGCTGCACAGTTCCCCGAGATTCAATACAAGGAATTCATTGTCGATAACGCCTGCATGCAGATTGTAATGGACCCTCTGCAGTTCGACGTGCTCCTGCTGCCAAACCTTTATGGGGACGTCATGAGCGATCTGGCTGCGGGGCTGGTCGGCGGCTTGGGTGTCGTTCCCAGTGCGAATATCGGGGACGATTGTGCGATGTTTGAAGCCGTCCACGGCACCGCTCCGGACATTGCCGGCAAAGGGCTGGCAAATCCCACGGCGCTGGTGATGAGCGGTTTGCTGATGCTTGACCACCTGGGCGAACAGAGTGCCGCGGAGCGGATCGAAGCCGCCCTCAAAAAGGTCTACCGGGACGGAAAGCACACCACGCGCGACGTGGGCGGGACGGCGCGCACAAACGAATTTGCGGACGCAGTTATTGCGGCACTGAAGCCCGTGTGATTTGTGCCTGTCATCGTACGGGTACTAAGAGTTCCAAATCTTAAAAACCCTTGTCTTTCCTCATTCCGTGTGGCAACATTCTGCGTGTGGGTTTCTTCCTTATGCAGAGGACTCGATACCCAGAACGCCGGCGAACGGTGCGCCTCCCTCTTCAGGTTCCCGTGAAAGTGCGATGTCGTCTACCCGAAGGCGAAACGATTGACCTGAAGGCCTCCACCTATGTGGTCAGCGCTCACGGTGCGCTTTTGCTGATGGATACGCCTTTGATCCCCGGCCAAAACGTCCGGGTTTTCAATGAGATGACTTCCGAGTCCGCGGAATGCCACGTCACTTCCCTGCGGGAGAAACTCGAACACCGCTTTGTGGGCGTTTCCTTCATCTCTCCGAACGTCGATTTCTGGCATATCGTTTTCCCAAAGTCCGGCACGCGCCAGGCCATTCGCTCCCCGCAAACCGGTGCCCTCGTGCCGCCAGGATTCCGGCACGACGAGACCCCGCGGTATTAACTGAACAGCGCGCCGCAACTCGGGGACTGCTGAATCTCACCTGGGCGCGTAGATTTGATACACCATAAAATAGACAATCACTCCGGTCACGGACACGTAGAACCACAACGGCAAAGTCCACCGCGCGATCAAGCGGTGTTTATCAAATCTCTCCAGCCAGGCACGCCGCAGCGTAATGACTATCAGCGGCACAATCACAACGGCCAGGATCGTATGTGATGTCAGCAGCGCAAAATAAAATGGCCGGATCCAGCCCTGCCCCTGGAACAGCACCACTTTGCCCGTCCGCAGGTGATAAGTCACATACGAAATCAAGAAAAGCGTGGAAGCCGCAAAGGCGGAAATCATAAAAACTTTGTGGACGTCGCGCTTTCCGGAGCGAATAGCGACATACCCGCCCGTCAGAAGAATGGCGCTCAGTCCGTTCAGAGAAGCATTGAACGCTGCGTGAGAAATCATTGGTCTCGCTTTACGTCAGACTAAGATCAGCGAGGTATCTTGTCGTACATCATCAGCCCCAGAAGCAACGGGATGTGCAAGACCGTGGCGTGCATGAGCCACTTGGCGCGCACATTCGTTTTGTTGCTGGCGGCCCACAGGCAGACCTGCAGCAAGCCCGTACAGATCACCAGGGCGCCGAAGAAATAAATGATCCCTGCCAAACCGAGGACGGCAGGAAGCAGGCTAATGCCCAAAAGTGCACCGGCATAGAAAATGATCTGCCGGAATGTGCGCGTGCCTTCGCGGTCCACCACCGGCAGCATCATGATTCCCGCGCGGGCATAATCTTCGCGGTACATCCAAGAGATCGCGTGGAAGTGCGGAAATTGCCACAGGAAGAGAATTCCGAACAGCAGCCACGCGCCACGGTCAAGCGAACCCGTTGCCGCCACCCAACCAATCATCGGAGGAATCGCGCCGGGAAAAGCGCCCACGAAAGTGGCCCAAACGGTGCGCTTCTTCAGAGGCGTGTACCCCAGCAGATAGCTGAGGCATGTCGCTAAGCCCAATCCGGAAGCCAGCGCACCCGCGGTGAAAAAGAGGTCGATTGCGCCGCCAACGGAGAGCGCGATGCCAAAGGCCAGGGCCTGCGGCGGCTGGAGCACGCCGCGTGGCAGCGGACGCGAAGCCGTGCGCCGCATGGCGCGATCGGAATCACGCTCGAGGTAATGATTCAGCGCCGCCGTGCCCCCGGCAATCAGCAAAGTCCCGAAAACCACATGAATCATGTGCAGCCAGTTCACTGGCCCGCGCACCCCCATGTAGTAGCCGGCAGCCGTGGTCATCAGCACGAGAAGAGAGACGTCCGGCTTGGTCAGCGCAATGTAGGCGCTTGCGCGAGAGCCAAGCGTCAGGTCAACGGTGCGTACGGTGCTCATTCGACCGTCACCTCGCGCGCCGCAGTGGCCACTTCCCTGCCGTGCGGGATCAACCGGTAGCACAGAAGCACGACCAGAACCGAGAATGCAAACAGAATGGCGCCAACAACCGTGTGAATCACTGTCAACCAGACCATGACCGGCATCGGCTGCGGCGCGTCCGCGGTGGTCAGTCGCGACCAGTACGCCAACAGCCCGAGAAGAAATTGCGCGCCAAAAATGGAATGTAGCAGAATGCACGCCTTGCCCAGTTCGCGCGACGCCCCGAATCGCTTACGCAGGGCCACCGCCGTCCACGTGACTACGCCGAGAACCACCAGCGCGCCCGCGGCATGTGGCCAAATAGGGATTTCCTTGTGACGGAACGCCGCGCCTAGGATAACCTGGAAATAGATGACCACAGCATTGAAGATGGCGAGAAAGTGAATGGACGGTGTTCTATGATCTTCCAATTGCGGCCGCTCCGAAATCCACCACTTGCTGGTGAACACCGCAATCCCCAGAACGGCGGCAAAAACAATTTGCGCAAAGCACGCGTGAATCACCGGCAGCCAGTAGTGCAACAAACGGATGACAACTTGGCCTCCCAGGATCGCTTGTACCACGACGCCCAGGACGGCAATCACGCCGAGCCAGCGCAGCCACGCGCGGCTGTCTTTCACCAGGAGCAATACAGCCAGAAGCAAAGTGAAGATCCCCAAACCGCCGGCAATGAAACGGTGGGAGAACTCAAAGAAGTCCCCTCCTTGAAGCGCACTCAACGCGGGCACCCATGTGCCATGAGATTTCGGCCAGTCCGTTACCGATAGCGCAGCGTCTTTGGAGGTGACCAGTGCGCCCGCGACAAGAAGAAGGATGGTCCAGCAGACAACAAAAACAGAATACCTGTGGACACCTGGATTGTAAGTTGATGTCATTCCTCGCGGCTCGACGGCGAATTATACCTTGAGTTGGAGCTATTTTGCGAAATCGAGCTTTCTGATATGGAGCGGCGCTGAGTTTGGAGCTTAGCGGTGCGGCTCGCAATCGCGTTCCGCGTATAATGACCACATGCAGCACAGTGCGCTGGTTGTCGTTCAAGCATTCGGATCGCAAGTCGAGGCCGACCTTGCGAAGAGCGTGCTCGAATCGGCAGGCATTGATGCGATGATCCAGGCCGACAGAGCTGGCGGCATGCGCGACCATTTGGCATGGAGCGGCCTCGGTTTCAAACTCCTGGTGCGTGAAGAGGATGCCGCCGAGGCGCGCGAGGTGCTTCAGCCACTACCCGAGAGTGCGCTTGTTTTTGTTCAAGCGTTCCGCACGCAGGCTGAGGCGGATGTTGCCTACAGCACGCTCCTGTCCGCAGGCATTGTCTCGACGATCCAGGACACCGTTGCTGGCATTCCTCTATCCCTGACCTCGAACGCCTTCGGGTTTCGAGTGCTGGTGCGGCAAGAAGACGCCGCAAAGGCTCGCGATATCCTTACGCGGCCCGGTGAAGCGCGTACGCAGCAAAGCGGTTAGAACTTCCCTATCTCAAAGTGCCGGAGTGCCCATTTGTGCCGAGGCCAACGACGCAGGCGACGGCCGCTCTTCAATCCCCACGGCGCGCAACACGAGATCCTTGAGAGCCGCGATAAAAAGGGGCGAGTCTCCCACTGCGGGCATCATGCGGAAGGTCTCGATTCCATGCCTTTTCGCCTCTTCGCGCGCCTCGATGTTGATTTCATGCAGCGTTTCGATGTGCTCGGTCACAAACGAGATGGGAGCCACGAGCATTTCCTTCACGCCTTCTTGACCAAGTTGCTCGATGGTTTCGGTAAGCGACGGTTGCAGCCATTTTGCCGGCCCGACGCGGCTCTGGTAGCAAAGCAGATGCGTCCGCGGCCAGCCGGAATATTGTTTCACACCAAGTTCACAAACCATGCGCACGGTCGCTTCGATCTGCTTTGGATACGGATCGCCCTTTTCCACCAGGCTGACGGGTAACCCGTGCGCGCTAAACAAGAGATGAATGCGCGAACTGTCCGCGAATTGCCGCAACATCGAACCAATTCGCTGGACCAGCGCCTGAATATAAAGCGGATGGTCGTAAAAATGATCGATCGTGTGCTCTGGCGGGCCGCCGGCGGGATTTCCATACACCCGGCGCCATTCCTTCAAGCTGCTGAGTGTCGTGGCATACGAGTAGTGGGGATAAAGAGGCAAGAGCACGATTTCATGTAGCAGGCCCGCTTTGCGCAGAGCTTCGACCGCCTCGCTGGTGAACGGGTGCCAGTAACGCATCGCGGTAAGGGCCACGGGATCGATGTGCGGCAATAAAGCTTCCACCAGGCGAATCCGCTGCCGCTCCGTGAGCGTCCCAATCGGTGACCGCCCGCCGATCTCCGCATACTTTCCCGCCACGGGAATCGATCGGCGAGAAGAAATTAGTTTTGCAATGGGGCGCCGCAATATTCCGAACGGGCCGAGCGGGATGATGTCAGGGTCCAGAAACAAATTGAAGAGAAACGGCTTGACGGCTTCCGGCGAATCCGGCCCACCAAGCTGAAACAGGACAATTCCGATGCGCTTCTTCCCTGCCAAGCTATTTTCCCTTGGTCAACAGAGTCTTCAAGCGCTCGACCTCATCGCGCAGCGCACTCATGCGCTGGGAGACAGAGATATAGTAAACAAAGAAAATCGCCCAACCGGCGAGATACGCTGCAAGTACACTGTCCAGATTTTTCATCGAACCTCCGCCTCCCTTCGCAATTGCTCCACGCTGGCGCGCAACGCTTCCAGCTTGTACCGCGCGTTCAAAAGCAGAATCAGGAGCCCCGTGAGCGCACCCCACATCAGAAGGTAGGAGATGCGCATGCGCGGCTCCAGTCCTGAACCTGGCCCCCCCAGAATCACTGGCTGCGGATGCTGCGTCCGCCACCAGCGAATCGAAAAATAAACTAGCGGAACGTCGAGAAAGGCAAAAATGCCGAACAGCGCGCTCAAAAGCGCCCGCTTGTCGGGCTCCTCAATCATCGAGCGCAGCAGCAGGTAGGAAACATACAGGAGGCCGAGAACGAATGTAAGGGTCAAGCGTGCGTCCCACGTCCAGTAAATCCCCCACACGGGATGCGCCCAAATCGGCCCGGTAATGAGCACCACCGAAATAAACGCCAGACCCACTTCCGCGGCGGACACCCCCAGCCAGTCCGATTTCGGCCGGCGCGTGAAGACGTACCGAAGATTAGCGTAAAAGCAGATCCCGAAGGCCACGAACGCGCTGAAGGCACTGGCAATATGGAGATAGAAGATCTTCTGAATGACGCCCATGGACTTCTCGATCGGCGCATAATAAAAAGCCAGGTACGCGGTAACGGCAATCAAGACAAACAGAATGGTTGCCTTGAAAATGCTTTTCACCACGCGGAGCCTCCTCGGCGCAAAGCCCTGTGCTTCCGCTGGAGTCGCATCCTCTTCATTCCTCCAGTAGATATTCGCCGAAAAGCCATAGGGCCGTCAAAAAAACCACGTCGAAACCTATCATGATTCCGAGCCCGGCGAAGTTGAGGCTTGGCTCCGCCCCAAGAAGCCCCGCGGTCACGTCGGTAGTGGCAATCAAGATGGGCGTCAGCACCGGCAGCAGGAGCAACGGCAACATCAACTCGCGCATGCGGGCCTGCGCGGAGATCGCCGAAAACGCAGTGCCTGGAATGGCAATTCCGAGACTCCCCAGGAAGAGAACGAGAAACAGTTGGGGCAAAACCGAGAGAATGTGAACGTTAAAGAAGCCGGCAAAGAAAGGGAGCATCAGTAATTCCATCAAAAGCAGGAAAAAAGTGTTGGCCGTCAACTTGGCGAAGAAAATCGCAAAAGGATCCCCCACGGAAAGCCGCAGTGCGCTGAGCGTGTCGTTGGTCTGTTCGCGCAAGAAGCATGGCTGAAGCATCAACGAGGCCGCAAAAAGAAAAGCAACCCAGAGCAAGCCTGGACCGAACTGCTGCGATTCACTCGTTGTCGGGTGAAACGTGATGCTGAAAAGCATGAAGATGAGCAGAACAAAAACGACCGTTGTCGTGAGAAGTTCGCGGGAACGAAACTCCGTGCGAAGTTCCTTTCCCAGCAGCACGGCCGTGTTGGAAAGCAGTTCCATTCACGCTCCGGCAAACGTGAGAATGGAGTGCATATTCGCGCCGGCGCGCGTGTCCGCTACCACGGAACCAGCATCCAGGCGAACCGCCCGAGTCGCCAGCGCGGAGATTTCCGACTCGCCGTGCACGCTCATCAGAATGGTGCGGCCAGCTTCCCGCGTGTGGCGCAGGGTCTTTTCCAGCCAGTTGATCCCTTCCGGATCGAGACCGGTAGCCGGCTCGTCCAGAAGTAACACGCATGGCTCGTTCAGCAGAGCGCGCGCGATGGCCACGCGCTGGCGCATGCCTCGGGAAAACGTGCGCACCAACGAGTTGCGGCGGTCAAGCAGTCCCACTTCGTCCAGCAAAGAGGCAGCGCGGGCTGCGGGTTCTGCGATGCCCTGCAACTTGGCGAAGAGCAGAAGATTCTCTTCGGCCGTCAATTCGTCATAAACCATGGTGGCGTGGGCCACGAAACCCATCGGCGCGTCCGCTTGTAGCGGCGGGTTTACCCCGCCGCCGTCATCTCGGCGATCATTTCCAGTCGAGCCAGAAAAGCTTATCGACCCAGCCGACGGTCGAACCAGGCGCGCCGCGATGCGCAGAAGAGTCGTCTTGCCTGAGCCATTTCTCCCCGCAAAGGCCACGCATTCACCTGCGCCAATTTCCAACGTCACCCGGCGCAGCGCGTAAAGACTTCCATAGCGTTTTTCGATATTTTCGAACCGGATTCCCGTGGAAGAAAATCCCTGCCACGTCACCTGGCAACCTCGGGGATGGCCTTTTGACCCGTCGATCTCAAGGCTCAGCCTCGCACCAGGTCACGCAACACTTTTTCCGCGCGAGCGCGCTCCCGTGCGTATTCTTCTTCGGAAATCGTACCGGCCTGGTGCCGCAACTCGAGCCGGAATAAACTCTCCTTCAGCGCATCCAGGCTGGTGCCGATGGCGGCGTCCACTTCCGCAAGGTTGGAAGGCCCATTCGGGGAACCTTTTGCCGTGACCGGCGCATTAGGTGAGGCAGATCCGGGCTTGAGTTTGGACTTCTTTGCGTTCGCCGCCGGCACGTTTGCCGCCGCGATATCGGCTCCGGCAATGGCCACAACAGGTTTCCGCGCGAGCAAAAAGGCAAGCACTCCAAACACCAGAGCAAAAAGACCGATCAGAGGCCACTTCAAAACGTCCAGCCGCCCGGGAACCGCCTGAATCGTCGCGCCGCCGGATTCCCCGCCGCTTTCCTGCGCATCTCGCCCCTGCGGACCTTGATCCGTTCTCCCGTTTGCGTCGCCGCTCGGGAAAGGTGCGGTGCCCGAGACGTTCACAGCGACGAGCGTTCCAGCAGGAACATCCTCGCGCACATAGAGATTCATTCCCTGCTCTTGCCCGCTGGCAACCAGCCCGTCACCGCTGATTTGTACGCTCGGGGGAGCCACGATCAACAGCCGGCCGCCAGGATAAATCGCTGGAATCTTCACGGACGCGGCGTTGTCCGCGTAGGGCAGTTCGTAAGAGTAGCGTACCGAACTTTCACCCGGGCGAAATGCATACGCAATCGAATACCGGTTGTTTTTCTTATCGATCGGTAGCTGCACCACGGGCATTCCCGCGGGCCCGGTCGCTGCCACCTGTTGAAGCTGGCCCTTTTGCGGCAAGGCAAAGTCAAAGCTTCCTTCCGTACGATAGTACGCGCGGGCCGGCTGAGACTTGTTTTCGATCTGATATTCCTCGCCTACGATCAACGTGGAATCGCGAGGCTGAAAGATCACCACATGCGAAGGGACATTGATTGTCTTGGGGTCGTTGGAAGGCTCGAAGATGTCCACCTGCACGGTGCTGCTACCGGGCGGCACGGCCGAATTGAAGTTGATGCCGTGATACGAAGCGCGCACCAGCATGGGCTGAGCGCCAAGGTTCGGGTGATCGAAAGTGAACTCGCCTTGCGGCCCGCTTTTCGCGTGCGCCAGCTCCTGCATGCCGCCCATCGGCTGGACCAGAGTGAGTTCCACGCCGGCGGCAGGCTGGCCCGTAGTGCCATTCTTCACCGTACCGCGCACCGTTCCGGCCTGCGCAACTGCAGAGGAGGCGAAAATCAGGGCTGCCACCGCGATCAGACGAAGATGCCGCCGCACCATTATGAGCTCCGGTCGGCCGGCCGCACGCCTCGCGGCCGCCGCACCTGGGATTCCGTCACTTGATCGATTTCGGAGAGCACCAGGGCCGCCTCGTTTTCAAGGGCTGTCTTCATCGCTTCAAAATCACCTTCAGAATATTTCCCGGAGCGATATTCAAATCGCAGATCACGCAGATTGTCATAGATCGTGTCGCGGCGTTCGAGCAACTGGTCAAGCTTGGTTCGGTGAGGCGCGAGATCCGATGCGTCAGGTTGAATATAGAAAACGAATAATACGACGGCTACGGCCAGTGCTAGGCATGCGCCGAGTACCGCCCAGTCCGCCGAAGCGGCCAGTAGCGCAGCGAGCAAGGGAGCCACGGTCACGGATTAGTCCTCCGTCTCGCGTGCAGCTTGCGCTCTGGCTCGCTCGAGAAGTTCTGGCGAAATTGGTTTCGGCGCAGATCCTGCGGGGCCTGCCTCCGTCGCAGGCCTCCTGCGCCAGCGCGAAATCACGAAAATGACCAGAACTGCTCCGATCACGAGATAGACCGTCGGCATGGCCCAGGCGACCAGACTGAAGCCCGACTTGGGCGGCTCTGCGTAGACGATGGAGCCGTATTGTGCAACGAAGGAATCGATGATTTGCTGCTCGGTTCTTCCCTGCGCGAGAAGACCGTCAACTTCGCGGAGTGCGGGGAGGGCCCAGGCTTGACAGGGACCGGAGAAGGTGCCGCCGGGATGCGAACAAACTCCCGCGGCCATGTCGCACGCGCCGCACATGCATTTAATTTTCATGCCTACTTGTTTCGCACGGTCGGAGATTTGCTGCGCCCCCACGGGCGTAATCATGAGTGGCAGGGTTGCACACCCCAGCAGGATGCCAATCGCAATGAGGGGACGTACCTTAGTCATGACCCTCTCGCAAGGCGGCAGAGGAAGGAACCGCGTGGGGCAGCGGCTGCGTCGCGGGCTGCGGCGCACCCGCCAGGACGAGGACGGAACGACGGTTCGGCAGGAGCGCCACAAGCGTGCCAAACACCACTGTCACTCCGCCGAACCAAATCCACTTTACCAGCGGATTCAGGTAGGCGTGCAGCACCGGCAGTTGCGTATCGGGACTGGTTCCCGCGTAGACCACGTACAAATCTTCCTTCAGGGTGGAATAGATCGCCACCATCGTGCCGGTCTCTTCGGTGGTTTCAAAGTGCCGTTTCTCCGGATACAGCATCATCAGCGGCTTATTGTCACGCAGCACCTCAACCAGCATCCGTTGCCCCGTGTAATTTCTTTCCGGCTTCGTGTCCATGCCCTGCATGACCATGGTGTAAGGCCCGATTTGCATGGTTTGGCCCACCTGCATATCTTTCTGCACGTTGCGGTTGAATGCCGCACCGGCCAAGCCGATAAACACGAACACCATTCCCATGTGAACGACATAGCCGCCGTAACGCCGTGTATTTCGCATCGTCAGATCAATCGCGCTTGCGGCAAATGAAGCGCCGGAGCGCGCGCGAATCACCTTCGAGCCCCGGTAGAATTCGAGCAGGATGGTGGTTGCCACGAAGGCACACAGGATGAGGCACACCAGCGAAAAGTATTCCCGGAATCCAAATCCAAAGGCGATAGTGCCTGAGGCGATGCCAATGGCCAGCGGCCAACCAAAATTTCGCTTCAAGCTTTCGGTGGACGTTTTTCTCCAAGCCAGCAGCGGACCGACTCCTGTCAAAAAAAGAATCAGCAAGCCGATGGGAATATTCACCCGATTGAAATAAGGCGCGCCCACGCTGATGCGGTCACCGGTGAACCACTCGGAGAAAACGGGAAACAGTGTGCCGGAAAGAACCGCGACGCAGGCCACCACAAACAGCAAATTGTTAAACAGGAAGCTCGACTCGCGGGAGATGACGGAATCCAGTTGGTTCTCGCTCTTCAGGTAGTCACGATTCTTCAAATATGCGCCGAAGCAGACCAACAGGATAACTCCCATGAATCCCACGAACCAACTGCTGGTTTGCGACCGTGCGAATGCGTGTACCGAGCTAACGACACCGCTGCGGGTCAGGAATGTGCCAAGGATGCAAAGCAAGAACGTGCAAAAGACCAGCCACACATTCCAGACTTTCATCATGCCGCGCTTTTCCTGCATCATCACCGAATGCAGAAACGCTGTTCCCGTCAGCCAGGGCAGCAGCGACGCATTTTCGACCGGGTCCCAGCCCCAGTAACCGCCCCAGCCCAGCACCGCATAGGCCCAGTGAGCGCCCAGCATGATTCCCAGCGACTGGAACATCCAGGCAATCATCGTCCATTTGCGCGTCAGGTGAATCCATTTTTCACCCGGATAACGCGCCAGCAGCGCTCCCAAAGCAAAAGCAAAAGGAATGGTAAAACCGGTGTAGCCCGAATAGAGGTTCGGCGGATGAATCACCATTTCGGGGTATTGCAAGAGGGGGTTCAAACCGTTGCCATCGGCTCGCGCAACAAAATTCATAACCCCGTCCGCAGCGGGCACGGCCAGGGCCTTGAACGGGCTCTCCACGAAGTTGTTCAGCGTGAGAAAGAAGATTTGCACGCCAGCCATCACCACGCCGACGTACGGCATCAACTCTCCGTTCTTGTTTCGGTAGGTGACCAGAACAGAGAGAACATAGATGGCCAGCAGGAAACTCCAAAACAGCAGCGAGCCTTCCATCCCCGACCATAGCGCGGCGATTTTATAGAACGAGGAAAGATCCCGGTTGCTGTGAGAAACCACATAGGCGATGGAAAAATTATCGGTGAAGAACAAATATTCGAGGCTGAAGGTCGCGAAAAAAATCAAACAACAAGTCGCCATTCCTGCCTGGCGGGTACTTTTGACCAAGAGAGGATGGCGCGTGACGATCGCCGCGATGCCTCCCACAAAGGCATACACGGCGCACACAAACGCCAAAAGGAGCGCAAAGGAACCAAATACATCCACCGCGACCCCGCCTCTCCCCCGGTCTTCCCGGGCGTCCTACATGCTGCTACGCTGGGTTGAGCTGGCTGCGGCACCATCGCCGCCTCCAGGTGCCGCTTCATACTTGGACGCACATTTGGCCTGCACATGCTCAGCAACAAATCGTCCTTCGGGGCCGGGGCGTCCTTCTACGAGGGCCTGAGATTTATCCACAAACGTGTCCGGCAGCGGATCACTGCCAATATAACTGACGGGGAGGGTCTTTCCCTCTCCTTCCAGCACGAAATCCACGCGCCCTGAAAGACGGCGGATACTACCCGCGGTGACGGTCCCCGCGACGCGCATGCGCTGGGTTCTCGCTGACGCCTTCAGGGTTTGCAGTTCAGCAATGGTATGGTAGTACGTTTTGCTCTCACCATAGCCGAGCCACGCCAGGAAGCCCAGTGCGCCAATGATTACGCCGATCCCGATGCCAAACTTTGCCTGTTTTTTCATTTTGCTATTCCCGCTGAGCCCACATTGCGATTATCTTTCTGATTCTACCACACATAAAGCCGTCGCCTGTCCGGTCCAGTTGTCGTCAAACTTGGGTGCTTCATGGTTCTCGAGCGTCTCACCCTGGCTCAGAGCCTGGAAATCGCTCGAGAAACTTAGAGATTGCCCCATCCTTTGACGCCGAACCCAAAGCAAAGGGTTTGCCGTTATCCACGATCACGGGACGGCCCAAATCCAGTGCAAGAATATCCTCCACGAC
>QHYN01000254.1 GCA_003224145.1 Acidobacteriota bacterium
AGATCCACCTGCGCCAAATCACCGTCGGGCGCGATTATGGAACAACCCTCGAAGTCTTGCAGGGTCTCGACCAGAACGATTGGCTTGTCCTTAACCCCGCTGATTCCCTTGAGGAAGGCCAGGAAGTTCGCGTGAAGGAAATTGCCATGAACGCCGCTTCGGGACGCGGCCAACAGGGAGCACCCGCGCAGGGATCCAAGAAACAATAATGCTAAGTGCGAAGCATTTCGCTGCTTTGAGTGGTCTTGCTGTCTTCGTCTTCGCGGCCGGTTGCACGGTCGGGCCGAAGTACCAGCGCGCATCCGTCCCCGTGCCGGCGAAATGGGACGTCGCTGAGCCCTGGCGCGAAAGCGCGCCAAAGGATGGCGTGGCCAAAGGCGAATGGTGGAGCGTTTTCCAGGACGGGGAACTCAGCGCTCTCGAAAAACAAGCTCTTGACGCCAATCAAACCATCAAAATCGCCGTTGCGCATTTGGAACAGGCGCGTGCCTCCGCCGCGCTTCAGGTCGCGACGCAATTTCCAACTCTCTCCACCACTCCCAGCGCGCAGCGCCAGCGCCTCTCAGGGAATCGGCCTGCGAATAGCAACTTCCCGGTAAGGTCGCCGGTGTCGCAAACCAATGTCGTACTGCCGTTTACGGTGGGTTACGAGGCGGATCTGTTTGGGCGGCGCCGGCGCAGCATTGAGGCCGCGCAGGCTTCTTACCAGGCCACGGCTGCGGATCTGGAAAGCGTCCGACTGGTCATCACCGCGGAGCTTGCCGGCGATTATTTCACTCTACGCCAGCTCGACACCGAGTTGAGTATCCTGAACCGCACTGTCGAGACGCTGCAAAAAGGTCTGCAATTGGTGGATTCGCGCCACAAGGGTGGCCTGGCCTCTGGGCTGGACGTCGCTGAAGAAGAGACGCTCTTGAACACCACACGGACGCAGGCAGTTTTGCTTTATCAGCAAAGAAAGCAGGCTGAAGACGCGATTGCCGTTTTGGTGGGAAAACCTGCCCCGGACTTTCACTTTCCGCAAAAAGAACTAAACGCGGAGCCCCCGGCGCTGGATGCCGGATTGCCCTCGGATCTCCTGGAGCGCCGCCCGGACATCGCCGAAGCCGAACGCCAGATGGCTGTGGCCAACGCACAAATTGGGATTGCGCGCGCGGCTTACTACCCTTCGCTGAATCTCTTTGCCAATGGCGGATGGCAGGCGTCGGACATCGCCAAACTCTTGAATGTGCAGAGCACCTTCTGGGCTGTCGGGGCGAATGTCGCGGAAAGCATCTTTACCGGAGGTGCTCGACGCGCGCAAACTCAGTTTGCCAAAGCGGGTTACGACGCCAGTGTGGCAGCGTATCGCGATACCGTTCTCAACGCTTTCCGCGAAGTGCAAGACGATGTCACCGGCCTGACGGTGCTCGATCAGGCCATCCGCTCGCAGCAGCAGGCCGTCGATGCCGCCCGCCGCACACTGGATATTGCCACCAGCCGTTACGTCGGCGGCCTCGTCAGCTACCTTGATGTCGTCAACGCCCAGCAGAATTTATTGAACAATGAGCAGGAGCTTGCTGTGATTCGCGGCCAGCGCCTGGTCAGCAGCGTTCTGCTGATCAAAGCGCTTGGTGGCGGATGGGATGCCTCCAGCCTCGCCGCCGTTCAGGTTAAGACCAAGCTCAGAGACGTCGTGGCACCCTAGTAATAAAATAGAGCGCCTCGGCCACGCCGGCAGTGCTGTTACATCGCCTTCAGTAGTTCGAAAAACAGTTGCTCTTGAATCCGTACGTGTTCCCCACTATCGAGAGCACTTGAGGGAGGGGAGCGAGCCTGTGCCACCGTCTTGAGTGCCCCATTTTCCAGCTCAACCAATTCACTCCCGTTGCGAGCGCTAGGCCGGTTGCATAATAAGCGGGTGCGGGTAATCTCACGATGGGTTTCGCAAGCGGGTCTGTCTCATACCACCACGAATAATTCCTCACATGCATGGTTTGATGCATGTCGGCGACGCTGGCTCCGTAAACGGACACACTCAATGCGATGAACAGTTTCTTGTGGAAGCGCACTGGCGGCAACTCGCTTGCTTTCACGCCCTCACTCTTCCGGAACCTATCAGGGACCACTGGACTCGGGCCTATTGTTTTCGTTTCCGCCGGACGGAGCGCCGTTCCTGCGTCGAACAGTACTGGCGTAGATTGTCCCTTGCTCCGCGGTACGAACAAGAACACCTGAAAAATCATCGCGCAAAGAAAAGATCGATAATTCAAGAACTCTCTCTCGAGCTGCTCAAACACAGCCCCAAATGAGTTCGCAATCCTCCTTCCAACGGTTCAGGTGATGCCTGCGTAAAAATTTCTGCGAGCACTCTTCATCGAAGTTGTCTGTTTTGCTTTACTTGCGCCGCGATTATTTACTGCGCGTCAAGATGGTGTACCGGAGCGGCGAATTCGAAGGTGCCAACGTACTGTTTCACATCGTCTGGAACTGTACCAGTTCGGGGCAGGTTGCACCGGGTGAGGATTCGTTACGGATTTCCGGTGTCGTGAGGTGAAACGACTCGGCCATATTCGGACGCGCGGCTTAGCCGGTCAAACATTTGGTAAGCTGCGTTGGAGATCTTAATAATGGCCTCCCCGCCGTCCCGCTCACGCCGCAGATACGTGGTCATGACGCTGATCACATAAGGCCGCTTGCCAGTAAAAACGATTCCGGAATCGTTGCGCACGCCCTCTAGCTCGCCGGGCTTGTTCGCTACTTTCAAATCCTCCGGCAATTCCCGCGGGATGTAGCTTTCCTTGTGCACACTGAGCAGATTAAAAAAGTCTTCCGTCATCTGCTTGTTCAATACCTTGCCGCGATAGAGACTTTCGAGCAGTAGCATCATCTCGCGTGGCGTGGCGATATTTTCTCTTCCTTCCCCGGCGGCCTTCAGATCCATCATCTTGCGCCGCAGCCGGGTGTGCGTCAGTCCCAGTGAGTCCAACAGTGCGTTTACGTTTTCCATGCCAACGCGGTCAATGATGACGTTGGTGGCTGAATTGTCGCTCACAGAAATCATCAGGCCCGCAACGTCGCGCAGCGTGAGCCGCGTCGCGCCCGGAGTGAGCACGCTTGAGATTCCGCTTCCGCCAACAAGATCGGACGATTGCAGGGTATAAAAATCCGTGAGCTTAAGTTTGCCCTGCTGCGCCTGCCGATAGAGCTCCGCGAGAATCGCGATCTTGATCGAGCTCGCCGTGGGCATCACTTCATCGGCGTGTAGCAGGTACTTCTGCTCGGTGGACAGGTCCAGAATGGCTACCGCAAGAACGCCGTCGAGGTTGCGGTCCACTTCATTGACGGTGGTTGCCAGCTTTTGCCACAGGATTTGCTCTTTCTCCTGTGGATTCTGTTGCGCGCTGGTCATTGATGGCGCCGCAAAACCGATCATGATGAGCGATGCGAGAACAAAACTCCGTTTAAGCAAGGCGAGACCTCCAGGCGGAGAGGATTATAAAGCCATCTTGGTGAAATGGAAAAATCCGACCAACAATGGCGCAATGGCTTGCCTGTCCCTGCGAACACGTACTGAATGAACAACTCCGAAACCATTTCCCGAGAAATGTGTTACAGATAGAAGAAGGCACTGAATCGCCTGCGAAACGCCGATCCGGCAAACTCAAGGCAATCGGGCAATTCTATCCCGGCCGGCTTCGCAATTTTTGGAGAGAAAACTTATGCGCAAATTCTTTGCTGGTATCGTTTTCATGGCATTGACAGGCTCGCTGGCGCTTGCTGCGCCACAGCGCGACCGCGATGATCGCGATGATCGTCATGACAACGGAAAGCACAAAGGCTGGGACAAACACGAAGCCCGTGATGACGACCGCCACGATAACGGCAAGCACAAAGGCTGGTACAAGCATGGCGACCGCGATGACCATCGCGATTGGGATGACGATCATGATCGCATCCGCCCCGGCCGCGCCTATCCTTACGGCCGCTATGCTCATGTGAGAGACGTCTTCATTGCCACGCGCATCGACTACCGCACCCGTCGCGTCGTGCTCTACGATAACTCGAACTGGGTTGTGGCTCCCTACGACCTCGACCGCTGCCGCGATTGGGAATGGGATCGCGATCGCGTCTACGTCTACGACGACGATCATCATCCCGGCTGGTATTTGCTCTTTAATGCCCGCTTAGGCCGCTACGTCCACGTCGAATATTCTGGCGTGCACTAGAGAAGGTATTTCGCAATCCGTTAGCAATCGGCTATTTTGTTTGGACAGAAGGGCAGAGTGAATCACTCTGCCCTTTCCTTTGACCTGCAAGGAATACGCCGGCGGTGCGGGAAATCACAAATTGTCGAGGAAGAACTGCGTCACCCTCTGCATCAGCAGGCGCCGGGCGGGCGGGTCGCTCACGCCGTGGCCGCGCCCCGGAAACGCAAGCACCTCGACATATTTCCCGGCCTCGACGAGCGCGTTGATGACGGACAGCGTGTTTCCATAATGTACGTTGTCGTCGCCCGCGCCATGCGCGATGAGCAGCTTCCCTTTTAGCTGGCTGGCGTACTTCACCGGAGAAGA